>CAZZBB010000082.1:0-18234 GCA_964652195.1 uncultured bacterium | reverse complement strand
AATTCTAAGGTCTATTATAATCTTCATAAAGTTTGTGCTACATTAAAGAGACTTTACTTCTCAGAAACGGTATTATTTTCAATGTTTACTATAATGAGACATTCTTCAACGGGCGAGGGAACCTCGCCCCTACGACAGAGGTATACTGATTTTGTTAAAATGTATTTTTAATTCTAAGATCTACTATAATTAGACACTTTACTTGTAGGAGTTCCCTCCCTATCGCGACCAGGAGGTCGCTCCTATAGAAGAGGTGTGGGACGCGAACGAAAGTTGAGCCAATAGAGAATGTTGTTTTAATTTTATTGTTCACTATAATTCCTTTAGATGACCTTTCTATGGATCCAATGTAATATCCAGATTTAAATTGGGTTGCTGTTTTCGAAGATTTTGGATAGGTGAAATATCCTGTATTGGGTTGTTCTTGATATGTAGAGTTTCCAACTGCCTAATTCTTTCAATAATACTCACATCCTTTATTTTGTTATCCGATATAAACAACCACTTAAGTTTCTTTATATCAACTATCGGACTAATATCTTCAATATTATTCTTACTAAGAACTAAACGACTTAAATGGCTTAAATTTGAAAGTGGACTGAAATCTTCTACTTGATTATCATTTAAATTTAACGATGAAAGACGTTTCATATTAGATAAAATAGCCCCTAATTGTGTAATTTGAGAAATTTGATTTCCATTTAATGCTAATGATGAGAGACGGGACAAACTTTCAAGTGGAGTTAAATCATCAATTTTACATTCAATAAGTTCTAACTTATTCAATCGACTTAATTCACTGATAGGAGTAATATCTGAAATTTTATCCGCACTGAGATATAACGTATCAAGATGTTTCAATTGAGTCAATGGCGTGAGATCATTAATCAGAATATCACGCAAATCTAAGGAATTAAGGTGTATTAATTTTGTTATTGGTGAAAGATCACTAATTGGATTACCTTTAATTGTTAGTGAGGTTAGATCCTGCAATTCTGCAAGAGGAGAGATATCACTAATCTGATTTTCACCTATTTTCAAGGTAGTCAAGAATGTCATCTTTGATAACGGTGTTAGATCTTTTATACTATTACCATCAATTGTTAATGTCCTTAATTGCGTCAAGTCAGACAATGGTGTAATATCAGTAATTTCACCACCACATATAGACAAATCCATTAAGTACACTAATTCTTTCAATGGAGATATATCAGTAACTCTATTTTCCTCATTATCGTCTGTGACAAAAAGTCTACGTAGACGTAGGGTCAAAAGAGACTTCAATCCAGCAAGGGGTGTAATGTCTTGTATCTTATTACCACCCAATCCTAAAGTTGTAATATTTGGTAGGTTTGAAAGCGGTTTGAGGTTAATTATTCGATTATCATCTAAAGATAAGTGCCGTAACTCCGTCAAATTCTTTAGTGGTTTGAGATCCTCAATATCATTATACATGAACATTATGTTCTCCAATTCTGATAATCCTTTAAGTGGAGAAATATCTGTAATTTGATTGTTGGCAAGGTCTAAACGTACTAATCCAGTTGCATACTCTAAACCCCTCAAGTCAACTATATTCTGTCCTACAGCGGAAAGAGTCTCAAGTTCTTTCAGTTTTTCTTTTGTAATTAGATCAATTGAACTTAAACCCAGTTGACGTGTAATCGCTGCTGCTAAATTCGGATCAGGAATAAAATCAGATTCAACTGGTTCTATTATTTCCTGTGTGGATTCCTTCTTAGATTCAGTATTTGTTTTCCGAAGTCCGTATGGATAGCTAACACTATCTTTAATATCGCTAAGCACACTAATGTCATCTATTGGATTATGGTCAACATAACTGTAACTTAGTTCTTTTAAATGTGTGAGTGGTTGTATAGACTTTATATCATTATTGTTCAGATTTATTTCGGATATGTTTTTTAGTGTGGAAAGTGGTTGTATATCTATAATGTAATTATAGTTTAAATGAAGTCTCTTAAGTTTTTTTAGTTGATTGATGGGGGTAAGATCTATCACCCTGTTACGCTCAAGATATAAGTAGTTTAACTCGGATAAATTACGGAGAGATGATAGGTCAGCAATTTCATTGGTGCTTAGGTTTAACTTCTCTAACTTAACGAGTCCTCTTAGAGGAGTGATGTCTCTGATTTGGTTTCGATTAAGTTCTAATTTTTTTAAGTGAACCAAACCAGCGAGGGCAGAAATGTCTTGAATCTTATTATTTGACAACAACAAAATCTCAAGATTTGGTAAATTACCAAGAGAAGATATAGTGGTGATTCTATTAAAATCCAGTATTAGTGTTTTTAGTTGTTTGAGTTTATGAAGTGATGGTATATCTGTTAGACGATTGTCTCGAAGACGGAGTGTTTTCAAATTATTTAAATTTATTATCGGTGTAATATCTTGAATCTCATTATGTCCAAGGTTAATTGACGTTAATTGTTTTAGTTTCCTAATTGGTGATATTTCTCGGATATTATTCCTTGATAGTGTTAGTATATGTAATCGATTTAACTTTGAAATAGGTGTCAAATCTGAAATATGGTTGTTTTCAAGACTTAACCACCAAAGTTTTTTCAATTTTGAAATAGGTGTCAAATCTGAAATATGGTTATTATCAAGAATTAACCACCGAAGTTTTTTCAATCTCTTCAGTGCTGATAAATCGGTAATATTATTCCTATAAAGAGATAATTGGGTAAGTTTTATTAATCCCTGAATTGGAGTAATATCTGAAATCTCATTCTGACTAAGTGATAAGTCTTTTAATTCTGTAGCATATTCCAAACCAGATAAATCTTTTATCCCTTTATCAGATGCAGAAAGTTCATCCAATTCCTTCAAATTTGTGTTTAAAATAGGTGTGTTTGAATCTATATTGAGAGCATTTCTAATTGCTGTCTCTAAATTCTCATCGGGTATATCTATTTCTACCGGGTCTTGTGAGACACAACCAATAAAAACGACAAAGAATATTAGAAAAATTGCATATCTCATGATTCATTGTCCCCTATTAAATACATCCATATTAGTACTTTGTAAACAATTACAGTATAATAACATAATAGCGTTTTGTTTACTATATATTCTCTATAATACATTAGTACAATACTTCTTCTTATCTTAACAATTCTTGTGTCATACTCTATAATATAACCATAATATTTTTAAGATCTATGATGACATCAAACAATCAAACAATCACTGCTATTGAAGGAATACGGGTCGGTCATTCTACCAATATATCCGCGAAAACTGGATGTACAGTAATAATTTGTCCTGAAGGAACAATAGCAGGTTTGGATGTGCGTGGTGCTGCCCCTGGCACACGGGAGACAGAGGCAATACGTCCAGGACGTTTGATTCAGGAGGTACATGCTATCCTTCTAACAGGAGGGAGCGCTTTCGGTCTTGATGCTGCCAGTGGTGTTGTCCAATACCTTGAAGAACAAAATATTGGTTTTCCAGCTGGTTCCGTGCGTGTGCCTATTGTTCCAACAGCAGTTATCTTTGACTTACATGTTGGAGATGCAAAGACGCGTCCGGATAAAGATATGGGGTATCAAGCATGTATTAATGCAAATGATACTCCTGTCTCGATGGGAACTATCGGGGCAGGAACTGGCGCAACTGTAGGAAAAGCTACAAGTGTACAACCATCCCTGGGTGGAATCGGTTCTGCATGTTTTAGACTTGAAAATGGATTAATGGTTGCTGCTATTACTGTTGTAAATGCACTTGGGAATGTAGTGAATTATAAGACAGGTGAGATAATAGCAGGTGGTATAGAAGACGGAAAGTTTGTGGAAATTACTGAACGACTCTTAGATGCAGATATTATTCCTGGGACAAATACCACTATCGGTGTCGTCGCAACAAATGCACAACTAACGGTTGCTGAATCAACGCGGGTAGCTGAGATGGCACACGATGGAATGGCACGCGCAATCCGCCCCTCACATACCATGTTTGATGGGGATACACTGTTTACTCTTGCTACAGGTGAACATCAAAATAGTAGTGTGAATACTATAGGAATACTCGCTGCAGATGTTGTTGCAGAGTCAATTGTTTATGCTGTGATGGCTTCAAACCGTATCTAAATGGGTTCGCCCTGCATTTCATTGGGTATATTCATGTCAAATTCCCTTAGTATCGTCGGAGCAATATCATATATGCTTTTTGTTGGAACAATACCATGTGTATGTTCGCCATTCCTTAGAATAAACATACCCATCTCAGCATGGTTACAATCATCAGGTCCAGTATCATTCTCATAGGTATAGATACTGTTGTATCCAACACTCCCTACCGAACGCCAATACAGATCACCAAAGTAGACTATCAGATCCGGAGCAATATTATTACACTCACGATATACCTTTTCAGGTTTAAAAACACGGGTGTTAATTTTCTCATCTGATTCGTCAAAGATCGCTTCAAGTTGTTCCTTTAATTCATCTCGAACAGACTCATATTCTTCTAAACTAACAATACCTTTTGGTTCTCTACCAGAAACATTGATAAAGATCCTACCATAATAACCCCCTTCACCCCATGCTTTGGTATTTTCCCAATCTATCATTTCAGGGATACAAGGCGTAATTTTTTGTGGTTCACTTTTCAATGTAAGATATCCATGTTTTCGTAACCATTCATTTACACAGATCCCGCCATCCATCTTTTTTGCACCATGATCGGATACTACGAAAACAGTAGTATCGTTGTCAACAAGGGACAATACGGATCCAAGTTCTTCGTCGAGTATTCTGTAGTAATTTCGCATTGTGTCAGCAAATTGTGAGTTAGGTTCATATTTGGGATGTGTTCTATCCCAATAACGCCAAAAGGCATGGTGCAACCTATCAGAACCCATTTCTACCATCATGAAGAAATCCCATGCTTTTTTCTCAACAAGATATCGGGCTAACTTGAACCGTTCACGAGTCATCTTTATCAGTGATTCTTCCAATTTCTCTCTATCATCAGTACGATAATTGGGTATATCAATCATGTATTCTGGTGCATTTTGCATTATCTCACGAGACAATCTTGGTGGGAATGTACATTGTAGGTTGGACTGAGTCATTGGAGATTTGAGATCTCCTGGTGTAAGAAAACTGGTAACCATCCATCCCGGGAATGGTTTTACAGGATAGGTTAGTGGAACTCCTAAGACAACTGAACGTTTTTGCTTTTGTCCAAGCAATTCCCATAATGTAGGAACTATCACTGCATGCGAGTTAGCAATGGATAGAGTGTCATACGAATAATCCTTACGATTTCGGAAACCGTAGATGCCTAATTCACCAGGATCACGACTGGTCATCATACACATCCATGCTGGAACTGTGATGGGAGGTATTGTGCTTTTTAGTTCACCGTAAATCCCTTCTGACATAAGACGTTGTGTATTTGGCATGTCATCTTTGAATACATCAAAGACAAGCTCAGGTGGTGCACAGTCCCAACCAATTACCATTACCCGTTTTTTCATATATTCCTTCATGCCCAACGTGGTTTTTTACCACCCAGATGTTCTTCACTCGTGTTCCATAATTCTGATAAACCAAGTTCTCTAATATGATCTAAACCGGGTAGAAACGGATCATTTGTACGTGTTAACCACTGTTGGAGTACCGATTCTAAGTTTTCTCGAATGGCTTGTGAACTGCTATCTTCGATGAGATTGTTCATTTGATATGGATCGTTATCATTATCATAGAGTAACCAACCCGTTCCGTCAAAATGGCGTGCATAAGTGTATTGATGTGTTCGAACACCTCGCCATTCCTTTAAACCCCAATTATTACCTTCACCCCCATGTAGTGGTACTCCTAAGAGTACTGATACAGGTTCGTCAATTGTCTGTCCAAGTATTGCATCGGAAAGATCTATTCCTTCAACACCATCAGGAATAGGTAATCCACATAAGGAAAGCATGGAAGGCATAAAATCAACAAGGGATAATAATGTGTCACGCGTAACACCTGCTGGTATTCTTCTGGGGTATCTAATCATAAAAGGGATGCGACTTGATTCATCCCAAGGTCGTTCCTTCCTCACATGTCCATGGCTTCCTAACATATCTCCATGGTCTGATGTATAGACAAGAATTGTATCTTCAGCTATTCCTATTTCATCAAGGGCATTCATGAGTTTACCAAGGTTTTCATCCAATGCAGTGATGTGTGCATAGTAACCTGATATATCTCTTCTTGTATTTGGTGTATCAACTGCATTTGGACGTAATTGGATTTCATCCGGTGGATACATCTCTTTGTAGTGTTCAGGTACATGCTCATAGGGGTTATGGGGTGGTCCCCAACTTAAATATAGACAAAATGGTTCATCCGCATGGTCTTTACAGTATTCAATTGCCTGATCAGTTTGGAATTCGGGTTCGTATCCATCAATTTTGAATTGATTACCATCAGAATCGTGATACGGTGCATTAAAATAGTTATGATGACAATTCCAACCTACCCAATGGTCAAAACCGAATCGCATTTCAGGAGTGATTGTCTTATTTCTGGGTACTCCACCCAGATGCCATTTTCCTATGTATCCAGTAGCATAACCATTATCCTTGAATATCTCTGCAATACCAGTTTCACTCAATGGTAATGGAAGATCGTTTGAGACAGCCTTGTGATTTAATGGATGCTTCCCAGTCAAAAGACATCCACGAGCAGGTACACATATAGGGACATTTGTGAAAGTATTTGGAAAGTACATTCCTTCCTGTGCCAATTTATCCATTGCAGGTGTCTGCACTTGTGGGTTTCCTGCACATCCTACATCACATTGACGGTGTTGATCGCCAAAAACAAAAATTAAATTCGGTTTACGTTCCATTCTTTCTCCTATTTATTAGGGTTATTTATTTTTTAGAATTATCAGTTACTGAGTATTACTAATAGTTTATTTCGTAGGTTGGGTTGAACCGTATATGAAATCCAACATTTCCTGTTGTCCAGCCTTACATGTTGGGTTTCGTCCCTCAACCCAACCTACAAGTAGTTTATATAGAAATGTGAAAAAATAGTAGAAAACACGAAAACTAAATAATCCTGTCTATTTATTCGAATGTATTTACTGTAGCCATGTATATATCTTCCGAAGTGTATTCTCACTATAGGTCCATAAAGATCTTTTATATGGTGAAAGTACTTTTGTATAACTACAGAATTCTATCTTGTTTGCCCGGTATTGTTCCTTGTGTGCGATTAATCCCTCATTTTCAGGGGGCGAGGCACCAAAATCAACAGAATCATAACCTTCTTGACATGCCCATTTGATAATATGATGGAAAATAGCGTTGTTAGGACGGTAGTTCAAGTATTTTGGAATTGAGGCTTCACACCATAAGGTTACTGTCTTGTTGAAGTATAGATATAGCAATCCTGCGATAATTGTATCTGAATATGTAGCAATAGCAAGATTAGCAATGCCATTCTTTAATAGTGATTGCATTAGGGTAAGAGGTTTCGGGGTTCCACCTAATCTTTTGACAGTCTTAATATACATTTCATAGAATGTCTTTAGGTCTTCATGGTTATCTGTCTCTCTAACTTGTACACCCGATTTTTCAGCTTTTCTTACTGCCCCCCGAACCCTCTTATTATAGGCATTCCAGATAGAATCAAAATCGCAATTCGTGCTGAGGACATGTGTGAACCTTTCTGTATATTCATAGCCTAAATCAGCCAAAAGAGTCTTATACATATCGGAATTATGTCCAGATAATGTCCAACAGAGTTCACACCATCCATTGGCATCTGATTCACTCCTAACATATTGATCAATTGCAGATATTAAAGAAGATGTATTCACATCAACAGCGTCTATTATCAGTGGACCCCCAAGTAAATTCCATGGCATTGAATTCCATAACTTAATTCCTGGAATGGGTTCAAACACAAATGATGGAATACCCCCAATAATTGTTTCATCCTGTTTAATAAGATAATAAATCGGAGTCAGTTGCTTAAATGAACTATTGAGGGAATCCATCCAAGCTATACTATGAAATGCAGTAGACTCAGGACATCTTAGGATAAGAGAATCCCATGCTTGAGGGTTTTCCAAAGAGAAATTTTCAACTGTATACACATTTACATTGTAGTTGAAATCAGACATTTTATCAAGAATACAAAATAATGAGGGTAAGTAAGCTTTACCCTGAATTTCCTTTTCTTTAGTATTGTAAAAAAGGTATAAAAACAGACATTTAATCCTAACTTTAATAACTTTGTAAGAAATAAGAATTTGAAAAAGTGTAATTTTGTGTATTTCTTGTCCTTGCTGATTTTGACAATTCCAACCAGAATAATACCTACATAAAAGAAAACTTAATTGTAAAAATTAATAGCGAAGTAATTGTATATCTGTAACCCATTATGTGATGCATTATAAATTACTATAACGTTAATTAATTTTGGGTGTGATTCTCCTTTTAAGAGTTTCGATTCATAATTTTAGCATGTGTCGAAAAACGGGAAAATGTTACACTTTTTGTCACATCTTGTGACATTTGTTTTCGGTATAATTATGGCTTTCCCACCAGGACTGGACTGGGTTTATCTCCTTAGATATTGAAAAAAGTAAAATTTCAAATATGCTCATTTTTGTGTTATTTCTCTGATCTCTTTCTTTATTGCGTATATTTCACAAGTGTTAATATTTAGCTGGTTGACAGTTAATGGAATTTCAGGACAATGATTTACTGGATATATCACAGTCTTTATTTCAGATATATACCTTTTCGGATGCAGAATGTGTTGGATTTAATTAAGTAAGTCACGATATGGTAACTTTTTTGATTTATATCTTTCATTATTATTGTTTTATATCCACCTTCATGAATCTCTGCCATGTGTTCTGAAATTCGGGGGATTCACGGTTATTCTCGATTTTTAGTTTTTCAAGTTTTTCAAGTCGTTTTTTTTAATCTCTGATTTTGAAGTGCCTTGTCGTAAGTCTGGAACTGTGTTCATAGCGAATGACTAAAATCAGGTGAATTTTTAAAATTAGAAAAACTTGAAAACTGTGTTCTTGGGTCCATCTGCTATAAACGGAGTCTGGTAAAGGGATTATATAGTATTGCTGGATATTTATCATTTTAGATTTTAAATTGTATTTATTCTTAACATAATTAACCTTTATTGGTTATATATCCTATTATACACAAATCTATTCTAACATATATATAAAGAGTATTGCAACATTATTTTTCACGTATGTGATTTTAGATTTAGGTGTATATATTTTTCTTTTAATTTTGTGTGAATGTCAGATTTTTCCGGTGAAGTTTTCTGATTCGTCAAATCAACAGGCCAAAGAAATGTAGGAATCGGGGATCGAAAACCTCTCTTGAGTTATATAGTGTTATTTCCTTAAAATATATGCTATAATCAACTATAAAGTATAGGAAACATGAGGGTATCCATGGTAGTACGTAACGGGTTTTCAAAATTAGCCGCACAGATGTTCAACGAATCTGATAATAGCAGTCTGATAGCTCATCTAAACACGGAGTATTCTGAAAACGACTTATTAACCTATCTTCCTGACGATGACCCGTTGGTATCCAGAGCTGCAGCTACAGCCTTAGGACTCATTGGAAGTATGGATTCGGTCCCTGATTTAGTGAAAAATCTGAAAAATGAAGATATACGCGCCAGGTTTAACAGTGAAATGGCACTATGGAGTATTTGGTCTCGATCAGGACAGGAAACTGTAGATAGATTGCTAAATACCGGTAAAAGATCTTTAAAGAATGAAGAGTTCAATAAGGCAGTTGAGTGTTTTTCTAAAGTAATTGATATAGATCCAAGTTTTGCTGAAGGTTACAATCAACGAGCAATAGCATATTTTATGTTAGAGGATTGGGAAAATTCTCTAACGGATTGTATACAGACAATAGAGTTAAATCCACATCATTTTGGTGCGTATGCCGGAATGGGTCATGTATATCTGAGATTAGGTAAAATTGATGAAGCGGTAGATGCTTATAGAAAAGCCTTATCAATCAATCCAAATCTTATCTCTATTGCAGAAACTATATTGCGTTTACGTCGTGAATTAGAAGAATAATGTTTGTAGGTTGTTATAATGTATGATGATTACAATAAGAAACAAGCCACAATAATGGCAATTTTGATATGTATTTGTATAGCAAGTTTCTTACAATGGATTATCTTTCAGTTGTTCATAATTGGTAAACTGGGTTCAAAAGCAGAATGTTATGCGATTGCACAGACATTTGTAGTATTGATAATTGCACCCTATCTTGGGGCAACAACTATCCGACCAAACTATCCTTCCTTCTTTGCTTCAAAATTGACCATATTGACACCTACAAGTATTAGAAATCTACTATTTGGAAGATTATTTGTCAATCAGATTCCTCTCTTAATTTGGGTATTCCTGTCAACAGCATTTTCTTTTTTTTACACAGACAGTCCTCTCAGTAGATTATTGTTATTGATGTTTGTTCTGGGAGTGTTTTGTTTTACGGCAGGTATATTTGGAATATGGGGTACACGTATATTTCGTGATAGTATATTTGGTACAGAATGGACTTATCTGATTCTAAGTGTTTTTATAGGAAGTCCTTTCCTATTGATGCCATTGGATAGATATATCCAGAGTATTCAACAGTTTATTCAACCAATACTGCACCTGAATCCAATTATAGCAATTTGTCATATATATGATGGAATGGATATATTTAGAACTCCCCTGCTTTATGAATTAACGCCGATCACTTCTTACGATTTTTCGTACCCACCTTGGTATATAATCAGTTTCTGGTATATATTAGTAGGTTGTTGCTGCTTCCTATGGACATGGCGAATGTGTAAGAATAACAAATTACCTCAGTTCAACAAATAACCGTATAGAGAATAGAAAATCCATGTTTTCAGAACCAATCATCAGCGTCTCAGGTGTTCGTGGTAAAGTAGCAGAATCACTTGACCCACAAACCATTATCCGATTCAGTTTAGCTTTTGGTACATTTGTTGAAGGTAAAACAGTAGTAATTGGCCGTGATTCTCGAACTTCAAGTCCATTGCTACGTCATGCTGTTCTAACTGGACTTTTATCTACCGGATGTCATGTCATTGATGTTGGTTTATGTTCCACACCAACAATACTATTAATGTCGAAAGTACTTGATGCTCAGGGAAGTATTACAATTACTGCCAGTCACAATCCGGTAGAATGGAACGGTATTGAATTCGCCTCAGAATCTGGAAGGTTGTTAAATCAGACAGAACGAGAAAGACTTCTCCACATTTATGAGACAGAGTCATATTACTTATCTGCTTGGAATAAACTTGGAAGCTATGAAGAAAATAGAGATGCGAATTCTATCCATCTAAAACAGATTCTTAATACAAAGTGGCTTGATGCAAATTCAATACAAGACAGAAATCTTACAGTCGTCCTTGATTGTGGTAACGGGGCAGGGAGTGTGATTAGTCCGCTACTGCTGCAAGAACTCGGTTGTGATGTGGAAGAACTAAACTGTGTTCCAGATGGTAATTTCAGACGACCTGCGGAACCTACACCTGAAGCTATATCTGAACTATGTATGGCTGTACGTGATTCAAAAGCAGATATTGGATTTGCACATGATGGTGATGCAGATAGAGTCGTAATTGTAACAGATGAAGGTATACCATTGAGTGGAGAATGGACTTATGCATTTGTTTCAGATTTTATATTGAGCAAGACTGCTGGTGATATTGTAGCCACAGTTTCTACAAGTAGGATGTTGGATGACATTGCTGAAAAGCATGGTGTGGCTATCCATCGAACGAAAGTTGGTGTAGGTTGGGTAGTGGAAAAAATGAATGAGATTGATGCTGTTCTTGGAGGGGAAGGCACCGGTGGCGTTATATATCCATCCATAAATTATACAACTGATGGGATTACATCGATTGCAGCAATTCTTCAATATCTTGTAGATTCAAAACAAAGTATCTCAGGTCTCGTAGATAAAATACCGAAATACGAGATGTGTAGAAAAAAGTTTGAGATCCCATCACAAGATGTGGCTACACAACTTGTAGATACGGTAATGAAACAGTATCAAGTCGAAATTAATTCACCCACAAATTCCTCTCTAAGGTTGGATTTGACAGATGGTATAAAATTAGTATGGGATGATAGGTGGGTTAATATTCGAAAGTCTGGTACAGAACCTGTTATCCGTGTATTCAGCGAAGCACCAACAAGTGAAGAAGCAGAAATCTTATGTGACGAAATACTTGATTGTCTGAACATGTTATTGAAACAGATAAACCTTTAACTGCGTAATTTGTCACAATAGATAATGGTTACCATTCAAATACATCGTCCTTAAAATATAACATATACATGTAACAAGAATAACTAATACTATTTCTAAATATGTTTATCCCATGAACATTTGTAATGTATATCTTGAATACCGCACAAACTGGAAGTTTATGCTACATTAAAGAGGCTTTATTTCTCAGAAATGGTCTAATAACCAGTTTGGTATAGTTTGGAGTAATTATGTCATTAAAAATTACCTGCATCGGTGGTGGAAGTGGACTCTCTGCGCTCCTCAGTGGGATTAAGTACTTCGCAGACCTGGAAACAGATAGTGGGAACATCATCGATTTGGACAGTTTGTGTGCAATTGTTACAGTATCTGACGATGGTGGAAGTTCAGGACGACTTGTTGAGGAATTTGATGTCCTTCCTCCCGGAGATATTCGTAGGTTATTGTGTACGCTTTCTGATGCGGATGAACTTGCAGGTCTTTTTGAATACAGATTTTCGAGTAATGGAGACCTTGGTGGACATACCATTGGTAACCTGTTATTAACTGCATTAACAGAAAAATTCAAAGGTAATTTTCCAAAGGCAATACAAGCCGCATCAAGACTCCTATCGGTTCGAGGTCAAATTCTACCTGTCACTTTGGACTATACTGTTTTGTGTGCTGAACTCGCTGATGGGGAAATTGTCAAAGGTGAATCTACAATACCTATACGGGAAAATAGAGAACCAATTAAAAGAGTATTTTTTGAACCACGAGAAAATGGAAAAACCCATCAAACATCGGACGAATTGTATGAGTGTCAAGCACATGAAACTGCAATTGATGCTCTTGTTAATGCAGATGCAATTATTATTGGACCAGGTAGTCTATACACAAGTATTATGCCAAATTTGGTTATTAAGGGAATCGTCGAAACAATACAGCGTTCACCGGCAATGAAGATATATGTTTGTAATGTAATGACACAACCTGGTGAAACCGATGGCTATGCAGTAACTGATCATGTTAACGCTATTCTTGATCATGCTAAGATTCCAATTGATTATGTATTAGTTAACAATCAACCAGCACCAAAAGAAATCATGCAGGAGTATGTACGGAAAGAATTAGTATCTCAGTTAACAAGAATTAAATCCTTATCGGATGAAGGATTATCAATGCTTGCTAAGGATACTGAGCATTTGGTGGAAGTGTTAAATCTTGCCAAAGATATATCCGGATTATCTGCTGAAACTATGCAGGTTGCGGATGCATCGAAGGTCCAAGTTTCATATAACAGGGAAGTTGAAAGACTTGAAGAGGATGGTATTACAGTTGTTGAAGCAGATTTAATTCGAGATATGGTGGTTACTGAATATGGAACTTGGTTAGGTGGTGGACAGATGAATGTGATACGACATGATCCTGAAAAATTAGTCACTAATCTCGTAAATATATTCAAGAATCATCCAAAACTGAGTGAGATACTATAAAAAAGTGAATTATAAAATAGAAAGGGTAGGTTAATAACCTACCCTTTCTATTTGCATTTTGGGTTTAGTTGTTAATAGAAGTCTTCGTATTTATTTACTCTTCATTATTGATTGACACGGCTATTGATTTCAATATGAGTTGCAAATTGATCACATATATATGAAAGGTTGTCAATAAATTGTTCCCAACGTAATTCCTCGTCCTTGGCTTTTATAGCTGCAAAATACAATGCTAAATCATAGTAATCTAAATTCTGGTACTGTTTCAATTGTGTTTCATCAGTTTTTACTTCAGCGTCGGTATTCATAACACACTCCCGATAATTAAGGTTTTCTCCACATTGGATTTAACGCAAAAGTAGATTAGAAAGTTTCATATACATTTACACCTGTATTTTAGCAGTGAATTCATGAGGATAGTCCATGACATTATTAGCATAAACCTAATACCATATCTAAAAATTTCTATCACATGAACATTTGTTATGTATTGCTTGAAATACTGCACAAACTGACAGTTTGTGCTACATTAAAGAGATTCTATTAATGAGTCTTTAATTACCAGAAATGGTATAGCAACATCTTAATTAATGAACAATGACAGCTTCTTGATATTTTTGACATTATTACATTTTGAAAGTATAATATATTTTCATGGAGGAAGTGTGTATGAAGCAGTCTAATTTTAATCTGAAAAGTCCAAAAAACCAAGATACGAACCAAGAACAGTCCAACAATTCTCCCCAAACAAATTTCATCCGACAAGCCATTGATGATGATTTATCAAATAATAGATTTGATGGTAGGGTACACACACGATTCCCTCCTGAACCCAGCGGATACCTACATATAGGACACGCAAAAGCTATCTGTATCAGTTTCGGAATTGCCGAAGATTATAAGGGGTTATATAATTTACGGTTTGATGATAGCAATCCAATTAGAGAAGAAAGCGAATATGTAGAAGCAATAAAAAGAGATGTACATTGGCTTGGTTTTGATTGGGAAGAACGTGAGTTTTACGCTTCCGATTATTTTGAGACTCTCTATGAATATGCAACTAAACTGATAGAAAAAGGTAAAGCCTTTGTTTGTGATCTTACACCTGAAGAGATGAGAACTTATCGTGGTACTTTAGTGACCCCAGGTAAGGACAGTCCTTATAGAAACCGATCTATAGAAGAAAATCTTAGGCTTTTTCAAGGGATGCGCAATGGTGAATTTCCTGATGGTTCACGCACACTCCGAGCCAAAATTGATATGTCAAGTCCCAATTTGAACATGCGCGATCCTGTCATGTATCGTGTTCTTCGATCCCATCATTACCGTCATGGTGACAATTGGTGTATTTATCCTACTTACGACTTTACACACGGACAATCAGATTCAATAGAAGGTGTTACCCATTCACTCTGTGATGTTCAATTTGAGGACCATCGTCCATTATACGATTGGTTTTTAGATGCATTAGAGATTTACCAACCCAGACAAATTGAATTTGCCCGGTTAAATCTAACTTATACTGTACTCGGAAAACGCAAGCTGAAAATTCTTGTTGAAGAAGGACATGTCACCGGTTGGGACGATCCAAGACTACCGACTCTTGCAGGTATGCGTCGACGTGGTTTTACACCCGAAGCGATTAGAGATTTCTGTAATCGAATTGGTGTATCTAAAGCAGATAATCTGATTGAGTTAGGTCAACTTGAGTATTCAATACGAAATGATCTAAACTTACATGCCCCACGAGTAATGGCGGTTCTGAATCCAGTTAAAGTTATCATTGACAACTATCCTGAAGAACAAGTGGAAATGCTTGATGCTGAGAATAATCCTGAAGATGAAAGTGCTGGTACAAGAGAAATTCCATTCTCAAGAGAAATATATATTGAAAGAGATGATTTCATGGAAGATCCACCACGTAAATTCTTTCGGTTAGCCCCTGGAAGAGAAGTACGTCTAAAACATGCTTACTATGTAACTTGCCAGAATGTAATAAAGGATGATCAAACTGGAGAGATTGTAGAAATACATTGTACTTATGATCCTGATACAAGGGGTGGTTGGTCTGATGATGGTCGTCGAGTGCGAGGAACTTTACACTGGGTTTCCGCGGATCATGCAGTCAATGCCGAAGTTCGATTATACGATACCCTCTTCACTGAACGTGAACCAGAGAATGCTGCTGAGGGATCCGATTGGATACAATTTCTCAATCCAAACTCATTAGAAATTTTGGAAAATTGCAAGGTTGAACCAAGTTTGTTAGATGCTGAATGTGAAAATCGATATCAGTTTCTACGGACCGGTTATTTTTGTGTAGATTCAGACTCAACACCAGATAAACTGGTATTCAATCGGACTGTTCCTCTTCGTGATAGTTGGGCAAAAATGCAAAAGGGTTAGCATGGATAATACTGCAAATAATTCTAACTCAATTGTAAATGGTGAAGTAAGAGTTCGAATGGCACCATCCCCTACTGGATTTTTACATATTGGGGGTGCGAGAACTGCCTTGTTCAATTGGTTATTTGCCAAACACCATCATGGTAAGTTCATACTTCGAATAGATGACACCGATACTGCAAGATCTACCGATGAATCTATGCATGAGATTTATGAGGCTTTGCAATGGTTAGGATTGGATTGGGATGAAGGTGGAGAAAAGGACGGACCCTACGGACCTTACCTACAATCTGAACGAAAGGATGTTTACGATAGATATGTAAGAGAACTTCTTGCGTCCAAACATGCATATCATTGTTATTGTACACCTGAAGAATTAGAAGAGATACGTTCCGAAGCACGTGAAGCGAAATCTATACGTTCGTATGATGGTCGATGTAGGGAACTATCCACAGAAGCAGTAGAAAAACATATTGCTGATGGTAGAAAACCTACAGTACGGATTAAAATACCTGATACCCCTATCCTTGTTGATGACCTAATACTTGGTTCACGGAACATAGATCCCGCTACTCTTGAGGATGAAGTGATTGTTCGATCAAATGGTATGCCGAACTACAATCTCACATCCATTATAGACGATGTAGAAATGCAGATTACACATGTGATCCGAGGAACAGAACATCTCAACAACACTCCAAAGCAGATTGCAATTGCGAATGCTCTCGGTCTCTCACTTCCAAAATTTGCTCACATTCCTTTAGTCCTTGATGATAACGGCAGGAAACTAAGCAAAAGGCATCATGGTGATTTGGTGGCTGTTAACCGTTATCGAGAACAAGGATATCTTCCTGAGGCAATATTAAACTTTGCTGCAAGACTCGGTTGGTCTTATGACGATAAACAGGAGATTTTTTCCCTTGAGGAACTAATAGACAAGTTCGATCTTGCACGGGTAGGGAAAAGTGGTAGTGTGTTTGATTTGAAAAAATTAGAATGGCTCAATTCACACTATATCAACCAACTTGATGTATCAAGACGCACAGATGCTGTGATTCCATACTGGCAGGCAGAAGGTTTAATTGATACTATAGAAGATAGGGAAAAACTTGAAAAGATCGTAGCAGCAGTCGGTGAACGTCTTAATACACTCAATGACATTGTACCCCAAACAAGTTATTTCTTTACAGATGATTTTGAATATGATCCAAATGCCACGAAAAAATGGTGGGGTAACTCAGATGAAAAGAAACAAAAGACCTGTGAGATTCTAACTAATTTATTACAGATCTTAGAAGATACTCGTGATTTTGATTTGGAAACTATTGAATCTTCAATCTGGAAATATACAGATGAAAACGATATTAAACGGGTTGCAGCCATGCAATCAATGCGTATTGCATTGACTGGACTGTCCTTTGGTCCAAGTTTGTTTGATATTGTCGTATTGCTTGGAAGAGATGAAGTCTTAAAAAGACTACAAAGAGCAGTAACGGATTTAACTTAATACATCATTTTCGAATGTAAAACATACTAAGCATACTGTTTTAATGCTTGAATAAATCAGACTTTCAGACCCTCTTTGATTAAGTATATTTGCATTATTTAATTCACTTTTAGTTTGCTTATTTCACTTAGACATCAGCGTTTTAAATTAAAACTTATTAGTTTATTGTAATCAAATCTATTTGATTGATTTTCAGTTCGTGGTGTTAAAGTGTACCTAAGGTTAAATCATTGCAGTATTTCTTATGTATAAACTTCTTGAAAACTATACATTGAAGTGCCACCGTTTATTCAGACCACAAATTAGCAAAGTTAAGACAAGTTTTTTCGTTGAAATTCTATAGGTGTCAAATACCCTAACGCCGAATGTGGTCGTTTTCCATAAGTAAACAAACATAGATAAAGTGTCCTTTGAGACGGACATAGGTAATATCATCCAGCCAGACGTGATCACATCGGGCGACATCAAGGTTTTCAAGATGATTGCTCCAGGGACGCACACCCTCAATAGAGTTGGTG
>CAZZBB010000081.1:0-11168 GCA_964652195.1 uncultured bacterium | reverse complement strand
TGTTTGGAACCAATGACCAACGGTTTTCCGATCAACACCTATTTTCGCAGCGATTTCCTTACGATTTAGCCTTTTCTCACTACAAAATAGGTATAGGGCTTTCAGTCTTTTCTTAATGTTTAAACCATACCCAATGTTGGTCGCCCGACGGCAAACAGATTGCCTTTACTGGACGCCCACACAAGAACCTCAGATCTACTCTATACCTCATGAATGCGGACGACACAAATATTTTGCAACTCACAAAAAACAAAAAATAATTACAGTCATCGGCGGCAGATTTTCACCGGATGGAAAATCCATCGTTTTTACGAAAGATATTGATGTGATCGTGATGAATATTGCGACGCGCGAGATGAAAATCATCGCAGAGGTAGATGCTGTCACCTGCGATTGGTCCCCTGATGGCAACAGATTGTATTTGATAAACCTTCGACAGTCGGTGGCGGGGGAACACGATTTGGATTATGGAGGCGGATGGACATAATCTACGGACACTTATGCCAACACCCGTTCCGGGCAAATTCTATATACACCGATTAAAACCGCGTTGGTCCCCGATGGTCAACAGATTGCGTTTCTGCAAAGAGAATATACGTGGCACAAGGCACTCATCTACCATGCACATCGGTATATAATATGTGATCGTAAAGGAGACAGCATCCGGCAACTACGGATACCCAAAGACTTTGATGCGACCAGCTTGGACTGGATGGATGACGGCAAATCTATCGTTTTCACTGAGCGGACTGGCATGCCACTCGACGAACCGATACCGCAAAACTTTGTGTAGCCGCCAAGTTATGTCTATAAATATCATATACGAACAGGAGAGATCACGCAGCTCACAAACGACCCAGGGTGGGATCAGACAATAGATTGGATTAGCGATGATGCGTTACCTGTTTCTTCTAAAGACAAAATCCAAACGCAGTGGGGTACGATAAAAAGATGATTCAGAAACGCTGTGAGACGTTCAAGTCGTTATCGCAAAACGTGTTATATTTACTACGACATTGACATTATGTGTATTATTTATTGGATAGATTAAGCAAATGATTGGTGTGTTGATGGAACAAATCGTGCGTCGCAACACATCAGCCAATCCGTATGTATCCGCAACCGAACATCTGGATAATACACAGACAGCCATAACAAAACAAGGCGTGGCCGTTCCAAAGGGAGCCGCAACCGAAACAAAAAGGATATTACACCAAGCGATACTTTGAAACAGCTTCAAACAATGGTCAAAACAGAGTTGCGACAGGTGAACAATCATATACCATAAGCAACAATTTAAGCATTAGGTTCATGGGTAGGAGGGATTCCGATCCTCGATCTTCTCTTCTATAGGAGGGATTCCGATCCCCGATCTTCTCCTACCAAGAGTTTAATGCTTAAATTCTCCTGTTGTTAGAAATGAATCTTAGTGAGATACAGTTATATTTCTAATGAGAATATATGCTTTGCAATATTTCAAAATAGTTAGGGAATGTCTTACTAACACATTCAGGATCATTGATCCGGATTCCTGGGATTTTCAAACCAATAAGCGAAAATGCCATTGCCACACGATGGTCACTATAGGTGTCTATTGCAACAGGGGTAATAGATGAAGGCGTAATATCAAGTCCGTCTTGGTGTTCATCTACCGATACCCCTAACTTCCTAAGTTCGGTAACCATAGCATGAATCCGATCAGTTTCCTGCCATCGGGTATGTTCAATATTTCGGATGCAAACTTTACCGTCGGCAAAAGGAGCAATTGCCGCCAAGGTTAATGAGGTATCCGATATATCCTTCATATCAACATTGATACCTTTTAACTTATTCGGTCCTCTTACCGTAATACCTCTTTTAGAAACAGACACCTGACATCCCATCTGTTCTAAGACATGCACAAATTGAATATCACCTTGTGCAGAATCTGTGGATAAATGTCTTACCGTAACACGACCACCCGTGATTGCAGCGGCAGCAAAAAAGTAGGAGGCACTGGAGGCATCTGGTTCAATATGGTAATGTCGAGGTCGATACTGTTGTCCACACGGTATGTGGAAATGTTGATAATCTTTGTTGATAACTTGTGCACCGAATGCCTCCATAACTGCAATCGTAATGTCAATATAGGGTGTTTTGAGATTTCCAATAACTTCTATATCCATCCCATTTTTGGCATAAGGGGCACTCAGCATCAAAGACGTTAAAAATTGACTGCTTTTACTTGTATCAAGAGTGGTTTTACCCCCTTTAAGTCCATTTGCTCTAACAGTAACAGGGAGATAGCCATTTTCATATTGTGAATGTGCCGAGACACCAAGCTGCCGTAAGGCATCTAATAAATCTGATATAGGACGACCATGACGCATCGGTTCATCACCATCAATAACAAACTCACCATGCCCAAGAGAAATATAACTGATTATGGAGCGAGTCGTTGTGCCTGAGTTTCCAACATACAGTGTTGCATCCTTAACAGGTATATTTCCACCATTTCCAGTGACGTGAAAGGTGGCTTGTTCTGAATCTTCAGTAATATGCACACCAAGTTTTCGGAGAGCATCGCACATATAGTACGTATCATCGCTAAAGAGTGCACCTGTCAATGTAGAATCACCTTGTGCCAGAGCAGCAACTAACAAGGCCCGGTTGGTAAAACTTTTGGAACCAGGAACTTCTATTTCTACGTTGGGAGGGTCGTGAATCGGTTGTATTTCAATCATGTTGCTTAGGACAGGAGTCCTAATTTGGTCAGCAATTCTCTAAGTTCTGCTTTCGCGGTATCATCTAAGGGTAGCAACGGACTTGTTGTATATGCATTACAGACTCCTAATATCTCCAAGCATGCTTTCATACCGCTAACACCTTGTCCGTAGGTATACATTTTACTGAGTTTAATCATCCAATTTTGTAGCCGATTTACCTCATCAAGGTCGCGCGCTTTTGCTGCGTTGTAGAGTGCTACAGATTCCCTCGGTGCAACATTGGCAATTGAGATGACACCACCATCTGCACCAAATAACAATGCAGCAGCTAAGGCGAAATGTGAACCAAGCATAATCGTGAAATCATCACGTTCACCCAACAATGCAATTAGATTAATACTATTTGCCCAATCCCCCGAACTATCTTTAATACCAACAATATTATCACAATCATTGGCAAGTTGAACCACTATTTGAGGTTTTATCGCAGTCTTGACTGTAGATGGAATGTTGTAGATGAGTACGGGAAGTTCTGTACTTGCAGCAACTTCCTGATAGAACTGGATGATGTCAGCATCATCAGTAGAGGGATAATAATAACCGGGGGTTGCAGCGACAGCCTCAACTTTATATTGCTCTACGAGTTGGATGTTCTGTATCACACGTTGTGTGCTTGTATCCATTACACAACAGATTATGGGGATACGTCCAGCGACAGTCTTGGTTGCAATATCCAAAGCCCGTTCGCGTTCTGTATTTGTTAAAGTCGTAAATTCACCAGAAGAACCCAATAGATAGATCCCATGAACGCCGTTTTCTATCAAGCGATTAAGTTGTCTTATAAATCCTGCTTCATCAACACGTTCTTTTTCATCAAGTGGTGTAACTGTCGGTGTAAAAATTCCCTCATAACGGATATTCATTATATTCCTCTTTATGTATCCCTAAGTTATACTAATTTCAGTTTAGCAAAGCCTATTTTAAATGTCAATAACTTCTAAATGTGGTATTATAGACGGCGAAACCACCTAAATCCTGACAATTCGCACATTAAATCTACGGTAGTCATATATAACGATCTGATGTTTTAAGAAACTACGAACCGAAGGTCGAACAGAAAATGAATATTCGAACTCAACTAACACTGACTTATATTGGTATCGTCGTACTTGTCCTCTTAGCAATGTATTTTATACTTGAAGGCACACTAAAAGGACTGTTCAGTGATCGAATAACCAATGAATTAGAAGTTCAAGCGTCATTGACGAGAGAGTTCTTGATTGAGCAACTCCCGCGAAGAGAGAATTTCACTTATGCGGTGATTGATGATTTGATAGATAGAATCGGTGAAGCAGGAAATGTACGATTAACCTTCATCGATAACACTGGAGTTGTTTGGGGTGATACTAAGAGAGACGGAGACTCATTGATTGAAATGAACAATCACTTGGATCGTCCTGAGATTCAGCAAGCAATCAAGAATGGCAGCGGTATGACCAATCGAAAAAGTGCCACAACCCAGACTAACTTCCGATACTTCGCTCTACCGATAGAACAGCATGGAAATTTGATAGGATTTTCCCGTGTAGCAATGCCGATGGAAACAGTGAATAACTCGCTAAGTAAAATCCAACGGACCCTTTTATTAGTAAGTATTGCAGGTTCTATTCTGGTCATCATTATTACAGTCTTTATGACCGGTGCGATTGCCAAACCCATTAAGAAGTTAACGCAAATGACACAATCCGTTGCGACAGGTGAGCTGACTACTCCTGTCGAAGTTAATACTGCGAATGAATTAGGACAACTCTCTCGAAATTTCAACCTTATGACAGATAGAGTTCAGACGCAGATTGATAGAATCTCATTAGAGAACCAACGTTTAGAAACAATCTTAAACAGTATGAGTGAAGGTGTGCTATTGGTTAATGGTCCATCTGAAATAACCTATGCAAATCCAGCTGCTATTGCCATGTTGAATCTTCCAGAGAATTATGTGGGGAGAGCCCTAATTGAAATTAACCGTATTCCTCAACTTCAAGCATTAGTTCGAAATGCCGAGAAAACACAGGAACTCGCTTTCTCCGAAATTCGTCTTGCTAATCTTAACGAATCGGAAGCAGAAGTTACAGTTGTTCCTGTTGCATCACAAAGTGAATATGTGATCGTTATCCATGATGTTAGTAAACTACGGAGATTGGAACGTATCCGAGCAGATTTTGTCGCAAATGTCTCCCATGAACTACGAACTCCTTTGACTACAATACATGGATACGCTGAAACTCTGTTGACTAATGGTAATACAAAAACTAAAAAGCGGAAAGAATTTCTCGTTAAGATTTTAAAACACTCTGAACGTCTTTCACGTTTAGTTTCTGATCTGCTGGAATTGGCGCGGCTTGAAACAGGGGATGTGGAATTAAAACGAACACAATGCCACCTAAAGGAATTCCATGAACAGGTTTTGGATGTGTTTGAACCGGTGTTAGAGGAATCTGGGGTGACTCTTGCATGGGAAATACCAGAAGATCTCCCGCAGATAAGCGTTGATAGTCAACTTTTTATGCAGGTATTTGTGAATCTGATTGATAATGCAATTAAATACACACCTGACGGAGGCGTGATTACGGTTTCTGCTGAACCGAGTAGGACAAACTTTGATGCTGTAAACGAAGTTGTCGTACATATTCAGGATACTGGCATTGGTATTCCATCAGAGTCTCAACCGCGTGTTTTTGAACGGTTTTATCGTGTTGATAAAGGACGAGAGCGAAAAATGGGAGGAACTGGTTTAGGATTGGCTATTGCTAAACATATCTTGCTATGCCACAACGGACGTATATGGTTGGAAAGTGAATTGGGGCAAGGGACTGTGTTTCACTTCGCATTGCCGATTGGTATACCAACCTAAATTTGCCACTTCTGTTCTGTCCATGCCATTTCCCAAAACATGTATTCATACCGACTACTCATCAGAAAATTGTGCTGAATTCTTTCTTTTTCGGTAGTACTACTTTCAGCTGTAATTTTGTTTAACAAACTCCTCAGCCATTCACCTAAAGCATGAAAATCAGGAGAAGCATACATATCTATCCACTCTTGATAAAGCGGATCAGGTGAACCCCCTTGTTTGGACAGGGTAGTGCCGATTTCAGCATAACCCCATTGACACGGCAATACACCTGCTATAACGTCTGCTAATGTCCCGATTTGTGCGACTTGGAGCAGATGACGGGTGTAAGCGTGTGTGGTTGGTGCCATAGGAGCTGCTTCCATTTCTTCGGGAGAGATGCCAAATTTCTTACAGTACCCACGATGTAAGTCCATTTCGGTATTTAAAGTTTCGTTAAGTAAATTAGCAAAAAGTGCCATTGTTGATTCGTCAGGAGCTTTTATAACACCATATGCGAAGACACGACTATAATCTAATAGAAAAAGATAATCCTGAATTAAATAGAACTTGAACTTTTCTTTCGGTAAACTTCCATCTGCCATTCCTCGAACGAATGGATGTTTGAGATCTGCTTCCCAAATTGGGGCAGCGAATTGCCTGAGTTCATCAGTGAATTTTGCCATTTGTGTTATAACGTCCTTTGATTATAATGAAGTTGATATTTATCAAAATCCATTGGAATTCAATGTTTATCAGTGTTCAGCTTGTATATGTTCATGAAAATGCTCGCTGAGAGCAGACATTATATGTCTTTGTCCTAAAGGTTCAAGTTGTATTTGATGAAATGTTTTTCGGACAGATTGACTTACTTCTTGCAGAAGGAGATAACTTAACACCTTGACACCTAAACCCGCATACACACCTTCTCTACCTCTTAGGCTCATTTTTGATAACTTTAGATTTGTTTTGAGGTGTCGCCAAAACTGCTCTATACTGTGGTGTTGAGACCAAATCCTGAGTATCTCACAGGAGCGTAACGGTTTACCAAATACCAACATTGTTCGCATTTTACCGATATCTAAAAAGAACAGCACCAAGAGTGTTCCGAATGTTGGGCTTATCGCTTGTGTGCGATAGTGGGGTTTATTACACCCCCACCTATTCGTGTTCAACTATATCTCTTTTTTATGTTCAGAGAGTTTTGCCTTCGTGTTATCTATATCCATCACATTGTTGTTTTTTCCGTGAATGCGTATGCTATCAAATCCAAAGTCAGAAAGATTTTGGACAAGTTGATGACTCCCATACCACGAATCGAATGTGATCGGATACTTTCTCAGATCAACCCCTTCGACATCAAAAAAATCCAAAACATCTTTGAGCATAGCAACAAAAAGACTCGGTTTATCTGTGTTGCCTCTCCCTTGTTTACTCACAATGCGGATATTGAGGGGGGTGATCCTATTCCCAATCTTGATTGTGATCGCTAACACATTTCGACCCCGGATCGTGTTATTCTGTTTTTTTGACCACCAGTTGTAGCAGTAGGACAGCACTTTACTATATCTCGGATCATTCGTATCATCTACACTGATTGTGATACGACACCGAGATTTTGTAGAAGTACTTTTGGATGCTGTATCCCGTATTTCTCGGATGGCAAGAGAGCACCCGATACGCAATAAGAGAGACTGCCATTGATCAAGATTGAAGGTTTTTAGATGACGATAAAGGTTCGCTTTCGATATTGACAACGCTTCTGCTACTTGATTCAAGTTATACAGGTTAGACAGATGACCGATAGAAAGGAAAAGCAGTGTTTCTATCAGTTGTGTTGATAATGTCCGAAAGTTTGCGAAGAGAAGCGTTTGAAAATACATAGTAGATTTGATAAGATGGTGGCGCATGGGATAATCTCCTAAGTTGCTATAGTTGAAATTACTATTTAGGATGATATCCCATGCGATAAAAGTCAAGAATAATAGAAAAAACGCATTTTCATGACCCTATAATGGCTAAGTGCTGATTGTTAGTGGACTAAACAACAATGTGAGAAATATCAGTGAAGTATATCTGTCATTCATAATACCTTAAATACCTTGAGGATGTCAAAATGTTTGAGAAAATTGGAATTGTTACTAATATCTGGGCAAAAGAGATTGAAGATGGGGCGCGTTTTAGTGATCTGATGGTGGAATTCGGTCAAAACGGTTTTAAAAATATGGAGGTACGAGATGGAGATTATCTACGCTATTCCGTATTTGGAAAATTGATTGATAATTTAGAAGATTCAATGTTGACCTACACCGATTCAGAATTCAAGACGATATGCGATACAATATGGAATTGTGTAAATACGCGAAAAGAGTATGATTCGACCAATACCAAACATCCTGAATTATTTAATGAGATGGCTCTTTTTGCACGGAAAGCCATTGAAATAACACTCAGTTATGCCATGTCTCATCCATGGTTGTCTGAACCGGATGATTTTGAAACGGATACACAGCAAATTGTCATAGCCAAGAAATTAGCATATATGTTGTGTCCATCGGGGGCAAGGTTACGACTTGTAGATTTGGACACTGAAGGGGAAATTGATGAAAACGCTGCAATAGCAAATATTAGACGATATGTTTCCATATTGCCAGATTATCCAATGACTTTTGCTGTGGAAAATGCACGTCAGTCAGCATCTTTGACCATAAAGTTAGCAGTGGCTGGAGGTGCTAAACTTACTTATGACGAGACAAACACATACCGTCCTGATGGGACAACTCTAAATACACCTGAGGAATTCTGGGGAAGCGTTAAGATGAACGATCTTACATCTGTACATTTTAAGCAGAAGACAGAAGAGGGTGTGCTATCAGAGGTAAGGGATGGATATGTAGATTTTAGGGCGATAAAGCAGTATCTAATATCTGGGAATTATACTGGTGATCTGTTACTTGAAAATACGGCTACTAAACACTCTCTAATCAATGCAATCAACAGCAGAGAATATCTGCTTGGATGTTAAGCAGTTGATATCTAACCTAACAATGAAGCTACGAGTGCCTCCATCGCAGCGGCTGTACCGACATCAGGAAGAGATGACATTGCCGCCCACGTTTCGTAGCCACCTTGTTGGGTTAATGCTTCATCTGTGCAGATATAACCGATATAACCGTTTGCTAAACTAACAAGAAACAGAGGTTTTGCATCGGACTTAGATTTGATGTTCATTCCTGTCTCAACGAATACCTCTCCGGGTAGAGCAACAATTGCAGCTTCACCAAGACGTAGGACTTGTACTGGGGAAGTTAGTTGTTCCGGTAGGGCTGCTAAACGTTGGCATTCGAGAGCGTAAACATCAACAAGGGCATTTGGAATTGGTTGTCCGACAACCCAACTAAACGGACCAGTTTCGTATGTGTCATAAGTTCCAGGTTCAACAGCTAATATCTTCTCTGCTACTGTTAAATCGTCTTCCGTAATCTGCTTCCGTGGGAATGTTAAGGTTCCAAGTTTTCCAGTGAGCTGTAAGCTTTCATGCATTTCCATAAACTGCATCTCGGTGATGAAATGTCCTGCGATGACATTTGCCATTTTCGCAGCTTGTTTATGACCACCCGCTGTCCATTTCGTTTTTCCACTGAAGTCTATATTATTGATTTGTCCTGATGCCGCATTCCAGAGAAGAGATATACAAGATTCACCTAAATATCGGCGCATCAACCTGTCAAAGTGACCAAAGTAGTCTGCAGAAATGGCACTTCCGTTATCTGTGCCAATGTAGTGAAGTGAAAAGTTAGCAACTGCTGAAATAGGTGTACTATCTTCGGCTTCAACATATATCATTCCGATTTCTGGATCAATTGGACCGGTAGGTTTCACAAGATCAGGATTTTCAACACCAGGATTCATACAGACAGTCCCGTCTTTCATGTACCATCGTCGGTTGAAAGTGATTCGGTCTTCATTAACACTTGAAAAACCAACACGAGCAGATCTTAGATGTATTGCTGCTAACTCAACAGCATCTGCGATTTTCAGTGGAACCCAATCAGTGTAATATGTATCTTCATCAACACCGAGTAAGTTAGCCACAGCCACGGCAGTGTGCGTATGTGTTGCGTTTACCATGACATGTTCAGGAGGAATGTTACATCGATCTACTATACGTTGTTTTGCCTGATCAACCATGTGTTCTGATACTGCGATCAAGTCACAGGTGACCATGGCAATACGTTTGGAGTCGTTCTCAATAACAAGCGCTTTTGCCAACAGTTCATCATCAATGTTCTGTGCAAATCGCGGACGAAATCCACCGGGAATTGCTGTTCCGAGTGGAGGGGTGATATTTGATGTTGCGGATCCGGCTATCATAGGCATAATGTTAATATAGGTTAAAATGGTGCAGCTTTTGATTCGGTATCGTCAGGTTTTGATTCCTTTTCATCATTATCGGTGTCATATAACGTTTCGGCTTCCTGTAGTTCTTCGGAGGGTGGAACTTCACTTTCATCCTTTGCTGTTGTTAATTGCTTAACCCGTTTACATAGATCGTCAAATAGTGTTGGAGTGGTTTCAGCAGCCTTAAATTCAGCAGAAAGTTCTGTCCACTGTCGTTCGGATATATCGTTTTTGGATTCTACACCGCATTTGCATTTCATATAGTTCCATAGGTCGGCTTTACTAACACCCGCTTTTTCGAGTAGTTCAGTCAATTGGTTGGCAATAGCAAAAGTGGCTTTTTGTGCATTTGAGATGTTATCACCTGACTGTAATTTTTGTGGTTGTTGTACATTACCACCACCTGCTTTACGATTCAGGTAGAAGTTCAATACTTCTCTTATCACAGGAACAGGTAATAACTGTTTAATAGCATTTCGTTGTGCCTTATGAATTGCTTTTGGAAATGCGTAAGGATCTGGACGACTCCCATTCATTTTTGCCTGTTCACACGCCCCCCAACGAGACGAACCTGTGATAGTGTCTACTGCCTTGACAGTAGCAATCCAAGAGTTTTCACGTTCTTCATATTCTACTTCTTCTACTTGTATACCGCCCCTTCTGTTCGCAGCTTCGTTAATTCCTGCTAACGTTAACCCTTCAACAACGCGTCCTCCTTGTTTGAAAGAGTAAACGTAATCCTGAATTGTCTGTCCTGTCATTAGTTCTACGATTGCTTGATCGTCAACTTGATCTACAACTTCGAATTCCGCTGAAACCGGAACTATTTCTTCCTTCTTTTCTTCAGACATAAATGCCTCCGACTTCTATATTACATATAATACTACCTACTAATCATAGCACTTTTTTCATAATACTTCAAGTGGATGTTGGTATAACGGGAATATAAAGTTTATGGCAATTGTGATGAAATTCACCAGAAGAGTCGAAAACTAAATAACCCAGTACTCTACCCAGAGGTATTCAATTGTCGATATTAGGTGATGTATATTCTTTAGATATCAGATATGGCGTGAGAAGTCACGCCATATCTGATATACTTTACCTCAAAGTTTTAGTTTGTCATTATTCTTTGGAGGTAAAAATGACGAATGAAAATCATCGCCACTTAA
>CAZZBB010000080.1:0-120965 GCA_964652195.1 uncultured bacterium | reverse complement strand
AGGTCTGTTTTTGCACCTTATTAGTTTGTCAGGATATTAGGATTAAATGTTCAATTTACGACTATGAGTTCTCATCTTATTTCTAAATGAAACTGTCTCTTTTTTATCATAACCTTATGAAGTTTAAGAAAATATTTCGGTAATCCAGTCAATAGATTTTTAACACATTTTCCATTCACATTGGAATTGAAGTGAGAGGAACATATCTCATAAAATGTTTATCGAAGTATTTTTTGAGATAAATATTGGTATCCAGCTACAATAGCAGCATAATTTTTTGGGACAAAAGCTTTAAGTACCCAATCAATGATTGTATGTTGATTATCCTATTCATTTGTGATAATATAAATTTGTGGACTATAGAAATCTTATATCTCAATTTCAAGACAAAAGAATACTCATAATTGGCGACATCATTGTTGATGAGTATATGTGGGGTGATGTAACCCGAATATCACCCGAAGCACCAGTTCCTGTTTTTGATATGTATGAAGAAACTATTGGATGTGGTGGTGCTGCAAATGTTGCCCAAAATATAACCAGTATAGGTGCAAATGCTGAATTAATTGGGGTTATTGGAAAGGATAGAGATGGAGAAAAACTTCTTCAAATGATTAATTCTCTAAATGTTGACACTTCCAATATCTGTGTTGATCTACAACGACCTACAAGCAAGAAAACACGTGTGATTGCAACAACCGATTCTCCACCTATACAGGAACGATCAGTTGAAAATAATACATCCCAAGGACATCACTTATTGCGTATTGATAGAGAGTCGAAACAAGAGATTAATGCGATGTTAAAAGAGAGACTCTTGAGTGCTGTTCAATCTAAATTACCAGAAACTGATGGGATTATTTTCTCTGACTATGACAAAGGTGTTGTTACAAAAGATCTTATCCAAAATATAATACGATATGCACAACCCTATAACATACCTATTGTTGCAGACCCTAAACGTAATAACTTTTGGAAATATGTAGGTGTTACTGCTCTGACACCAAATCATGTTGAAGCAGGGGCTGCTGTTCAAAATGAGATATCTGATGTATCACACTTAATCTCCGCAGGTGAAGAGATATTGATACGTCTGAATCTCAAAAGTTTATTAATTACACGTGATGCTGAAGGGATGTCATTATTCCAATTTGATTCCAATAAGAATCTACAGGTTGAACATATACCACCACAAACATCCATTGTAACTGATGTGACAGGGGCTGGAGATACTGTTGTGGCTGTATTCACATTATGTCTTGGTACAAATGATGATTCTCTTACTGCTGCACATCTATCGAGTATTGCCGGCGGTATCGTTGTTGGTAAAATGGGATGCGCCACCGTTACGATAGAAGAACTCAAAAACTCAATTTCTGATGTGCAATAAACATTCTGTTATTAACACAGGACAGTAGTTGAAGAATATTTAGATGAGATATTTAATTCTTGACCGTGACGGTGTTATCAATTATAACCCTCCAAATATGGGTTACGTCTGTGACTGGTCTGAATTTACTTTTCTACAATCTTCAATTCGGGCAATTCGTGATTTAACAAATGCAGGTTTTAACATCCTAATTGCGACTAACCAAGCAGGAATTGGTAGGGGAATTTTCACAAAAAAGCAGTTACTCAAAATCCATTCTAATATGGTATCTACTTTGAGAGAGGCAGGGGGGATTATAACGAAGATATATTTCTGTCCACACCACCCAGATGCTGGATGTGATTGTCGTAAACCAAAACCTGGAATGCTGAGGAAAGCGACACAAGAACATGAATTTGACCCATCTATCACTCATTTTATCGGCGATTCTATATCAGATATTCAAGCAGGAAGAAATGCTCGGATGTCACCGGTTTTAGTCCTAACAGGACACGGTTTAGATTCATATAGACACTTTATCAATACTGCCTCTAAGGATCGGATATACCAACCAGACAAGATTTTTACCAATCTTTTTTCTGCTTCACAATGGTTGATTCAAGAATATACCTAACCTGCCATACCCAATTTTAAAATTGAATAATAAGAAAAATGTGAATTATGTTGTTAGATAAGATAGAGAACCATACGGCACAAGTGGGGATAATTGGACTGGGGTATGTTGGCTTATCGCTTGCTATTGCAATTGCTGAAGTAGGATATCAAGTTACAGGTATTGATATCTGTCCTGAGAAAGTAAATAGACTAAAAGAAGGAATTTCGGATGTTCCAGATATTTCAAACGAGATACTGAGTAGGTTTGTTCAAACAGGTCAATTTGTTATTACTACAGATTATACGGTACTTGAAAATCTGGATACTGTCAATATATGTGTTCCAACACCATTGAGTGAAAACAAGACTCCAGATTTACAACACATCAAAGCTGCAGTCGAGAGAATTGCCACATATTTACGTCAGGACCAGTTGATAATACTTGAGAGTACTACCTATCCGGGAACAACAGAAGAGGTAGTACTACCCATACTTAATTCTCATGAATCTATCCATACTGAACACCAATCCATTTCCACATTACAAACTAACTCTACGATCAGACATTCATTTTGTGTTGGATCTGATTTCTATCTTGCTTTTTCACCAGAACGAATTGAACCTGGAAATTGTGCCTATTCACTTAGGGATACTCCAAAGATTGTAGGTGGTGTTACAGATAAATGTACTGAGATTGCTGTTACCTTTTATCAACAATTTATTAAAAAGGTATATCCAGTGTCGTCTCCAAGAACTGCAGAAATGACTAAACTACTTGAAAATACATTTCGAAGTGTTAATATAGGTCTTATTAACGAGGTCGCCATGATTTGTGATCGAATGGAATTAGATGTATGGGAAATTGTTGACGCTGCATCTACTAAACCTTTTGGTTTTATGCCTTTTTATCCAGGTCCAGGTTTAGGAGGACATTGCATTCCTGTTGATCCACACTATCTTTCATGGATGACACAAAAATACCAAATTGATGCTCGATTCATCGAACTCGCAAGTGAAATCAATGACGGTATGCCTAAATATGTTCTTGAGAAAGTAATACAGGTATTAAAAGATAAAAAGAAAGGGATTAAGGGATCAAGTCTATTAATTATAGGAGTGTCGTATAAAAAAGATATTGCAGATACACGTGAATCACCTGCTTTTGAAGTTATGCGAATTATGCTTGACAATGGTGCACAGATTCTATATCATGATTCATATGTGCCAAATATATCCCTTGGAGAAAGAGGGGTATACACTTCACAAGAACTTACTGCCTCATTGGTAGAAAGTGTTGATTGTGTTGTTATAATTGCTGATCATAGTAATATAGATTATGAGTTAATAACCAAACATGCAAATGTTGTCGTTGATACAAGAAACGCTACACGTTCAATCCAGTCTATCCCCAGTAATATTATAAAATTATAGTATATACGGAATCATAACTGTCATTCCAAGTCTGTAGATATGACTTATATCTGGAGAATCTATAATAATATACTTATTAGTACGACTTGTGATAGTTACGTGATAGTGTTTTTGTTTTTCACAACTGTTCATATTCTGAAGGAGTGATCCCTGAATCCTGACACGTTTGTATCGGAAATCGGAGTTCCTTTCTACCTTGAGGCTATCGGTATGGAAAAAGATGCGGAATTTAAACCCAAACGAGACGAACATGTGAAATGTTAACTAACATAACTCGTTAGTATAGTATTATCTAAACACACCCCATTTATAAAATTTAGTTAATGAATTTACATAAATATATTCGATGTCAACAGTATATTGGAGGACATGCATGACCCCACTAAAGTTAAAATCGAATTTACAACGTGAGCAACTGATATGGTTTCTCGCTTTAGTATTAAATGAAAGAGATATATTTCGATTGCTTATGCAAACGAATATATTAGCTGATCCTGATAGACTTTATTCTACTTCTAAACAGGAATTGTTAAGCCGATTAACAAATGCATTATTTAAACATTCTAAAATAGATCGGATCGTTGCTGAACATCTATCTAAGAAAGCTGAAGCAGCAATAGCCCGTGTAGGCTATATGGTCATTGATGAGATACACACTTTCTTTAAATCACCAGGTCCACTGATAGAATCGGGTGAATTTGGTGAAGTAGTTTGGGCATTACTTATGGATCCAAGAGAGGATGTTCATTTACATGGATTCAATCTATTAACTACTGCCTATGAAAATCATAATCCCCCCTCAAATGTCCCTTCTTTACAGTATCACCAATTATATAGTTCTGATGAACAACCAAACTTACCTGATAACCACACCTTCAATGTAAGTAACGAAAATGTTAATGAAACAACTCACGAGTCTAATGATATCCAGAATAGTGATATAGGTCAATTAGAAAAGGATTTTGCACACCTAAAAGCGGAATATAACTCTATTGAGAAAAACTATAAGCTTCTTCAAGAACATTGCCAATTCCTCATCGAAGAAAATAAGAATTTGAAATCTAAAGAAGATACACATGAAGAAAACCGAAATCAAGTTGTTTCTCTTCAACAAGAAAATCAAGATTTACACCAAAAAGCATCTCAATTTGATGAAACTAATGCTTCATTATTAAAACTCAAATCAGAAAACAGTAAATTAGTTGCTGAGAATCAGGAGATTGTCACCCAATTAAGTGAGTTAACTGAAATAAAATCTGCGAAAGAGGTATTCTCTGTAGAATTGAAGATGGTTGAAGAAGCTGTTTACAAAAAATTTCAAGCCTTAGAACAAATTAAGATGGAATTTGATAACCATTTTGATATGATAGAAAAATCATATACAGCATCGCAAAAGGCTTTAAACCAGATCAGAAACACTGTTAATCTGTTTGATAGTCCACAGCTAAAATTGAGTGAAAATGATGAAATTGAGGATCAAGTTGAACAAGTTGGTGTCTTCGTGGATGTTCAGAACTTATTTTATGCTGCAAAAGACAGGTATGAAAGACGGGTTGATCTCATAAAACTGTTAGATTTGATTGTTGGACCGAGGCAACTTCTTACTGCTTATGCATATATAGTTCAAATTCCAGAGATCAAACAATCCAATTTTATCTCATTATTAGAACACAATGGTTATACTATTCGTAGTAAAGATCTCCGATTAAGAGGAGATGGTTCTGCAAAAGGGGATTGGGATGTCGGAATAGCCGTTGATGTAGTTTCAATGCTTAGTTCATTAGATGTGGTAATTCTTGCAAGTGGTGATGGGGATTTCTGCCCATTAGCCGAACTCATCAAGCAACAACATAAACGGATTGAGGTAGTTGCATTTGAACACAATACCTCAATGGATTTACAAGCAGTTGCTGACCAATTTTTTCCAATAGGTGAGGAATTATTGATGTAATGAATGATATAAAGTAGATTTTTAAAGTTAGAAACCACACCATATCAGAATCCCTCACGTTTGATGGGATTGTATTTACCACTAATTCATGCTATTTACTAATCTGAAATTAATCTTACCCGATGAATATCAAAAGTTAGGGTTATACATATTAATTATAGTTATACTAACTTTTCTCTCATCTGCATCCAAAACTGAATTGGGAATATTAAGGAATATACCTGTTTGTACAGCAGGAGATGATCAACATTTTCCTGTGGTGATTTCTGATGGTATGGATGGGGCAATTGTTACCTGGCGGGATGCACGTAACGGGAATTACGATATTTATGCACAGAGAATTAATGGTCAAGGGGATATTGTATGGCAACCTGATGGTGTTCCTGTGTGTAAGCATCCGGCATCTCAAACAATCCCTGAGATTGTATCTGACACGCAAGGTGGGGCATTTATCGTATGGAGGGATTCACGTAACGGGAATCAGGATAGTTATGCCCAAAGATTGGATAGTCATGGTAGAATAATGTGGAACCCGGATGGTATTGAAGTATGTATAGATAATACATTGCAGGATGATATTACCTTAATCCCAGATGGAGATGGTGGATTTATTGCTGTATGGGAGGATTGGCGGTCTGGAAATCAGGATATCTATGCAGAAAAAATAAACGCTAATGGTGATTCAGTTTGGAAGGAAAATGGAATTCCGGTTCATACTATTGAAGGTGATCAATATGATCCAGCTATAATTAGTGATAATGATGGTGGAGTTATAGTTGTATGGTGGGATATTGCTACCCCAGATTGGAACATTTTTGCCCAACGTATCAATAGAAATGGAAAACAGGTTTGGGATACACCTATACCAGTATGTACAGCAGATGGCAATCAAGGTGGTTCAACCATTGTATCTGATGGTAACGGTGGTGCATACTGTATATGGCCTGACTATAGAAACGATCCAAACTTTTTCACTTCAGCAATCCTGTATGCTCAACATTTTACTGCTGATGGAACAATTCAGTGGGAGAAAGATGGAATCATCATCTGCAAATCAGAATTTAATCAACAGCAGCCTTCCTGTGTGAGTGATGGTAATGGTGGTTTTATTGTAATATGGAGAGATGAACGGGATGTCTTTGCCGATCTATATATACAAAGAGTCGGACCTGATGGTAAAAACCTATGGGATGTGGAGGGTTTACCTGTATGTATAGAAGGTGGAGTACAGCAAATTCCTATACTTGTACCTGATGGGATAGGAGGGGCAATAGCAACCTGGTTGGATTATCGAAATGACTTCGGTAATGTTACAGAGGATGCTATTTATACACAAAGAGTTGATAGTAATGGAGAGATGCTGTGGGAAGCGAATGGGAGACCAGTTTGCCTTGCGGATAAGGAACAAATTACCCCAGCTGCGGTTTCAACTGGGGATGGTGGTGTCATTGTAGTTTGGAGTGATGCACGCGGAGATGATTATGATATATATATCCAACGTATCGAATAAGTAATAGTATAACCTTATTATCTACTGTTTTCATATTCTGAAAGTCGTGCTAAATGCCAATTTGGGTCTTCCAATGCCTCATAAATTACCCCTCCCTCAACATTTTCTGGCATTGGTAATCCTAAGAGATAACAAATTGTTGGTGATACATCGACAACACGAACTTGACGGTTTAAAGCAATACCCTTACGGACACCTGCTCCAGATAAAATAAACGTTGAATGTTGTCCACCGATACCGAAACTGACTGAAGGTAGTTGCTTTCCGTGGGCACCATCAAATTCTGGTCGTAATGCATATACAATATCACCTACAAGCTCACCATGTAGATTCAACATCTCTGCATCTTCCCGTGTCACAGCTAATGAAAATGGGTGTCTTCCAGTTTCAGTATCACGGTATGCATGTAATGCTGCTATTATTTCCCTTTGTGTGGCTCCATAATCCTCAATCGAAACGGTACCATTTGGTTCACGATTAATTAGATTGATAAAAATATGTACTAAACCGACATTTACTGCTCTTGTTCTAGTCCAGTCTATTCTTCCATCAGAATCCTTTACAATGAAACCTGTTTTTTCCAATACTTCTTCTATATCTATTGCCCGAAATTGATTTGGGGTACCACCATGGTCTGCACATATCAGGACAACTGTATCATCATCAGCCACTTCAACAATCTCCCCAATCATATTATCCACCGATTCATAGGTTCGGCGTAAACCTTCACGACAACGATGCATAGTATCAGGTGCAGCACCACTTATTTCATCGGCTTGACTAAGAAAAAAGTGACTTGCATAATCAGGGGCATGGGTTTCTACCATGAGTAAATCCCATTCGTTATTTGATGCCAAGTAAGTCGCAACATCCGCGAGACGTTGGTGATGATAGTCTAATAGTTCAAAATAGGTATCATCATCAACTTGTCCAAGCGCATCACGGGCCGGATTCTGTAGAAAAGATCCAACATTTTCGTCAATTAATGTTGCAATATCTGCAGGTGTGGTATAATCAGTTCTTGGCCAAATCTGTGGAACAAAAAGCTCAAATGCATCGGCTGAACCAGTAAGAGTTATCAACTTCATACGTACATATCCTTCAATATCTTTTCCATCTATATTGAATGAATCCAACCACCATTCACTCCAATCCCCTACACTTAAATCTGCAATAACTTCATCTGTATTTCGATGCTTACATATTCTTATTCTATTATACCCATCATCTTCAGAGGCATAAATCAAACCACAGAATGACTTCGGCAAACCAGATTTACCACGGTTCATATTCTCTCTACCACGCGCTAAAGGTTGGATAGTTAATTCTACTTCAAGTAATGGTTTATTGGATTCAGGTAAGCCTCCCTTCCAGGTCTTAGAATCAATTTGTTTTATTTCCACTGGATCAATATGTTTTACCTTCTGTAATGCACTTGGATCGAGAGTCTCAGGATCTCTTTGACCACCAATCGGACGTGGTGCCCATTTCCCAGTAACAAATAGATGATAACCTGCAATCTGGTGGTGGTTTGAAACACCTGGACCCGTTCCTTCTACCTGAATTCCGGTATTCACTGTCGGTGGCCAAGACATTTCCCATTTTACTAATATGGGTTTACGTCCGACACGTTCAACGAGATTCCACAGGTATTCTGATTTACATAGTCCAGTATTAATTCCCCAAATAGTTTTATCGAGTTGTTCTCCGACAGAACGAATGTTAAAATCCATGACTTTGTGTGTACCTGGCCACGAACCTGTAGAGAGTGCTGTCCAACCAGGTGGAGTTAAGGTTGGAAACACACCAATCATAGGACGATATACACCTAAATCACGAAGTCTTTTCATATTGGGTGTATGTCCCCATTCAATCATATTATTGACAAGTTCCATACTTGCCCCATCCATTCCAATGATTATGGCACGTTTTGCTGGTGCATGTTGTGTACTATTCATCATTTCTCCTTCTACTTTCTTGTTTCTTTCAATGTTTCACGAAGTCTCTCAATAGAATAAGTATTAATTACATCTTCTTTGGATAACCCACTACGACGTGCAACATTGACTCCATATTCTCTACGTTCAAATTGTGGTATCGAATGCGCATCTGTGTTGATGGTAAAGAGAATTCCCAACTCTTTACCTTTACGGACATATTCTGGTCCTAAATCCAATCTACTTGGGGATCCATTAATTTCCATTATCTTATTATGTTCCGCTGCAGCAGCTAAAACTTCATCCATATTTATAGGGTACATCGGTCTTCTTCCGAGCAATCGTCCTGTAGGGTGACCAATGATATTAACATAGGGGTTTTCAATAGCACTAATCATTCTCTTTGTCATCTCAACTTCTGAAATATTAAAATGGCTATGGATACTTGCCACAACTATATCCAATTGAGCAAGTACTTCATCAGTGTAATCAAGACTTCCATCTCTTCTTATATCTACTTCTGACCCCGCAAGTAGTATGATTCCATCTGTTGCAGCATCTTTTTTATGCACATGTTCAATCTGTTGCAACAAACGTTCTTCGTCTAAACCATTTGCAACTGTAGATGAAACTGAATGATCAGTGATAGCAAAATACTCCAGCTCAAGCTTTTTGGCAGTTACCACCATTTCATTCATTGTATTTCTACCATCACTCCACTCAGTATGTGAATGTAAATCTCCTCGCATGTCATTAAATTCCAACAGAGACGGCAATTTGTCTTCTAATGCTAATGATACTGAATCACTGTATTGACGGAGTTCGGGAGGTACGTAACTCATCTCTAACTTCTTAAAGATATCTACTTCATTATGATTCTTGGTTTCCTCCCAGAACCCCGATAATTCTTTTGAATTGTTTGTTAGGTTGTCGATTGGCAGGGCAATGAAGTGTTCATCAGTAGTTGTTGTAACAAAGAGAGTTGACTCATAATTCTCTGCTGTACATAAATATATCACTACAAGAAAATCGTTATCTATATAAAAATAGAGTGTTTCTATATCTTGTAATAGACGCGATCTATCAGATTGTTCCTGAATAGAAGGCTGCTGTTTGGATACCTGATAATTATTTTCTTTTAGTGCCTCAACCAACTCATTCTCAGTATTTTCAATATCCTGTCCACTCTCAATAACAAATTCAAGACTACGACATTCCTCTTCTCTTCTGCGTAGGTCTCCTGAAATTTCAAAACGATTAATACCAGCACAGTTTTTGAGAACATCAGTTATTTTTGTCATTAATGCAAATGACATTGAAATAATTCGAGATCCGCGTGTTTTTGATAGAAAATCCAGACTTTCACGTATTGTTATCAAAGTCTTCTTACCTAAGCCTTTGATTTGCTGCAGAGAACCATCCTCAAGAGCATTAGTAAGTTGATCTATATTTCTAATTTCGTATTCGGTATAAAGTCGATATGCAGTTTTGGGTCCAATTCCTTGAATATCTAAAAGATCCAGAACACCGACCCCCATCTCATCTATGAGTTTACTATAAGCTTTACAACTTCCAGTATCTAATATCTCTCTGGTCTTCTCTTCAATTGTCTTTCCTATTCCTTGTATGTCTTGGAATTTCCCTGATTCAATCAATTCACTTACTTCAACTGTTAAATCAGAAATGATACTTGCTGCCTTTTCGTATGATCGAAATCGGAATGAAGGTTCACCACGAACTTGAAGTAGTGCAGCGATATTGTTAAAGATATTACTAATTTCTATATTTTTCATTATTCTTACCTATAATTAAACCGTTTGTTCGAAAACTATGTCAGGGTTAATATCAATCTATCACGCAATGTATTTCAAACAGATGGATTCTAAAATAATCATTTGAGAAATCAGACTATATGTTTACGGGGAATAAAACACTGATGGGTATAAGGTAGTTGGAGTTTTGGTAAATGTCTGGAATTGGATTCTATAGGATTATATTGTTAGATAATTTTTTGTTAAGAAATAGCTATAAGGCACTTAGACACTTTTTTTGAGCCAAAATTCCAGCAATTATTCCAATAATTCCACCGGAAATAATGACAGCATAGATGTGATACAGAGGAATAAAATCAAGTAAACCAAGTTGTGATGTGAATATACAATATAGAATATAAAAACTTGTGATCCCGATAATGCTGCTGAATAAACCCAGGAACATCCCATGAATTAAGAACGGCGCTTTAAGATATCCTTGAGTTGCCCCTATCAAGTTTAGCAATTGAATCTCTGTTCGTCGAATTCTTCCTGTTCTTATTACTGCAGCTTTTATAACGAAGAGGGTAATTAGAATAGAGATTGTTATACACGCAATAGTCAATCGGTTTGTCTGACGAAGAATATCTGAGATAACTCCATGTCCGGTAAGTTTTACATCATCCACTTTATCGTATGCTTCTATATCGTATGCTATTTTCTCTAAAGATGTTCTACTAATCCTTGAAGGTTCTACATATATTTCCAGTGATGCAGGAAATGGATTACTACCGGAATAACTGTCTTTAATCCATCTACCAAGTGGACCAAGTTGTTTCTCATATCGGTTAAAATTCTCTTGCTTTGAAATGTAGTGTATATAGCGTATCTTATGATTTTTTTGTATTTGGTGTGCAAACAGACGGGCATCATCTTCTACAACTGTATCATTTAAAAAGGCGAGCAGAGGAGGAGAGGTGTCTTTAAGTTTAAGTTCTTTATAGACTGAATTATTATTAAATAAAAAAGTTGTTAGGATTAGTGTGAAAAACGCAAGGGCAATGAGATTGAAAAAATTATTCAATCCTGATTGTCTAATATGTACGAATGCATATTCGATCTTATATCGCATTTGTGAATGTCTAATTTATAGCGTATTATCTTAACAATATATAACTAAAGATTTTATAAAGGTGTATAGAACCAAATTTAATCTAAGTAGTTATTTGTCCATCCTTCAAAGTAAAAACACGTTTTGGGTTGGTATTCTTCTTTTCAGAATAATTGATTGGTAGTTCTGGTTCTGAAGTGGTGACCAACACTGTAGTTCCTTGAAAGTTTAATGAATCCAACAATGATAACATTTCAAGGGTTAAATTAGGATCAAGTATTTCTGTAGGTTGGTCAGCAAGAATCAGCAAAGGACTATTGATAATAGCCATAGCAATTGCTAATCTTTGTCGTTCATGTCTTGAGATCTCAGATGGCCGTGAATCCTTATGATGAATTAACCCCATCTGGTGAAGTAAATTATTAACATTTTCTCGTAATATTCTAAACTTTGTTCCAATTAATTTCTGTGGAATTTCAAGATTCTGTTCTACAGTCTTTGTTTCGAGTAGTTTACTATCTTGAAAAATAATTCCTATTTTACGTCTGAAAAATGGAAGTGTAGAGGGTGTCAGATCGGATAAATGTTGTCCTAAAACACTTATAGAGCCTGCGGTAGGATACAATTCTCTATATAAGAGTTTTAAAAGTGTACTCTTGCCAGATCCACTTTCACCCACGAGAAATCCGAATTCTCCTCGCTCTAATCGGAAACTTGCTCTCTCAAGTACACTTAAGTCTCTATATGAATAACTTACTTGATGAAGCTGAATCATGAGATTTTAAATTCCAATTGATATCGTCTTCTCATAGGATGAAATAATATTAATATACTGAATACTATAAAACTATACTACCTGTTTAGTGAAGTCACAGGTTTTTGTAGCACAAGCATGAAAAGATTCACCCTCTTTATTTCCTTTTTCAACGAGATAAGGTGAATCACATTCAGGACATGACTCAGAAATAGGTTTATCCCAACTTGCAAAACCACATGTCGGGTAGTTACTACATCCATAAAAGACTTTCCCACGTTTACTACGACGTTCTCCTAAATAACCATCACAATCTGATTCTGGACAGTCTACACCCATAGGAACTGGTTTGGCATTTTTACATTTTGGATATGTACTACAAGCCAAGAACTTTGCTCCAGCTCTACTTTGTTTAATTACCATTAGTTCACCGCATTTGTCACAAGGTGTATCTGTTTTTTCAGGCTCTTCAACGGGTGTTTCATCTTCATTAAGAGCTTTTATATTCTTACAATCAGGATAATTTGCACAGCCTAAGAAACGTCCATATCTTCCCCATTTTACGATCATTCCACCGCCACATTTTTCACACTTCTCGTCTGATTCCGTTTCCAATGCCTTCCGAGCTTCATACATCTTATCTGGTGCTTTCTCTAAAGCATCTTGAAATGGTGGGTAAAATTCACCCAGTGTGTCAATCCAATCCACATCACCTTCTGCTATTGTATCAAGTTTCAGTTCCATTTCCTTCGTAAATTCAACATCAACAATATCTGGAAATGCACTAATTAAGAGAGTATTAACTAGACGTCCTATATCTGTTGGATGAAGACGGTTACTCTCCTTTGAGACATAATCACGATCTTGAATTTTGGATAGAATAGATGCATAGGTACTGGGTCTTCCAATTTCCTTCGCCTCTAATGCCTTAACAAGTGTTGCTTCATTATATCGTGGAGGTGGTTGAGTAAAATGTTGTTTAGGTGTTAACTTTCTAAGGTCAAGCATTTCACCTATCTGTACCTCTGGCAAAGTAGTATTTTCAGGATTAGGATTATCGTCGTTTGCTTCAATATCATCTTTGCCTTCCATGTAAATACGTCTGAAACCATCAAATTTAATTACCGATCCAGTAGCACGGAAGAGGTAATTTCCTGCTTTTATATCAATTGTTGTTGCATCAAATATTGCTGGTTTCATTTGACAGGCAATAAATCTCTTCCAAATCAATTCATACAAGTTATATTGATCCTTATTAAGGTATGTCTTCAAAGATTCTGGACTACGTAAAGGTAATGTAGGACGAATTGCCTCATGTGCATCTTGGGCACTCTTATTACTTGCATAGGTAACAGCACGAGAGGGTAGATATTTATCACCAAAGGTAGTCTTAATATAATTTCTTACTTCAGTAAGAGCATCCTGAGCAATTCGAGTGGAATCTGTACGCATATATGTAATCAGACCTTGTAAACCTTCATTAGCGATTTCTAACCCCTCATATAGTTCTTGAGCAACCATCATTGTTCTTTTGGCAGTAAAACGTAGCTTACGCGAGGCTTCTTGTTGTAAAGTACTTGTTTTAAAAGGAGCAACTGGTTTTTGTTGACGTTCCCGTTTCTGAATTTTCTCAACAATAAAATCATGTTTCCTTGCTTCTGCTGTAAGTTCCTTTGCCTGTTTTTCGTCAATACAGAAACCGTAGTTGTTAATTTCACCCTTTTTTGATCCGATTCGATGTAATCTCGCAGGAAACAGATGTTCCTCTTGACTCGGAGTCAAAATAGCAGTTAATGACCAATATTCCTGTGGCTTAAATGCTTCAATCTCTTCTTCTCGTTCACATATTAGTCGAACAGCAACAGATTGAACTCTCCCTGCACTTAGATCAGGTTTCACACTTCTCCATAGAAGTGGACTTATTTTCCAACCAACAAGTCTATCCAATACACGTCTTGCCTGTTGGGCATCCACCAAGGCTTGGTCAATTGTTCCAGGATTTTGAATTGCCTGTAATATTGCGTTCTGTGTGACCTCATTATATATTATTCGGTAAATAGGCTTTTTAGTTCTTTGCAATTCTTCTGCTAAGTGCCAACATATTGCCTCACCTTCTCTATCTGAGTCTGCAGCGAGATAGATACAATCGACTTTTTTGGCTTTTTCTCTAATTTCTTTAACAACTGAACCTTTACCACGAATCGTTTCATATTTTGGTGTAAAATTGTTCTCTATATCTACCCCAAGTTCCTTCTTCGGAAGATCCCGTATATGTCCTACTGAAGAGTCGACAATATAATCTTTTCCAAGTATTTTTTCTATTGTTTTTGCTTTTGCTGGTGATTCAACTACTACTAATGATTTTGCCATTTTCTTCTATTTTTTCCTTCTTATACATAGTGCGATATAAAGAACTGAGGACTAATACATCTCCTTCCAAAATGCTCTATAGTATAATACTCTATGATTGTTTATCTTAGGTCATCGTTATTTAATACGTCGAAATTCTGTTAAAGTGACAGAAATGAATAGTTTTACTACATTGTCAGTGGGTTGTTGAAGGGGGTCTAAGACTATGGAATTGAGGATTTATCAACAAAATTTTCAAGTAGTATAATATCTCAAATTCCATAAACAATTTAGATTGAAATCTTGTGAATTTAAATCTTCAAGTATATGAAATTAAATGGGTAAGTAATTGTCTCATCTGGTTTCGATGGACAATATGATCTATAAAACCGTGAGAAACTAATGATTCTGCCTTTTGAAAGTCTTCTGGTAATTCCTCTTGTAAGCTGGCAACGGCAAGTGGACCGGCAAAACCAACACGTGCCCCAGGCTCGGCTATAATGACATCTCCAAGTGAGGTATAACTTGCTGTAGCACCTCCAAATGTAGGATCAGTGACAATTGATATATAGAATCCTCCATTATTAATATATTCTGAACAAGCAGCTGCAGTTTTCGCCATCTGCATTAAGGCTAAAGTGCCTTCCTGCATTCGCATCCCGCCGCTAACCGATACAATTACAAGAGGTAACTTATTCTCTCCTGCCATCTCAATACATCGGGTGACTTTTTCTCCAATTACTGCTCCACACGTTCCACCAATAAAACCAACATCTCCAATTGCTATTGCTACTGAGACCCCATCAATTTTTGCAATCCCTGATAACATCTCAGATCTAAGTCCAGTCTTATTAATATCTCTGTCAAGTTTATCAGGATACTCTGGAAATTCAAGTGCATCAATGGAGTATAGGTTTGTATCATATTCATCAAAACTACCGGTATCAACAAGAAGCTTCATTCGATTAGAGGCACTTAATGGGTAATGAACATCACAGTCTGGACACACATTTAGATTCTTAGTAAATGTATCTAATTCAATTTCGCTATTACAATTTTTACAAGTAATTGTTTTTGATATTTCCACAATCTATCTCTTTTCCCAATTAAATAATAACCTCCATATCAAGGTTTGTCAACTTTATCACCAATGATGATAAGGACAATCCCGGATATGGAAACTATAATATAACAGTAAATTATATGTGATAAACAACCCGTAGAGAATTTAAAACAACAGTTTTAAATTCCTACTTTTTAATCTTCGCCCAAATTGTAGTGAGTTTTCCCCGTGAATCCACTGGTGCAAACTCCTCGTAACCTTTCATTATTGATTTAATCTCATGTTCATCCAATGCTCTGGAGAATATAGCAGCGTCATCCAATGCACCACCATATCCTTCACCCCCTTCACCACCTAATCTGTAAATTTGATTTTCACCACGGGTCTCCTGGAAATCAGATTCTTGTGCCATTTCTCCATTTGCATAAATTCGGAACTTCTTACCATCACTTTGAACTGCAACATGAGTCCACACATCTTTTTTTACAATTCCTCCATCGGTTTGACAAAGAATCGTCCAACCACCGACCTGTCCGCGCCAAGATAGTAAGCCCTGATCCTTATTTACAAAAAATGTATTGTGTCCAGATGCTGTAGGTAAACTTCTCCATATCTGTTGCCATGCACCGCCTTCAAAAGTAGGATTTATCCATACTGATATAGTAAACGGATCACTTTTAAATAGGTCTCCATGGAGTGTATCGGACGCTGCCATCTCAACATGTGCACCTACATCAAGATAAATAGCGTCTCCAAATTTACCCTTATCAAATTTTGATCCATTCTTAATTTCACCAGTATTTCCGTTGCCAGAACCATCTTCAGCATCACCGTCAAATGAATAATATGCTACTAAAGTTTCATCATCTACAGCAATTCCTATACTGGCAAATAAGAATGCGCAGTAATAGATAACGTAATCGCTATTGTTCTCATGATTTGACTCCTTTCTTCAATGATTAGACCGGACTGTATTTAGAATTCAACATCCTATACATTTCATAGGTAGAATAGGTAAATCCTAACACACCTAATTTTAATTGTCAATTCCATATATTAACTAAGTTGTTGAACAACTGACTGTGATTATCATTTAGCTTTCATGATGATATTTCTATATGCATCTACATTGATAGAGAAACCCGGTGGAACCACACTTGTCGCACTAAATTCTGTGATAATTACAGGACCATCAATACTATTTCCGGGTAACAATTCCTCGCGACTATAAAATTTGGTATCATACATCTTATTGTCAAAGACCACTGTTTTCTCATCAATTAATGCATTTATAGGAACTTCCTCAATTAGTGTTTCAGAAATCGTTTTTGGTTTTTCAGTCTCCTTAATTGCAGACAATCGTAGATTTACCACTTCTACTATTGCATCAGGATGAGAATAACTAAAACGGATCTTATGTATGGAGTGAAATTTATCTACGAAATCTAAACTATCTTCAGGAAAAGGTACATTCAATTCATAGGATTGTCCAGAATAACGAACATCAAGGGTTCGTACGATATTTAACTGAGATAAGTCATATCCTTCAAATTCCATATCTTCAAGTGCGCGGAGTAATAATTCTCCCATGCCTTCTTTAAGTTGTTGGATAATTATATTACCGTTATCTGCATTTTTTGACTTAATTTTTAGGAGAATTGTTTGAGAATAATCCTTAATTACATTTGCATAGAGCATACCATAGGCAGATAACAACCCTCCATATGGCGGAAGGAGAATTGTTTGAATACCAAGGTTTTCAGCGAGAAATGCTGCGTGTAATCCACCAGCACCTCCATATGAGACCAGTATGAAATCTCTACAATCGAAACCTCGTTCAACTGAAATAACCTTGATTGCACTTACCATCGTAGAATTGGCAATTTGAAGGATACCCTCAGCGGCTTTTATTGCTGAAATGCCAATTCTATCTGAAAACTCTTCAACCATATTAATTGTTTTATCAGTTGAGAGAATCATTCTACCGTTTAAGAAGTGTTTTGCTGAAATGCGTCCAAGGAATAGATTGGCATCAGTTACCGTAATATCTACACCTCCCTGACCATAACATATTGGTCCCGGTACTGCCCCAGCACTTTCTGGTCCAACTCGTAAAGCACCACCTGAATCAAGTATAGCAATAGATCCTCCACCTGCCCCAACAGTATGTATATCAATTAATGGTACTTTAATCGGTAAACCACTGATTGTACTTTCTGTGGTCAATGATATATCTTCATTACATAAACTTACATCCGTAGAAGTACCTCCCATATCAAAAGATATTATTCTACTATATCCTGCAGCTTTTGCAATGTGATATGCCCCTATCACTCCACCTGCCGGCCCGGATAATAATGTCTGTATTCCTGCGGATTCAATATAATTTGAAGATACACAACCTCCATTTGATAACATTAGCCTGAGAGATGAAGCGAATCTATCTAATTCAGTAAGTGTATTAATATGTTTCTCTAATGTTGGACGTACATAAGCACTTGCAACTGTTGTACTTAAGCGTGCAAATTCTCTATATTCCGGTAGGATTTGATATGAACATGAGATCGGTATACTGAGTTTCGAGAGATATTCAGCAGTAATCTGCTCATTTTTAGGATTGACATAGGAGAACAAGAAACAGATTGCAATAGCATCTAAATCTAATTTGGAAAGTGTTTCAGTTAATGTATCTATTTCATCTATTTGGATTTCAGTCTGAATTTTACCTGTATATAATGTTCTTTCTGTTATTCCGAATCGAAGATCGGAAGGAATTAGTGGTTTGGGACGGTTAACATATAAATCATATAAGTTAGAACGTGACTGTCTTCCTATTTCCAATACATCTTCAAAACCTTTTGTAGTAACCAGGGCAATTCGTGCTCCCTTTCTTTCTAACAAAGCGTTGATTGCCACAGTAGAACCATGGATAATCTGAATTTCGCTTATATCCTTACCACTATTCATAGTACAGATCTCATTTACACCATTTATAACAGCATGTGCTGGATTATCTGGAGTGGACATCACCTTATGTATGTATAGAGAAGTTCCTTTAGATAAAACTATGTCTGTAAATGTACCACCGGTATCAACTCCAATTTTACTAAATGTCTTTGGTAGTTCTGTGTTTTTTTTTGATGAATCCATGAATACCTTTTAGATTACACTACAACGTTTATTGGTGAACCTGTTAAAAATGCGATGATATTATCTACTGCACCTTCATTTAGAAGATCAACACCCTCAGGTGTCATGTCAGCACAATGTGGAGTCAATATCACTTGCTCACATGTTAAAAGAGGATGATTATTTGGCAATGGTTCTTGATCATATACATCTATCCCCGCACCACCAATATCACCATTATTTAAGGATTGAATAAGAGCATCTACATCAATTACTTGACCTCGAGCAACATTAACTATAAGTGCATTCGGCTTCATTATAGATAATTCATGCTCACCAATTAAATGAATGCTATCTTCTGTAAGTTTAACATGTAGACTAACAACGTCAGAGATTCTAAGAAGATCCTCGAATTCAACATATCGAATATCCAACTTTTTTGCGCGTTCATCAGAGGGATGATAAGTCCAACCTACTACATTCATACCAATTGCATTGCCAAGACGTGCCATTTCTGAACCAATATGTCCAGTACCGATGATTCCCAATGTTTTTCCTTGTAAATACACATTATCCATTCGTGGCCAATTTCCATCTTTCAATGACGATGTCATAAATGCAGCGCGTTTTGCAAGAGCAAACATCAAACCAAAGCTATGTTCTGCGACAACAGGTGCTGTTCGTCCCGGTTGATTACAAACTACTATACCTCTTTTCTTAGCTTCATTAAGTGCAATCATATCAGTACCTATAGAACATAGAGAAATTAATTTCAATTTTGGTAAAAAAGGTAATACATCCTCGCGCCATTTAACCATTCCTCGTGAATTTATTAGGATATCAGCATTCTTTGCACGTTTAATTTTCTCTTCAGCATTTTCTGGACGATCTGTATATACAACGACCTTTCCATACGGTTTCAATCGTTCCAAATGTACCGAACCTTGAATTTGAGGTGGAGAATCACCAGGTACAACAATTGTTAACTTATTCACAATTATTCCTTTTTATTCTTTTCACGATGGCTGGGTACCAAAATATCACCAGTTATAATTTTAGACTTATAATCTTCAACCTTCTGAATGATCGTATCCGATAGTAAATCCTTATTAGCATCATCAACAATATACTCGACTCCACCCTCTTTTAGACCATAGCTTTTAAGTCCCCCGGAAAATGTTCCATTAACGACATTTTCTATAGATTGATATACCGATAACTCTACACCTTTAATTATACTCGTAAGAACTAAACCTGGAGCAAGACTATTTCCATTGGAATCTACCCATATAATATATTTCTTTGTTTCTTTTGCAGCTTCAAGAACACCTAATCCGCTTGCTCCTGCGGCAGCAAGAATTATATCTACACCTTTTTTATATTGTGATAGAGCTAACTCTTTACCCTTTGCAGGATCATCGAATGCTTGGGGTGTGACACCAACATAATTAGATAGAAGTTCAATTTTAGGATTAATTGTCTTAATCCCAGCTTCATACCCAATTTCAAATGCTTCAACGAGAGGGATTTTCATTCCGCCAATAAACCCAACTTTCATTGTATCAGTTTTCATTGATGCTATTATACCAGCGAGAAATGTTCCCTCGTGTGCTTTATATATTAATGAAGCCACATTCGAAGGATTTGCTTCAGCATCTATCAGAACAAAATTAGTATTGGGAAAGTCCCCCGCAACTCGATTCATGGGTTCTCTAAAGAGGAATCCAACCCCAATTATTAAATCATACTTTAATTTCGCTAAGCCCCGTACAGCCCTTTCGATATCGGTACTTTGACCAGGATTGACTTCTTTCAGTTTGATATCCCACTTTTGGGAAGCCTTTTCTGCTCCTGCGTATGCAGCATCACAAAAAGAAAGATCTCCACGACCGCGCACATCATAAATCAAACCAACATTTATTCTTGCAGAATGAACATTAGATAGAGAGCAATAGAGAATTAATACAGGTATGATATACAACAATTTCTTAAGCAAGAATTTTCCTCCACTATTTTCGTATATTATAAGGTAACAAAGTAATTAATACATTATATGGAACAAATTACAAATTATTAATAAAGAGAAGTACTTCTGTAAAAATTTAAAGTTAAATAACAGGTTGTAGATTAAAAGAATACATCATCCCAAATACTAAATCAACGTATTTCAAAAATAGATGGTTCTCAAATTATTCAGAAGATGAGAAAAGGAATAACATGATATAAAGTGTAACTATACCAGCATTTAATGACGTATTGTACGTGCAAAGCGTCATTAAAATATTGACCACTTTAATCAAGCATGTTAGAATTGAAAATGTCAAAATTCTGGTGGAGACCATAAATGGAAAAAACGAAAAGAAGAAAAATACAACAACCCCGAGTTCTGGATGAATTACAACAACAAGTACTTTTAGATGCACTAAAAAATAGAGAACGAGATAGAATGTTGGTGCATTTCTGTCTAAGAACTGGTCTTAGAAATTCAGAAGCATGTGGTATGAACATTGGGGATATTCTGAAATTTGGAAATATTGTTACAACCTTAGAAGTACGGGCAGAAATAGCAAAAAATAAAGTATCAAGAAGAATACCTCTCGTGAATGACATAAGGGATGCCTTTAGAGTATTTATTGACTGGAAAATGGAACGCGGAGAAGAAGATAGATTAGAAAGTCCATTATTCTGCACTTTACGCACAAAGAATCGATTAGCACCGAGAGATTTTCAACGGATTATGGAAGCAGCATCTAACATGTTAGGTCTTAGATTTACACCACACGACTTACGACACACTTTTGGGACCGAACTTTACCGAGCAACAAATGATTTAGAATCTGTTCGCATTGCATTAGGCCATTCAAGTTTGGATGCTACACTTATTTATATGCATACCAGTCCTGATATACTCCGACAACGTTTTGAAACTGCCTTTGGATAATACAAAGAAATTGATAAATTCAATACTGGTACGGGTATATCTGAAATTTGCGTTGTAATGATTTTAGCAGTATATTATATCGGATTCATTTGAAAAATGCGTTACACGCCAACGTGAGCATCCAAATTTTATAACAATTTAAGAAGAAATGGATCATAGGTACAAAAAGGTATTCTACTCAGGAAATTGCCTGAGGTTATCTATTCACGGTGTAGGGTTTTATAGTTGACATTTTTCCGCGTTATGCTTATTCTATTAAATCAATTAGACATTCTCTGTAAGAACAATGATGAATTTAAGTAATAACATATATAGGGGTGAATGAGTATATGGTAGATTATATTAATTTTAAGAGAATTTGTATTCTTTGTATTTTAGTTCTTAGTTGTACACTAATCACAATCCACTCATATGCAGGTACACAACTTTGGGATTTTAAAAAAGATGCTGAAGGGTGGAAAGCAGCTAATGGCAATTGGTCCGTTACTGATGGTATTTATCAATTACAAAAAGGTGGTGTGGCTGAGCATTCCCTCGTCGGTGAGGAAGATTGGGATAACTATACTATTGAGGCGAAAGTGCGACTTGACGCTGGAAACTGGGGTGGTCTTGTTTTTCGTGCTAAGAGTGAACATGAATACTATGTTTACTACCTGAATGTTCCTAATAATAAAACAGAGCTTTGGAAACATACAAAACCAAATTGGGATTCACGACAGAACTTAAAGCAAATTCCAGCTGTTGGTAATGTGAAAATTGAGAACGGAAAATGGTTGGATATGAAAATTGAAGTAAGTGGTGATTCCTTTACATATTTTCTAAATGATGAGAAACAGAGCGAAGATCAGAACGGTGATTACGGTAATGGTCAAGTTGGTGTATGGGGTTGGCAAACTGGCGTTAGTTTCGACGATTTTACTGTAACTGGTAAAAACATAGTGGATACATTGGATGTAAATCCAAAAAGCAAACTTACTACTACTTGGGGAAGTTTGAGAGAATCGCTATAAGAGTTCTATTCTATTTATATTATTTGTTGATTAAGGAGAATTTATGAAATTGAAATTTTCGATTTTCATTGTATTTGTGCTAATTGCATTCGCAACTACACTCGGTTATGCTGGTGATCAACTATGGACATTTGACTCTCATGCGGATGGGTGGAAGGTGTCTAATGGGACATGGGGACTGAATGATGGTAGTTACCAGCTTACATTAGGTGCCCAAGCTGAACATTCCCTGGTAGGAGATACCGGTTGGAAGAATTATACAGTAGAGGCGAAAGTTCGTCTTGATTCAGGGAATTGGGCAGGTTTAATAGTTCGTGCAAAAAGTGAAATGGAGTATTATGTCTTCTATCTCAATGTTCCTAACAACAAAACTGAATTTTGGCGACATAAGACGGGAGGTTGGACTGCACGTGATAATCGTGGCCAACTCCCAGCAAAAAATGTAAAAATTGAAAACGGTAAATGGTTTGAAATGAAAGTTTCCGTTGAAGGTGATACTTTCAGTCTTACAATTGATGGTGAATTCCAAGGTGAAGTAAAAGATGATGTGTATGGTGCTGGACAAGCCGGTGTCTGGGGATGGCAAACAGCAGCAAGCTTTGATGACTTCAAAGTATCGGGAAATGAAATTGAAGGACACGGTGTTCCTGTTGAACCTCAGGATAAAGTAACCACAATATGGGGAGGAATCAAAGATCGTCATTAGATTCACTATTATATCTCAAATATAGGTTTCAACTGATTTAGGGAGGCGTTTAAAATTACTAAACGCCTCCCTTTCATCTATATATCTTAAGTATATGTTATGATTAAATGTAATCGTCTCTATAGTCTAATTGTATTATGGATTACCGTATTGACGAACTGTTGTCTATTACTCAGTTCACCCATTGGGTGGTGTCAAAGTACTAAGAATCTACCAATTATAGATAAGATTGATTCTCTACAAAAGCAACTTTCATTAAACCCACAACAAGTAGATATAAGATTGGAATTAGCACAAATATATCTGAAGATTGAAAATTACAGGTCTGGGTCTGTAGAATATCAATATATAATTAATACTGAATCTGAATCAACCAAAAAAATAGAAACTATAATTCAAGCTTATTATGGTTTAGGTTTATCGTATGCTGGACTTGAAGAGTATGATAATGCTATAAAAGCGTATAGGAAAGCGATTCAATATAATCCGAATCATGCACATATTCATGCGGCTTTTGGTGCAGCATTATCTCAATTGCATCGGTACAAAGAAGCATTAAAGGCGTATAAAACTGCATTAGACATTATACCGGAAGATGTCATGATTTTACACCAGTTAGGGAACATATATAGTAAACTTGGTAATACATCCATGGCAGTAAAATATCAAGAAAAGGCTGTTTCCTTTCGTCCTACATTTGCAGAAGCATATTATCAGTTAGGTATACTATATGCTCAAGACAACCGGAATATTGATTCTATCAATGCTTATGAAAAAGCTTACTCAGAGGATCCTGAATTAATTCAATCCCTCTATAACTTATCTCAGGTACATCTACGAATTGGGAATAGGGATGCTGCACGAGAAAAAATGCGTTTATTTCAAGAACAGAAGACAATTGTTGAACCATTGAATAAGTTAAGAAGTGCATTCCAAAGAACAAATAGCCAGACTGAGAAAGCCAAAATACAAGCAAATATAGCGAGATATTACCTAAATTCCAATGATTATGAAAAGGCTGTCTTTGAATATGAAAAGGCTATTGGATTGAATTCCAAAGTAGTAGAAGCATATAATGGGATTGGGATTGCATATACTATGTTAAAAAGGTTTCCTGAAGCAATTCAATCACAAGAAAGAGCATTGGCATTAAACCCAAAATTTGCTAATGCACACGCATCACTTGGGTTGACATATCTAATGCAACACAAGCATGATTTGGCATTGAACCATTACCGACAAGCAGTCTCACTGAGTGTTAATAATTCTGAAAAACGTAATTTATCTGTAGAAGCTGAATCCTATAAGAAAATAGGTCTAATTCTCATGACTCAACAATCATATTCTGACGCTATTTCAGCATTTCAAGCATCAATTACTATAAATCCCAACGATGTAGAGTTGTATCATTACATTGGAATCTGCTATGCCAATGTAGAGAAATATCCAGAGGCATTGTCATCGCTTAATAAAGTAGTTGAAATAGGAATGATCATACTGGATTTAGATTCTAATGATTCTGATATTTTGAATTTTCAAAATACTTTCTTACCCGAGACTTATTTTATGATCGGAGAACTAAATAAAAAGCTGAATGATTTTGATAATGCTAAGTTAGCATATATCAACTCAGGAACAGCAAAATCATATAATGCATTGGCTCAACTAATTGCTAATCTTGCTGCCAACTATGAACCGGTTAATCAGCGAAAGCTGAAATTACATAAAGCAATATCCTATGCCAGAACTGCGATTGAATTGGATTCTTCAAATGCCAGTTATTATAATACCCTTGCTATCATATCCTACAAAATTGGTGATTTGGAGACTGCTGAAAAATCGATTAGAAAAGCTATTGAAATTGAACCTAATAACCCGCTTTATCAAGAAGGGTTAAAACAGATATTAAAGAAATGATATTTTATTATAATATGTAAATTGATCTCAATTATGAATTATTACAGAGGAGAGGGTAAATGGCATACGACAGTCTAAGAGATTTCGTTAAAGCACTTGATCGAGCTGGAGAATTAAAACGGATAAAAGCTGAAGTGTCTCCAGATCTTGAGATAACAGAAATCACTGATCGGATTAGTAAATCAGAGGGTCCGGCATTACTGTTTGAGAATGTAGAAGGTAGCGATATGCCTTTACTAATCAATACCTACGGTTCCTATTCCCGTATGGCGATGGCACTTGGGGTTGATGATCTATCACGTGTCGCATACGAGATAGAGGGTATGATAAAGATCGGTCCTCCAGAATCGCTCTTAGATAAAGTTAAAATGCTAAGAATACTCTCTCAATTGACGAACTTTCCCCCAAAAAACGTTAAACGTGGAGCTTCTCAGGATGTAGTTTTAACAGGAGAAGATGCCTCTCTGGATAAGTTACCACTTATTAAGTGTTGGCCGATGGATGCTGATAAATATATTACTTTACCACAAGTGTTTACACATAGCTTACACTCTGGACAAAGAAATGTTGGAACCTATAGATTACAAAAGCTTAATTCACATACTTTAGCGATGCATTGGCAAATTCACCATGATGGGGCTGCACATCACCGGGAATATAAACAAGCAGGAGAACAGATGCCAGTCGGTATCGCTATTGGAGGTGATCCAATTATGTCATACATTGGTACAGCTCCTTTACCATCAGGTATTGACGAGTTGTTATTTGCTGGCTTCCTACGAAAAGCAAACGTAGAAATGGTTCCTGCTAAGACAATTGACATGATGGTACCCGCGGAGGCAGATATTATTATAGAAGGTTTCATTGAACCTGATGAAACTTGTATTGAAGGACCATTTGGTGATCATACTGGATTTTATTCAATGCCTGATGAATATCCAGTTTTTCGGATTACTGCAATTACCCATCGTAAAGATCCTATTTATCAGACCATCATCGTTGGGAAACCACCAATGGAAGATTGTTATATGGGAAAAGCTACTGAACGGATCTTTATGCCACTAATTAAGACACAACTGCCTGAATTGGTTGATATGAACCTACCGTTATTTGGTGTATTTCATAACTTTGCACTAATATCAATTGATAAACGTTACCCTTATCATGCGAAAAAAATAATGCACAGTTTTTGGGGACTTGGACAGCTCATGTTTAGTAAGATCATAATCGTGGTTGACAAAGATGTAGATGTACAGAATGTTGAAGAGGTATTGTTTTATGTAGGAAGTAATGTCGATCCCAAACGAGATGTTACTATCATTGAAGGACCTGTAGATGTATTGGATCACGCTGCCCCTTTACTCGGAGCAGGATCAAAGATGGGAATTGATGCTACAACAAAATGGGAGGAAGAAGGATACCATAGAGAATGGCCACCAGAAATACAGATGTCTGAAGAAATAATTGAACTTGTAAATGATAAATGGAAAAAGTATGGGATATAGATAAAAAGTGTAACCATATATAGATATATTTTCGTGCATATACGTAGATACTGAGTTACGTGAGAATTGTTATGTCAGATACTATTTATGATGTTGTAGTGATTGGTGCTGGTCCTGCTGGGACACAAGCTGCGATTTCAGCAAGTCATCAAATGCGTCATGTACTTGTTCTACATTCGGGTAAAGTTAGTTTCAGTCGTGGTAGAGCTTACTGGTCTAAGTCTGTTGAGATAGAGGATGCACCGGTTTTCCATGGCATTATAGGACCTAACTTTGCTAAAGAATTGATGAAATGGATGGAAAGTCGTTCTGTTGTAGAATTCATGCTCGGGGATGAAGAACGCAAGACAGGGATTGAAATCAGAGATGGTCTTGTTACTAATATGACTAAAAAAGAAGGTGTTTTTGTCTTAGAAGCATCAACTTCTACATTGAAAAAAGATAATCCATTACAGATAGAAGAATTTAGATCACGCACAGTTGTAGTTGCCTCTGGATTTGATGATAAATGGCCAGATATTGAGTTTCAAGCTGATGAAAATCGATTATATAAACAGTATGCCACGGTATTTAGATACGCCGGTAACCGTAAAGGTTGGCATGTTTGTATCCGATGTGATGGTCATTTACATGTGAATGAACATCTGGCTCTACTGGGTGTTGGGGACTATATCTATGAAGCAGCAATTGGTGCTCAGGATTTTACTGATAAGATTACAATTCTTACAAATGGACGACCTCACGGTATGTCTTCTCCTGTTCTAAAGCAAATAGAAGAGAGAAACATTGACATAATTGAAACAGGAATCAAACGTCATATTGGAGAAAAAACTGATTTACTTGGTTTTGAAATGGTTGATGGAACCGAATTGTTTTTTCATGGTTTTTTAGTTGACGAAGGGTTAATTCCTAATACAAAGTTTCTCAATGGATGGGACTATCAAACGGATGATGAAGGACTGATTATTGCAAATGATGACATGCAAATGTTAGATAGTAAGGGAGTTCCCATTGCTGGTTTATATGCTGCAGGGGATATCATCTCTGGTGAAAGAAACCTTATAGCCACAGCATTTGCTCTTGGACAAGAGGCAGGATTATCAGCCTCCGATTCACTTAGAAAATGGCATTATCCAAATTCCTGATTCATTTACACAGTGTACTAAATTTAAGGAAGACAATATGACAAACGAAAATGCAAAGACTATCTATATACTTGACACAATGGCAGAGATTTTCCGTTCGTTTTATGCTATACAAAATCGGTTAGTTAGTTCAGTTACTGGTGAACCCACCAACGCAATTTTTGGGTTCACAGGTACATTAATGAAATTGTTATGTGATTATAAAGCACAATATATTCTGGCTGCTATTGATACACCTGGGGATACTTTCAGAAATGAGATGTATGAAGAATATAAAGGACATCGTCGAACTCCTCCAGATGAGTTAGTAACACAGATTCCAAGGATACAACAATTACTTGAAGCATTTGATATACCAGTTCTTGGTAAACCTGAACTTGAAGCAGATGATATTATTGCTTCAGTTACACATTACGTATTGGCTTCTCCAGATACCCAAGATGTCCAAGTACGTATAGTGTCAAAGGATAAAGATCTTGAACAATTATTGTGTGATAGAGTTACGATGTTTGATATCCATAATGATAAGATTATTGACACTGATGCACTTATGGAGAACAAAGGTATTACCCCTGACCAAGTAATAGATCTTCTTGCTTTGATGGGTGATTCCTCAGACAATGTCCCAGGTGTTGAGGGTGTAGGATTAAAAACAGCTGTGAAATTGATACAAGAATTTGGTTCAATTACTGGTATCTATGAAAATATTGATCAGATCAAAGGGAAACGTCGTGAGAATTTAGAGAAAGCACAAGATTATATATCTTTATCACAAAAATTGGTGACTCTAACCTGTGATGCAGATTTGGATTTCACACTTGAAGATGCCCGGGTCACCACCCCTAATCTTAGTAAAGTCAAACCTTTGATGGAGCAACTTGATATGAAGCGATTCATGGGGCCAATCGCAGACCTTACTAATGGTACTAAGATGACTGATAATGTTATGACAGAAGTCAAGACAACCAGAAAAGAACGTATGGAAGCAATGGAACTGGAGAAAGATGCTATTATAGAAAAAGGTGATTTTACTACTGCAGAAATAGGAAACTATTCTTCAATCACTACTGAGGATCAGTTAATATCTTTGGTTGAAACGCTATCATCACAGAAGATTCTTGCTGTCGATACAGAAACCGATGGGTTAGATAGGTCTGCTGCATTATGTGGGATTAGTTTCTCATGGGAGCATCAACAAGGTGTTTATATACCTATTAGAACACCAAATCCTGAAGAACATCTTGATGAAAAGACTGTTCTATCTAAACTAAGACCGATTTTGGAAGATCCTAATTTACCCAAATGTGGACACAATTTGAAATATGATGCAAGTATCTTAATTCGTCATGGTGTCCAATTACAAGGTGTAGTCTTTGATACAATGTTAGCAAGTCAACTTGCTGACCCAAGGCAACCTTCACATAATTTGGATAACCTTGCCTTACTTCATCTGAGTCATAGGATGATTGCCTTATCTGATTTATTAGGTGATGAGGATAACTCAATTTCCATTGATAAAATTCATATTGATTTGGTAACCAAATATGCATGTGAAGACACTGATATTGTTCTTCAATTATACCATTACTTTAAACCTAAACTTGAGGAAACTCAAACAGATGAGTTAATTAGAGATATAGAGTCACCACTTGCCCCAATTCTTGCTTTGATGGAATTCAATGGTATCGTGTGTGATCGAGAAGAATTGGAGAAACAAAGCAAGGTTGTAGACGAGATGGTGGAGAAAAGTGAAAAAGAGATTTATGATTTGATCGGTTATCCATTCAATATAGGGTCACCGAGTAGGTTGGCTGAGGTATTATTTGATGACATTGGTTTTAGACCTGTTAGGAAAACAAAGACAGGGAAGTATTCCACGGATGCAAATGTGCTTGAAGCCCTTGCTGCACAGGAAAATATCAATGATCCTAAAACCAGTGTTCCTCGTCTAATCCTTGAATTTCGTCAATGTAGAAATCTTCAAAGCACATATCTTGGACAACTACGTGGTTGTATTAATGAAGAGACCAAACGTATACACACCCATCTATATCAGTTGACTACAGCCACTGGACGTCTTCAGTCTGATAGTCCAAATCTACAAAACATTCCTATAAGAACGGAAATTGGCAGAAAAGTAAGACGTGCATTTAGATCACCAGAAGGTCATAAATTGATCTGTGCAGATTATTCACAAATCGAATTGCGTGTACTTGCACATTTCAGTGAAGACGCTAAACTGATAGAGATCTTTACACAGGATATGGATATCCATACTTCAGTAGCCTCAGAGGTGTTTAAAATACCAACAGAAGAGGTATCCCGAGATCTCAGAGATAAGGCAAAAATTGTGAATTTTGGTATCATTTATGGTGTTTCTCCTTCAGGTTTAGCCCGTCGTATACAAGGGATGAATGTTGATGAAGCAAGAGAGTTAATTGCAAATTACAAAGAAAGGTATCCCGGTATAAACATATTCTTCCAAAATTGTATACAACATGCTTTAGAACATGGCTATGTTTCAACATTAACAGGTCGCCGTCGAGCAATACCTGAAATATTTGAAGCATCACATAGTCGAAAAAGTCTTGGTGAACGATTAGCAGTTAATACCGTTATTCAGGGAACCGCAGCTGACCTAATCAAAGCAGCGATGGTTAAAGTTCAACATCGGATTGATAAAGATAAGCTCCCTATGAAGTTATTATTGCAGATTCATGATGAGCTTGTTCTTGAATCACCAGATGAGTTAGTAGAATTACATGCTGGGATTGTTGCAGAAGAAATGGAAAATGCTTTAACGCTTCGTGTTCCTTTACGTACTGAAACAGGTATTGGTGATAACTGGATGGATGCCAAATAATTCACAGAGTAAAACGAAATTTGACAATTCTATTATTTTATTGTACAATTATAGCGTTTGGGAAATGTGATGGTGTCTGCTTACCAAGTTAAGCGTAGTATTTTGACAGTTTTAGATTAGGAAACACAACATATGGTATGTTGTCATCCAAAAAGATTGATGAGAATCCCGAGTTCATTTTTACCAATCTTTGCATACTATCAAATACCTGCCATAAAACATGCTGACAGTACTCAGTTTTCTCACATTCCCGTTTATTCAATTCCAAAAGGAGAAACGAGATGAACATCTACGTTGGCAATGTGCCTTATGCAGCCACAGAAACTGACTTGGAAGAACTTTTCGAACCACACGGTCCACTTACCCAAGTGACAATTATTCGAGATCGATACGATGGTCGTTCTAAAGGGTATGGGTTCGTTGAGATGGAAAATCAAGAAGATGGTGAACGCGCGATTGAAGCATTAGACGGTCAAGAACTAATGGGACGTCCTTTGAAAGTCAATCCCGCACGTCCCCGCGGACGACGCCCTGAAACTCGCTATGAGGAAGAGTAATCATCCAGCAATATTCGTCTTTTTTAGACAAATGTGCACTAATTAATTGAGCGGGTTAAATATTAGCTCCTGTTGTCTTTCAACAGGAGCATTTTGTTTTAATATTGTATTGAGTTAACTGATGTTGGAGCACATCTCAAGCACTTAACCCTAATTCCTTACCCAATTCCATTATACGAGCGTTAATTTTTGTCTTATTAATCTGTCCTTCTTCAATAAACTCTTCATAGGGTGGTGGGAGTCTATCCGGTATCATTGCACGGGAAGTGGCTTCCTGTAGGGCAAGTAATGACATAAACATCTGCATTTCACGAGAATAATTAGGCATAAAATCTGCAATTACTTCGTGTAAATCTTCTTCATTGAAAGATCCTTTATTCTTGCGTTTTGCAATATTATGGCTTCGTTGAGCAATCTGGTTTAGATCGTTTACGGAAACGCCTCTAAGTTTCTCATGCCGTGCAATTTGATTGAAATTCATTTCCTCACGTGTGTGGATTCTACAAAAGAATTGTAGTATTCCGGCACGGCTTTCTCTCATTGGCGGTAAAAGAACCAATTTTTGACTGAATATCTCTGAATTTCTGAATATTGGAGGTATTAGGTCAGGACGACTCGAAGTGCCAATCCATATCACTTTTCCATGTAATGAGCCATCACTAATTGCATTCGTAAGAATAGCAGGTATGGTTTGTTCTGAATTACCTCGTTTTATTCCTGAATGTGGTGATGCTTGATCTATTTCTTCCATAAAAACTACTACTGGTTCTAAGCCTCTAATGAAGTTAATAGCAGAGTTCAAGTTTCTCTCATAACTTGCACCATTGTCATTTATATTTACAGTTACTTCACTAAGTTGTCCAGCATAACGTAACTTAACAAAAGCCATATTTGTTTGCCCTGCTAACATACGAGCAGCAAATATATTCCCATTACCTGTTGGGCCCATCAAAAGCATCCCGCGGGGCACACGTCGTAAATCATTATCTTTTAGACCTCTTATTATATCTTGGATGACTCTGGTGACATGTGGTGACCAGTGTTGGTTCGGTTCTGTGAGTGGTTCACTCACCTCAATAATACCATGACTAAAGGTTTTCACACTTTCACGACGATAGTTATTGAGCAATTGACCTTCAACTTTCTGTTGAAATGATGCTGCGTGTCTTACCAGATCATGTAGAGCAAATAGATTCAACCCTGCGGTCTCTCGCGCCAAAGTCTGCTTCTCACGGTCATTACCAAGGTCTAACTTTACATCAACTTTCTGATCTGGTGAATCCTGGTGTGCAATTTCCTGTGGTATGTTACTTAAATGCTGAATAAACCTTAATCTGTCGTTATAGTCAGGAAATGGAACTTCCACTATAGGTATTTCTTGATTTACAAGGAAATGTGGATGAACATCAAATGTATTTTGTGTGAGAAGCAATATTATATGTCGTTTTCTTCGAATTTCTAAATCTGATGCCCAATTCTGAAGTTGATGATAGAAGTATAGTGTGTTTTCTTTTGTCGTTGATTCCATTGAAGGATCGTTTGGTGCAATTTGCTCAAGATTTGTAATTACTAATCCTATTCTGGCCCGTTCTTGTTTAAATAAGTCATGCAACTTGTTGGCTAAATCTTTTGTAGGCATTGGATCAATTTTATAGAAAGGATCTTCATGAAGTTTATGATAAGATAGTCTTGAGTTGATTCTTTTACGTTCATCTGTTTCCTCAGGTACACCTTGATCCTTAGGAATTAGACCTAATATCTTCTGTGTTTCTATCCATTGACCTACTCTGGGAATCATAAAGCCTTTTGTAGCATTATACCCAAGCACTAATCGACACCCAAGAACATTTAATTGTTCCATCAGGTAGTCAGATGCAGGCAGGTATCCGAAATGTTCATCATACAGCAAGTCATTCACATTAAAATGTAATAAAAATTGATGTGCTGCGGCTACTTTGTGTAGTGATTCTATTCTTTGCCAAAACATAACGAATCTCCATATTCTATAAATACTTTTGTAAATAATTTGATTAATCTAAACCTAAATTCACTAAATTAGAATACCATATTCAGTGGCTGATTGTCAAACATAGGTATGTAAAGTTTTGACATTAATTCTCTTATCCTGTGTATGTATTGCGCTGATTACACATACTTCACGTATTAGATCGGTAGATTGTAACTTTATCTCATTGTTATGCTTTGTATATAATGGACATAGATTGTCTTGAGAACACTCTTCAATAACTGATATTTCTGATTATTAAAGAGGCATAAAAACAGATATTTAATCCTAATATACAGATAAAAAATAAGGTATAAAAACAGACATTTAATCCTAAATACTCAGACTGTAGGTCGTGTTGTTGTTGTATTTCTCTATGCGTTGAAAACATGAAAAAAGTTACACCTTTTGTCACATAGTGTGACATTGAAATTGGTTTAAATTACCCTTATAACCCCATTCATAGACTGACTTTACGCCACTTTGAATAGATTTTATAAAATTTTGAAAAAGTGTAATTTTGTGTTTTTGTTGTCCTTCCTGATTTAGACATTTCTATCGGTTAAAAAGATATGATTTTTTGACGTATATAACATATCGTATTTAGGATCGTTTTTCGGGTAATGTATTAGCATTGTATTTTATTAGTATACAGAAATCTTTCTTTATTTGACATACATTATTATGTCTTTCTATTTTGTGATATATATGTTAGTTGTTAGAGATAGGTGTTTTCTTCATTTTTTTTAATTTTATAAAAATGTTTGATCCGTTTCATTTAATGCTTGATAATGTCATAAACTATATACACCCGATATTCAACTGTTTGACAAGTAGCCAATGATATGATACTCTATTGTTGTATTGGAGTCTTTAATCTACAATGATAAGAGTGAAGTATGACATATTCTGATGAGAACAAAGTTATAATAATTGGAATCATGGGTGGGTCAGCATCTGGTAAGACTACATTTGCACATGCCCTATCTGGTCAACTTGCCGACCTATCACCGATTACATTACATCAAGATTCTTATTTTCGAGATTGGGCAGAATATACACCTGAAGAACGTGAAAAGGTAATCACGGCAAATCATCCTGATGTAGTGCTATGGGAAGTATTAATTGGAGATATTGAGAAACTCCGCTCTAATAAACCTATACAAACACCAACTCCGGGGACACGTGGTGCCCAACGGGGTGATGAAGAAAAGATTATCGAACCAAGTCAGGTGGTTATAGTTGAAGGACACCTTATTTTTTGGAACCAAAACCTTCGTGAATTAATTGACATGAAAATATTCTTAGACGTTGACGCGCATGAGCGTGTACTTAGAAGGATGCAACGGGATGTAGGGACACGAAGTGCTAATCTTGAAGGTGCGATTAGTTGGTACAGAAAAGATGTTCTCCCGAATTTTCCAATTTACACAGAGCCGTGTAAACAATATGCAGATCTTATAATACCATATTTTGATGAGAATCTTGTAGCCCTACACACTGTTACTGCAGGAATCCGTTCACAGCTTGTGGATGGAATTGGAAACCAATAATTATCACAATAATCATTTTCAACAAATACCGTCCCTTCACTACAGCATTAATACCCGATTCCTCCCATCTCATAGATGCTTGTTTACATCTTTGGCTTACCAGATGTTTACACACATTTACAATCACACGACTCCTAATCTGATAACCTTTTCTCTATATTCTTGATACCGTATACGCTTCGCATGTTTTCAAAGTAGTGTGCTTTTCTTTCTAATATCACTTGAACTTCAGAAAATTGAGTAGATAAAGCCTTAATACGAACTACTACTTCTGAGATACTCCCATCAAATAGGAATTGTTCTATCTCCTTTATCCAGCATATTTCACATTTCATATTAATGAGATGAACTGTATATCGTGCATTTTTGTCATATTGAACGATTCAATATGACACGAATATGTCATTTTGGCTTTTTCAAGATTCCAGTTTTAACTTTTAAGAATTATATCTATATGCCAAAAACCCAGAACTCATTCATAAAATACATTGATTTACAAAATTCTTTCCAAACTTAGCATTCATCAGCGATTATAGTATATGTACACATTAATATTAATATAAATTAGACACATTTATTACAAAATTATTCATAATTGGCATTGATTTTGCTTTATAGAATGCAAGTTAGTTCTATGAAATTATGTCATAGATCAAATATTTACCAACGAATAAAATAAACAATATAAAGGAGCAGAAAAATGACCATATTAACGACACGCAGACCGATTGGAAATCTATTCAACTTACATAATGAGATGGGAAGAATCTTTGGCGATCTTCTCGGTTCCAATGATGTGGATACAAATACGGAAAGTTCCTCATGGATACCGAGAGTAGATATAACTGAAACTGAAAATAGTTATGAAATTCATTTTGAACTTCCTGGAGTACTTGAAAATGATGTTAATATCTCTGTGACAGATAACTTACTGACAATAAAAGGTGAAAAACGTCAAGAAGAGAAATCTGATGAGAGAAACGTACATCGAGTCGAAAGACGATATGGAACCTTCCAAAGAAGTTTTACACTACCACGCCGGGTCAATACTACGGAGATTAAGGCTGGATTCAAAGATGGGATTTTAACCCTCAATATTCCAAAAACCGAAGAAGCTAAACCCACTGAAATACCGATAGAAGTTACTTCATAATAATATCTGTTCTTGACATACCTATTATTCTGATGATTATGAGGTATGTCAAGAATTATATATAGAATATCAAGGAGTAGAAAAATGACTTATATAACCATTTGCAAACCAGAATTTACACCATACAAGTATTACAACTCAATCTTTAGACCTTTGAGTTTCTATTCTAAACCAACTGAAGCCAAATGGAAACCGTCTTCAGATATCGTGGAAACAAGGGACGGGTATATGGTACGGACAGAATTGCCAGGTATATCAAAGGAGGATGTCAGTATTACAGTAAAAGATAATTTACTTACTATAGCTGGTGAGAAATGTCAAGAAGATACTGATGAATCTCAGAATTATCGTCGAAAAGAGAATCGTTATGGCGGTTTTGAAAGGAGTTTCTCTTTACCACCCAAGGTTTTACCAGACAGTATAAGGGCAGAATTTACAAATGGAGTTTTAACCCTGTCAATACCAAAACCAGAAGAGGCAAAACCGAGAGAAATTCCAATTGATACAGGTTCATTTGGTGAATAGATACACAAGATCGTTCAATGATTATTATACCATTTCTATAGATGTTATCTCATGAACAGTTGTTATGCATGGCTTGAAATACTGCACAAACTGAAAGTTTATGTTACATTTAAGAGATGTTAATCAACAATTGGTATTAGAAAAGGTTGGTGAACCAACGGTTCATCAACCTTTTGTTTGATACGATAATTATGTAGTTAAGACAATCAGATAAGGTACAGGAATGACTTCTACATTTCCCATCTACTTTGAAATTGTTCAACCATAACATCAGGACCACCATGTTGGGATAAAAAGTCCAAAAAGGCTTGGTATAGTCTCCGTGCCTCACCTGTATCCGATTCAAATCTATTCTTTTTCTGTTCAGGATCTGAAGGTAAATGGAATAACTCTTTTGGAGCACCTTGATTTTCTAAGAGCAACGACCAAGTTCCATCTGTAACACTACCATGTGGACTTCCACCATCTGGACTCCATCCACCACCCCATGCACCGTGAGTAATAGCGTAATCTCTACAAGTTTCTGTTTCTTCCATTACTATTGGCAATAGACTTATACCCTCCACATTATTACCCCGTTCAGCACCAAAGACATCTATTACAGTGGCTGGAATGTCGATTATACTTGCTAAAGCATCAGTTCGACGAGGATTTGCTTCAGGATGGTATATGAGCAATGGAATATGGACAATTTCCTCATACATACCCAGATTCTTAGCAATCAACCCATGTTCTCCTAACAGAAATCCGTGGTCTGCCATAAAAACAATCACCGTATTTTCCATCAGTCCCATATAGTCAATCTTTCGTAATAGTTGTCCGATCCAATTGTCAACTAAAGAAGCTTCTGCTCTATATAAACAGTTGAGTCGTTGTGTAGTTCGTTCATCCATTTTATTATGTCCATAGGTCGGATAAATTGGTTCAGGACCCTCGTAATCCTCAGGATCAAAACGTCTAATATACCAATCGGGAACATCCCAAGGTTCATGTGGATCGAATGTGTCAACCATTAAATAGAAATTGTCATGTTTGTAATTCTTCTCAAGCCAATCACAAGCTGCCTGCATTGTCTGTGCTACAAATGTATCACCTTCAGTCAATCGTGAATCAGAATTCTTTATGTGATTATAGATTCCAGCTGGTAAATTTTCAGGATGTGGTCTTGTATGTACTCTATATCGTCTGACTAAATCAGTATCATAGTCATAAGGATGTGTCTCTAATTGATCACTTTCTTGTCCACGTATCCATTTCCACCCCGTAAACCCTCGATTATAGAAGAATCCGTTATTTAGATGGTGTGGAGTATCCGCTATCATCATACTCACAACACCGGTTTTTGTTAATGAATTTGCAACTACGGGAACATTTCGTTGTAAGGGTTCCCATCCACGTCGACAAATTCCTACCTCCCCAGTAACAAGGTCACCACGAATTGGAACAGTAGGATAACTACAAACGTATGCTTTATCAAATACAACACACTTTTCTGCGAATGCATTAAGTGCTGGACAATACCCTTTTCCACCATACATTTCTAAGTTATCTCTACGAAAGGTATCTGATATTATATGGATTATATTCATACTTTCCTTATTTATATGCAGTAATTATGACTTATTTCAAGATTCAGATTATTTCATTATATCCTAAACATGTTTTCTCGTGTTGTATTTTCTAATCTGTTTTCTGCTAAATGCACTACAGCAGGTAACAGACCGTAAATCCCCCAGAACGGTACACCTATAGCGTCACCGTTTAGAAGATTATTAACTATGAAGTGTATCATCAATGAAATCTCTGATGCCATCAGTCCAATGATAATTGATTTATAAAACCCACTGTCAATTCGTTTCAGTGCTTTGAATCCAAATAATAGAAATGATAAGTTGAGCCATAACCAAACAGCTAAACCAATAGATCCTAATTCTGCCATTACCTGTAGATATTCACTATGTGCCCCTAATTTGTATTGTGCAGTATATGTACCAACAAGTGCTACATCCTCCTCGTACAGAATAGCAAATGCTCCATAGCCCTTCCCTAATATCGGATTTTGAAGGAACATATTTAAAGCCTGTCCCCATCTTAGAAGTCTTGCTCTATTTGATGCGTAACTAATATCAACAGTTGTTGAAATCCTATCCAAAACAGAGTTATACACACCAGGGAGACTGAATGTAACAAGTATGACAAGACAAGCAATACCAATAAATAGTACCTTTCTATGTGTTACACCTTTACCCAATTGTAGCAACATAAATCCAATTGCAACAAAAACAGAAAGCCATACACCCCGCGAAAAGCACATAATTAATCCGAATCCAAAACAACTTGCCAAAATAGTCCATAAAACTCGATCATATTGTCCATTATCAAACATTAGACGACTCAGGCATATCAAAAAGAATATGGCAGTAAATGAACCGTATACAGAATAATTTGTAAATGGTGAATTCCGATATGAACTTGTCCATTGCCATTCATCAATATTATATATAAGTACAATTACTGTCCATATAACTGCTATTGCTGCACTTGGAAAAGTTGCTATTGATATTCTGTGTAAATTCACACGATTTCTAACAGTATCATACACTACCAGAGAGAACAACATATAGATTGATGCCCGGATAGATCCTTTTAATGTACCGAATACATCTGGGGTATTGATAGTTGATAGAAAGGTAATAAATATAAAGAAACCAATTGGAAGTAAGAAAGGAAATCGCCTCTTCTGATCTCTATTATTTAGGATAAGATCTAAAATTTTCTTTACAAAATAAACAACACAAAGCATTCCTAAGAGTGGTTCTGTAGGTGTTTGAACTTCAAGGAGTTGGGGGATTATATATCGAAATGAAAAAGGTAAACAGATTAAGAGTATACTTACTGCCAGTTCTTTTCCTATAAACACAAATATGCCCGTAATCAATAGCAAACATATTATGGCAATTGGAGTATCTGAATATATACCGAGGACATATCCTAACATTATACATGAAATGATTGTAATGATATATTTCTTTTGTATAAAAGACATCAGTAGAATTAGAATTTCGATCTGACGCCAAGTCCAATGGCAGTTCCATCTAAGATTATGTCAAGGGGTGGGGTTGTAGTAGTTTCAATTGTTTTAAGAACCCGTTTAATTTCAAGATTAATTGATGCGTTCATTCCAAATCTATTCTTAGCACCTGGATTAGCCACCCAATTTAGCAATTCAGCACCTATGAATACATAACCAATTGTATTGGATGCATCACTACCTAAGGTAATACCTTGTGCTTCGAGTGTTTCCGTTAAGTTTCCAGTGAAATTTGTTTTTAGATAACCAAATCCACCACCAATATAGATTGGTAGGTAATTATATAGAAGTACTGGTCTATAAATAATTTGATAAGAAATAGGAGTTAATGATGCGTTCAGTATCAATGGGTTAGGAGGTGGGGTGCTTAACTCTGTACTCCAAAAACCTAATTCAACTCGTGAATCAAGTTGTGGAAGATGGTGTATCACGAATGATAATGAAGTCATTAAATCAGATGGAGTCTTAGAAATTCCAATGCCTCGTAATAATTCATTCAAATCACCAAGTGAGGGTTTATACGAATAGATTGAGAGTTGAATTGATGAATTACTTATCTTACTACTGATGATATCCGTATATGTAGATGTGGGACGTAGGACATTGGTATTCTCAGCTGGAGAATTGGATGGGAATAAGAAAATAGTTATCAATAAGACAAGTAGATAACGCATAAGGTTATATATTAAAGAGTCAATTAAACAGAGAGAATGTATGAGATTAGGAATTTTAAAAACGTGAAGGATGTTCTATGAATAGAACATCCTTGTATCACTTAAATATCTAAGAGCATATTTTAAATAAGAGTTGAATCTATGACCCAGTAGGATTAAGTATTACCTCAACACGTCGGTTCATCGCTCTACCAGCTGTAGTATTCTGTGAGGCAACAGGATCTGTATGTGCTTTACCTACTGCTTTAATCCTATCAGATTCTATTCCCTTTCCTTTCAAATACTTGGCAGCTGAATTAGCTCTTGTTTGAGATAAATCCCAGTTACTACGATGACCACCCCTAAGTACGGGTGTTCCGTCAGCATGACCAACAACAATAACTTGCGCTTCAGGATTTTCTAATATTTGATTTAGAATTCCATCAAGCATTTGTTTAGCTTTGTTAGATAATCCAGTCTGTCCACTACCAAAATTAACAGTAACTAATAGTGATGGTTGTGATGCAACATCAGCTTGTATTTCACCTATATCTGCTTGAAGTGAGGTTACTATAGCTTTTAGTCTTGCTAAATCATCACCTTGTGCTTTAATACTACTGGCATTTTCGGCAACCATTTTTTGGACTTTTGCATCTTCTGCTTTTGCAAAATCCATAGATTTCTTTGACTGCATTTCAATATCTTTTAATAAGTTTGCCCGTAATTTTGCGTCCTCTTCCTTAGCACTCTGATTTGCTGCAGCGATTGTATCAGCATCCCCTTGTTGTGAAACAGCTATTGCCTCATCCTTAGCCTTTGAAATGGCTTCAGAATTGTTTTTCTCATTCTGATCAACCTTTGATTCAAGTTTGGTAACTTGCATTTTTATTTCGTCATTGGTTTGGTCAATTTGTGCTACGTGTTCGTTTTTCCACATTTCAAACTCTTCTTCACTTAACTTTCCGCAGCCAAGTAATACAATGCCTACTAACAAAAGAGTTGAAACAATGATTGTTCCTTTGGTATTCATGGAATTCCTCCAAAAAATTGATACGAAAGTGTCCAAATTAATTACTCCATACAAGATTGGTTATTTAATAGTGTAACACAATTTTGTGATTATTTCAATAAAAAGTTGGTAACTCAATTGATAGACTGTGACTAATGGTTGTATCTACTTAGGAAGAATATATCAATCTGGTTATATTAGATGGGGTATATTAGAGTCAATATATAGAGAAAATAGAATCTATGATTCAGTTAGTGAAGTCTATTTAGATAATACATCAAGTATAATCTAACACAAACAGAATCGAAGAATATGTCATTTGTTTATTTTTATGTCTTACTCAGGTTCAAGAACAATCTTAAGTTTATCAATTGCCCGATTGATTGGTAATTCGTAGAACTTTTGGAGTTCACGCACTTCATTTGCAATATCAAATGCTACAAGCATAGGTATACGTGTATGGTCATATCCTTTTTGTGAATAACTCTCTACTCTATTCTTTACATAATCAACCAAAACATCAATATCTGCAGCAGATAATTCCTCTGTAGGTTTGATCGAATAAGGAATACCCAGAATGACAAATCGAATGGCTTGATTATCCTGAGCAGGTTGACTTTCTTCCTCAGTTTTTTGCTCGTCTTGCATATTCATTCCTTTTTTACTTGATTAAAAGTGCATTTTTCATGGTATTCACGCAAGGTTCAACACCAGTCCATCGTTCAAAGGCAATTGCCCCTTGATGTACTAACATTCCTATACCCTCAATTGTTTGGCAACCTTTCTCATTTGCTGCTTTTAACAGTTTTGTAATTGGGGGTGTATAGACAATGTCATATACTATCGTTTCAGGTTGTAACCAATCTTGATTAATTAAGAGTGGTTGTGACTCATCCATACCTGATGAAGAAGTGTTAACCAACATTGCACATTTCATTATTGCCTCTGGCAAATGCTTATCATCAAATCCCATTCCAGTAATTACAGTATCGAATGTTCCATCATTATTATTCTCAATTTCCTCTAAGTTCTTATCATCATAATTTTTGCCAATTTTTTCTGTAAGTTCTTCAGCTAAAGCTATTGCTTTTAGTATGGTACGGTTAACAATGGTAATTGAATTAACACCTGCAAGTGCTAATGCAACGACAATCGCCCTTGCAGATCCTCCGGCCCCTAATACAACAACATCTTTTTCTATTGGGATAGGGATGTTATTCTCATTCATTGCCCTTAAAAACCCAAGGGCATCCGTATTTTCACCATGTATTCCATCATCTGAAAAAGTAAGAGTATTTACTGCACCAATAAGGTCTGCCTCTTGTGAAATTGATGTCAAAAATGGTATAACAGATTGTTTATGAGGTAATGTAACATTTATTCCAATGACATTTATTGACCTAAATCCATTGATTGCATGATCAATGGCATCAGCAGATACATGGAAAGGTACATATACAAAGTCAAGACCGGCTTTTGAAATGGCTGCATTATGCATCTGGGGTGATCGACTATGACTAATAGGCGAACCTATAACCCCTACAATTTTTGTATGACCTGTGATAGATTGTCGTATATCCATCAGTCACCTATATCCTGTATGAAATATGGTACTACTCAATAAAATGTTACTATGGTTTAGGTTTAGTTAATTACATTTAACTCAATTTAGCCAAGTAAATTTACAACTTTTTGCATTGCCTCATCCATCTTTGGATATCGTATCTCTCTATAACCTTTAACAGAATCCACACATTCTATTGACTCCAGATGTCTTGCGTATGATTCATCATTTGATGGTGAAAAAGTATCAATTACTTCGCGGATATACCAATCACGAAAATCTTTCTCTCTCCTATGCCATTTTGATAGGATTCTCCTAAGAAATTTCATATGTTTCATTAAATGTAACATCCAATTTCGTGTGTCAAGATCCGTTTCGATGTCAAAACCCATTACTTTGAAATGGGGACGATTTAAGTGAAGATAGCGTATTTTATCACCATTCTTTTCATCTATATTGTAACGTACCTTATCCCTTTCGAGTTTTTCTTTACTGGTAAGAAGATGTGATACATAGACCTCGTCTTTAATCAACATCACCTTGTGTAGATATTTTATTGCTGCTTTAGTAGCTTGATATCCATCTCTATCTTTTTGATAAACTTCATTAATTTTATCAATGTATAGTTGTGCATATTTAATGTTCTCAAATTGGATTAGGTCATATACATAAATGGCAAATGTTCTATTAATGTCTTCCTCTAATGATAACATTTTAACGGAATTGTCCACCATTTTGATATATGCTTCAGCAAGTTTTTTCCCATTCAATTTCTTTGTTAGAATATGCTTTTTCTGTTCAAGTGTTTTCTGGTAAGATTGTTTATTTTCATAGTGTGATGAATTTGGAGGATTATAGTCAATATTATCATATACAGCAAGATACCTACCAACTTCAAATGCATTAAAGTTCTGTTGAAGATCTGTTCGTCTGACCATCTGTTTTAATGCCAATTTTAACGGTTCTAATTCAAGCGGCATTAAACCCTTTTGAAATGCAACGCCGATCAGCATTATATTGGCATATAGTTTTGTACCAAACAATAGTTCGGAAATATCAAATAGATTTACTCCAACATATCCATTTGTACCCTTTTTAATAGTGTTTTCTAAATCAAAAACATCAAAATCCTCATTCCCTATTAGGGTTGACATAGTTTCAGTCTTCGCAGTATTTACAACGGCAGAAGTTCTCTCCTGAGAAGCGACTCTGAATACAGAATCTGATGAAATACCGCGTACTGCCTCTAAAATATCTAAACCTAAAATTAGATCTGCTTTTCCATAAGGAATAATTGGAGATATTTTCTTGCCTGTATTTGTGTAGGTTACATGAGTATAAACACCCCCATTTCGTATTGCTAAGCCTTTTCTATCACAGAAATCCACAACATACCCTTGAAGATATCCGGCAACTACAAGTATCTTTGATATAGTTCCTATTCCCATTCCACCTACACCAGCAGCATATATACTCCAGTCACCTTCAAATGTTAATGGTGGAGGAGGCGGTAAAGGAGTATCATCAGTGATTCCGATTTGGTGGAGCAATTCTGCAATTCCTATATCATCCCAACGGTTATCAGGATTGTTATTATTTTTCTTAATCTCAATATCAGTGATATTCTGTATACGTGGTGGTCGTTTACGGGTAATTACGACCTCTTCAAACGATGGACATGCCCACTTAATACGTGCACATGCCCCATCTGTTACACAGTTTGAACGATCAATTGCTATTTTGTCACCATAATCAGTATCGATTATCTTAAGAGCGGGACAGCCTGTGGATTTAGTACATTCTAAACAGAATTCACAGACTTCAGGTGTAATATTGATATGTTTTTCGGTTTTTAAATACCCCTGTTTCTGTTTGATCTGTAGTTCATCTCTCCGTCTTCGACGGTGATATGTAATTGCACATTCTTTGTCGGCGATGACTATTTTAACACCTGATCTTAATATAGTTTTCTCAAGATAGGACTTATATTTCAATCGTTCTTCAGGATTTACACGAACAATACTAATTTCAGAATCTCCGGCTATCCCTTGTACTACTTTCTCTATGTCTTGTGCAAATGTAGGATTACCAAGGATGTCAACTCCACCTGATGGGGTTGGTTGATGTCCTGTCATGGCTGTCGTTTGGTTGTCTAAGATAATGTAGGTAATATCCTGATTATTTTTAATTGAATCTGATATTGCAGACATCCCACCATGGAAGAAAGTTGAATCTCCCATAAATACAATTTGTTTGTTGATAATAAAAGGATCTATTCCTGCTCCGGCACCCCCTCCTAAAGTCATTGCCGATAGATTATGCATTAATCGGGGAAAAGGTTCATATTTTAACATTGAATAACAACCAATATCTCCGTGAAAAACGAGATCAACAGGAACTGAATTGTGATGCTTCTTCATATAGTCTTCATCGATAAATTCCTTTGTAATATCAAGCAGGACACTTGAAGAATCCCTATGGGGGCACCCGGGACAGAATGTCGGAGTTCGATTAGGAATTTCTGGTTTTATTTCAGATACCTGATGTTGTATATCAGCTTCTCTCTCAAATGTATCTATATCAAAATTAACTTCACTCGCTGATTGAATACTCTCTCTATACTTTGAAAGCAAAGGTATCAGACGGTTTATTAATATTGAAGTATCTAATCCGGCTTCTACGGGGATACCAGGCAATTCTTCAGGGAATTGTTTACCCCAAACATTAACAAACTTATCTATGCGACTTTCTTGGTACTGTTGTGTTAGGTATGCTTTAATTTCATTTTCGAGTACTGGACGTTTCTCTTCAATTACATAAAGATCATCCATTCCTTGAGCAAATTCATATACAATATCTTCATCAAGTGGATAAGTCAATCCAAGTTTTAGAATAGGGAATGCACCACTAAGTTTAAGTTCTGATAATGCATGTTCAAGGTATAGATAACTAAAACCGGAAGAAATAAAACCGATCCTCTTATGTTCATTGTTGGATGTTGTATGTTTTGATGATGTATTAGTATAGAGTATTTTATTAAGACCCAATTCTTTCGCTTTTCTTAGCGCGTTAGGGAGGCGTTCCCGTAATGTTTCTACCTCTATACGAACCGTATCTGGTGGTAAAACAACGCGATCATCATTTGATATTACTTCAGTATTGATTTCAGTTTGTGCAATTTGATTTATCTCAGGAATTATATTGTCATTTAATTCAACAATTCCGCCACCATCTGCTTGATTTTGTGTTGTTAAATAACATGTATACAGGTTTGAATCTGCAGAAATCTCAAAGGCGAAATTAACCCAATCTTTCAGCTCCTGCCAAGTTGAGGGTTCTATGAGTGGCATAAATAAATGTCGTGCTAATATACGAGAATCTACAGGAACTTGTGTGCTATATGACCAGGTATCATCACCTACGACCACAACAGCCCCACCTGTGGTTCCGGCCAAATTACTTATAGCCAGACTATCTGATGCAACATGCATCCCAACGCTTTTCATAAATGCTATTGCCCGTATATTAGCCATCTGAGATCCATTCAAACGTGCAACACTTAATGCCTCATTATTGCCTATTTGGGCAACGATTCCATTAGATTTCAGAAGCTCTGCATTCCGTTCTAAAACATCAAATACTTCTGCAAGAGGTGAACCTGGATAACCAGTCAGCAGACTGACCCCTCCTTCTAATGAACCTTTTACCAGCAATTCACAACCGGTGTAGACATTTGTCCCGTTTGATTGAGTAAACCTATCATCCATTGAATTAGGCACCTTTGTTTATTTTTCTAATTTTTTCCCAGAAACCATTAAAGTATGTATTTTTATTTTATTTTACTTATTATCTATTTAATAGCTCACGTGCATGTGCTAAGCCGGCTTCAGACTCATTTCCACCATGCATACGAGAAATCTCAGTTACTCGCTCAGATTCTGTTAATGCCTTAGCAGAAATGACTGTTTTAGCATCTTCTACTTCTTTTTCTACAAGAAAATGCTGATCCGCGAATCGAGCAATCTGAGGTAAGTGTGTTATACAGATGACTTGTGCAGTTTCTGATAATTCCTTCAGTTTTTTACCCACAACATTAGCAATTTTTCCACCAATGCCACTGTCAATCTCGTCGAATAGGACGGTTGGAATGTTATCTACTTGTATTAAGACTGTTTTCAAAGCGAGCATAACACGGGAGATTTCTCCACCTGATGCTATTTTTGCTAAAGGTCGTAATTCTGAGCCTACATTTGGAGCAATTAGAAATTCAACATTATCCATTCCGTGTTCACGTAAGCCATACCGTTTGCCATCAATTTGTAATATACCGTTTTCATCTTGGATTGGATTTACAGCAGTTAGAAACCGCGCCTTTTCCATACCAAGTTCTTGTAGTTCTTTTTCAACCATACTTGAGAGTTTTTCGGCAACTGTTTTACGTTTTTCTGATAGAGCAATACACAATTCTAATGCTACTTCTTTCTTATCTCTTATTTGTGTTTGGATTATATCAATCTTATCTGAGCCAAGTTCTAAATCTTCCAATTTCTTTTCTGCTTTGGATTGATATGCTAACATATCAGAGATAGTATTTCCATAACGTCTCTTGAATTTTGAAATAAGTTCAAGTCTATCAGATACTTCAGCAAGTCGATTGGGGTTGAAATCAATTGTCTCAGCATATTGACGAATTTGGGAGGATATATCTTCAAGTTCATACAATGAAGAATCTATCCGTTCACTTAATTCTGACAAGTTGGAATCTATTTCAGCTAATTTGGAAAGTGATTTAGCTGAATCTCTTAGGTTTTGAAGAGTAGACATACTGTCTGCTGATCCTGTCCCTGATAAGCCAGTTTGTCCCTCACCCTCCAGTTGATCATATACCATGTTCGCTGATTCATACAATTGTTCTGCATTATTTAATACAGTCATTTCTGATGTCAGTTCTTCCTCTTCTCCTATCTGAAGATCTGCAGATTTAAGTTCTTTTACTTCAAACTCAAGTAATTCTTTCTCTCGTTCTGAAGAACTAAGTGTATGTAATATTGAATCCAATTCACGTTGTAGATCTAAGAGTTGATGGAATGTATTCTTAATGTTATTACAATCAGATTGTAACTCTCCAAAATCATCTAATAATTTGAGATGGGTTTCTGTCCTGAAGAGAGATTGATGCTCATGCTGCCCATGTATATCTACTAACAACGATCCGAGTTCTTCTAACTGTTTCAGATTTACCAATTCCCCATTGATGCGACAGCGACTTCTCCCATTGACACTAATTTGTCTTGATAGTAGTAAATCATCACCGAAGTCAGTATCTATAGGTATAGATGATGTTGGAGCGACGGATATTTCAACGGAACCGTATTCTGTATTCTCTCTTACAATATCCACAGAAGTTCGTTCTCCCAACACCAGACCGATTGATCTGAGGATGACAGACTTTCCTGCTCCAGTTTCACCTGTAAAGATGTTTAAACCCGGAGATAGTTCTAATTCAAGCTCATTAATGAGAGCAATATTGCGAATAGAGATTGTTTCTATCACGGTTTTCCTTAATAAATTCAATAGTATTTGAAAGAGTTTATATTATGGTTTATTACCGAATTACAATACTACTTTATTCTTTCACCTAACATCAGTTTTTCTCGGAGTGCTTTATAATAACTATGGTTTCTTGAACGGATTAGTTGAATAGTCCGTTCAGCCTTGCGTATTTCAATTTCAGCTTCTCTCTGAAGTGTATGTGTTTCACGCTGTCCGTCTATGAAAAGATCTAAACTTTCATAAGTTGAATGCATTTCAACCTTTATTTCTGCATCCCCATGAGCAATAAATGGCCGTACTGTCAGACTATGAGGAGCAATAGGGGTTAACAGAATTGCTTCAAGTTGTGGGGCGACAATAGTACCACCACAGGATAGAGAATAACCAGTAGAACCACTTGGCGTTCCGATTATCAACCCATCTGCATTATATGGTATAAACAATTCCCCATCTACATAGGCATTTAGTTCAATTAATCGTGTATAGTGTCGTATGACAACATCGTTTAGTGCGTATGCATGAAAAGGATGTGGTCCCTGACTATTTACGAATACCTCTAACATCATACGATGTTCTATACGGTAATCCCCATTCAATGTTGCTCTTAAAGTTGGATTCAGTTCATCAAGGGATGCATCTGTTAGGAATCCAAGGTGTCCAATATTTATAGCAAGTATAGGTATTTTTTCTATGTTTGGTGTATGTGCAGCACTAAGAAGGGTTCCATCCCCTCCAAGCACTATTACAAGATCAGATTCCTCCACCATTTGGTCTGTACTGATGCCAGTATCAGGAAACCCAAGAGCTTTTGCTTGCTCATCTGGAATAATAGGAACAACTCCAGCCCTTTTTAATAACACTGATACTTCTATTACTACCTGAGCTGCTTTCTCTTTATTAGTATTGACAAAAAATCCAACCTTTTTCGTCATCCTGTTTCCTTTTCAAATCTTGAAAACCATAAGATAATTATACAGCCGACAAGAAATACACCCAAAGTAATTATTAGATCCATATTTAATTCTGGCAAAAGATGTGTTGTGTCATAGTGTTTATCTCCAATAGGCAACGATGCCCGAAATGGCCATAAACCGTATAATGACCCAACCATCAATCCAATAAGGAAGGCAATCGTCAAATTACGGTATCGTTTAAGCAACAGATTTAACAACCGTGTAAAGAGTAGGAGTCCACTCAAGCATCCTATGGCAAAAATACTCAGTAAGGGTATATTATCAAGAATCGGTTGAATTGAACCATCCTTTAGAATTGAGATGAAACCATCTATGGTATCCTTTATTGCAGTAACTAAAGGAAAATACACTCCAAAAGCTAACATAAGGAACGATCCACTGATACCGGGCAAAATCATTGCTGAAATTGCTAAAGCTCCACAAATAAAGAAAAGTCCATAAGTTGCTAAAGATGTGTTTAATTCCTCACCTGATACTGAAACAGAATTTGCTGCACTCTTTTTCAATTCTTCTAAAGTAACAATCAATCCTATAGCTAACAATAAAACTAAGAGTTCTTTCCACTTAAACCCGTTGAGCATACGAACAGGAATAAGGATTGAAGTTAAGACAAGACCAAAAAAGAAGCCGTATGTTGCATCGTGATGAGAACTAAGCAGATAAACAATTATCTTAGATGAGAGTACAACTGATACAAAAGCACCAACACCTAATAAGAATAGAAATCTAAAGTCTATATGACGAAGTTCTTCTTGAAAAGATATATATGCCTTTTGTCTAAAAGATAGTAGTCCAATCGTAGATTTAGCAGTATTAATTCCAATATTTCTTAATGCATTAATCAAACGTTCATATATCCCTAACACAAGAGCGAGTGTTCCACCGCTCATTCCGGGTATAATGTTTGCAATACCAATGAGAAAACCATTGATGATGTGTCGGAGTGTATTCATTTAGTGCGTTATATTTGTTTTAAAGTATGTATTAGTTGTCTCTATACAATACCTCCAATGATACTGTAATAGGAACATATACAGATAGGATTTAGCACATATTCTAAAAAGAATTATACTACAATTTAAAAAGTAATTCAACAAGCATATTCAACTAATATAACGTGAGTTTGATAACTCATGTTTTTGGATTCAGGGCGGTTACAAACCGCCCCTACCGAGTCAAGAAGAGTAATATATTTGGAAAAATGTAGTTTATACACCTATTATCAAACTCACGTTAATATAAGATCGATTTCAGAACCTAAACATTTGCCTGAATTTTAGGACAAAATGGATAAAATTGTCCGATTTATAGTATCTCAAACTATAGTATCTGTTAATTTTCGATTGAGAAATCCACAACTCCATCACGGAAACCTTCACGGAGCAATTCTACGAACCCTTATTCTATATGGGTTTATTAATTTAACTATACCATTTTTCCGTGAATCACATATGTTATGTTATATTTTACTTAATTGAATTGTAGATGGGGTACACACTCTGAAAAATGCCTATGATCAATGGGCAAGTTCAATAGAATATAAACATCAGCATCTTAATGGTCATTCCTATATATCCATTTTACGACTCAAATAATTAAAGATATAAGATTATGACAGATTGCAGATAAAATAACATAATATAATAGATTAATCATCAAATGCTATTAAATTACTATATAGTTATATTTCAATATAAATATAAATGAGTCTCATTATCATTATCATAAAATAATACTGAGTCTCATTATCATTAATAATTTACCTGTTTGAAAAATACTAATCCTATTATGTGAATTATCGTAATTATACTATTTTGTGAAATATATCAGAATTTCTATTCCAAAATACCCATTATGTTAATACTATTAATTTCTAAATTCTCTCAAGACTTATTTATTTCTCTTTGCTGTGTGTTCTATTTATAAAAAGTCGTCAATTTGACAGAAAAGTGATACAATAATTCTCAGCGAACTCCTTCTGATGAAGGTATTGAACTTCAACCTGATAATGTAAAAGCATACTTGTATCGTGGAATGGCAAAAGTTAGAGCTGCAGAATATCATGAAGCCATTATGGATTTTGAAAAAATCATTGAACTTGAACCAGATAACTCAAATGGATATTCCTATCTGGCAAAAGCATCGATAAAAAGCGTTTCGTATGGATAATTTAGTTTTCGACATACACAAATATGCTATAATCTTCACATAATAAGACTTCATATATGTAGCTATAAAATAAGAATAAACTCAGGAGAACATAATGGCAACACAGGAACAAGTCGCCTTTTTTCAAGAAAACGGATATCTCAAATTCGGAAGAGTATTGGATGACGACGGTGTAGAAACCATGCGGGATGGATTAGATGTGATCATCAATTTAGAACTCAATGAAGGGGACGATTCATCTCCAGAATTCAAATACGGTCACGATAGAAAAGAAGATAAACTCAAGCGTGGAAGTGGCCACCCGAGAGCAATACATCAATACGTCAACATGTGGAAACGAGAAAAAAGTTATGAAGCAGCAATCCATAATCCATTGATTGCGGGGACAGCCCGTGCATTATTAGAGACGCCTGAAGTTAGACTCTGGCACGATCAAGTCATCTCTAAACCACCAAAAGATAACGGTCATTTCGGTTTCCATCACGACTTCTTCTTCTGGCCCCTTAGTCCACCCAACATTGTCAGTTGCTGGTTGGCACTGGATGATGCCACGGTAGACAGTGGATGTATGCACGTTATGCCTAAAAGTCATAGAGACGAACGATTCTCAGTTGAGGCAAAAGCAGCATTTGATGCAGAAACAAGCAAAGCACAAGAAGAAGGTGGAGAACCCCCACCAAATCCGTGGACAGAAAGACGGAGTTTAGATATAAGTCATGGGATTCCAGTAGAGTTGAAAGCTGGAGAGTGTATGTTCCACCACTGTCTTAACTGGCACGGTACACCGCCAAATGTTACAGATCATCAACGTCGTGCCTTTGTCATGATCTTCATGGCACAAGATGTATGCTATAACAACAAACAATCACCCGGGCATGTACTTGTTCCAACAATTGAAGTAGAAGATGGAGAACCACTTGTTGGGGATGCATTCCCTGTGGCATAGGTAAGCTTCAAGGTATGTTCTTCGAATAACGATACGTTTGTAGTTAAGATCGGGGATCGGAATCCCTCCTACAGAAGAAATGTAAGAATCGGGGATCGGAATCCCCTCCTACAGAGGAGCCTAATGATTAAACTGTCGCCTATAGTGCCAAAAACTTAAGAGACCTCACACGCACGTTATACTTGCATCTATATCTTACATGGTTTATTATGAAACAGTTCCAGTATAACACTATGAGATAAGGATAGCATAATGCGTCAAAACCTGTTTGTACCAAACAAATTACCCTATGCCAAAGGAAAGAATCGACCCGATGTTGAATGTATATTATGTGCAATTGTTGAAAAAGATGATAAGGTAGAAAGGTTAGAAGTATATCGCACAGAGTTATTTACTATATCGCTTAACTTATACCCCTATAGTCCCGGACATTTGTTGATTTTCCCACAAAGACATGTCGTAGATTTACGTGAGTTGAATTCTGATGAAGTGTTCGGTCTGCATGAATTACAGTGTTTAAGTTTCGAGGTATTGTCAGAGGCGTATCAACCACGCGGGTTCAATGTAGGATTTAATATGGGTGAAACATCTGGAGCAAGTATACCCCACTTACATTTACATGTTGTACCACGTTACCAACGAGAATTAGGATTTATGGATGTAATCGGTGGGGCGCGGATTATTATAGAAGACCCGAATGTTACACAAGAAAACCTACGAATCCTGTTTCAGAAATGTAGTGAAGTAAAATAAAAGTCAAAAAAGAAGGATAATTAATTCTCCAGAGTCGCTCCTTCTGGCCGTGGGGCTGTAGGACGGGTAAGGGGTTTATCAAAAGATTGATATTTGATATTTTCCAAATGGGGTGTTTCAAGGCGAATATGCCCTTGATGTCGAGAATGCATTATCGAATCCAGAACACCTGTAGTTATTAGTGTTCGTTCTGCGGGATACTGTGGAACACCCGTAAGAAACATCACCTCTATATTTAAACTCAGATAACTGAAATGAGAGAATGGAACACCATTTTGAAGATAGAATTCTGTTGCTTGGATCTCCTCACCAACTAATCCGGCATAAGCAAAATCAGTAACATATCCATTCAACATTAAGACAGCGGATTTAAACCCGTCAGTATGTTCAATTAAGAAAGCAGTCGGACTTGGACATCCTTCAACAATAGAGGTATCAGGTCTGTTCTTAATCTGACGACAAGCAGCTTCAGCTAATGTCATAGACCATTCTCCTTTTTCTGCTGCCTCCCATACCGTATCACCCTCTAAACATTGAACAGCAACAATCCCAGATTCTCCACCTTTCCGACGTTCTATCATACACTGGAGTGTTTCAAGAGCATGAAATCCATAAGATTCGACACCTCCATAGCCAATACCAACAGCAGAATCGAGTGGAGTATCAAGATCGTGTTCTAAAAAAGGTTGTCGCCAAGACAATGGTAGGGATGAACCAGCCATAAATGGAACATTAAGCTCCTTAGCGCGATCATACATCCAAATGGCATCATCCCAATTATAAGCAAGGTGTTTATCGTTAAAAACTGGAACAGACCGTCCAGAAGAAGCAAATACCCCACAAATTTGTTCAAACATATACCGTCGAGGATACATGTGCTGTTCAAATTCATTGTGTGGATAATCACCGTGCTCCCCAATTAATAATACGCCATCTACAGCAAGTTCACTCTCACCAAGTGTTAATGCCTGACGTATACTTGGATAAATTGGTACATTATGCTCTTCTGCTAATCCAACCCCGATGTCCCGTGAATCAATCTGATCAAGATAAATTGAGACCAATTCCACGCGTGGTGGTTTAAGATCTTCATCTGTTGGATAACCCTTCATATATTTTGTTGCTATGACATCAGCATGTGAGTTAGGAAAATAGGTCGTGAGAATGGCTGCAACTTTTTTCTTAGTTTCCATATGTCCACCTTTCATTACCGAATGATTTCTGTTCCTATACCACCTTCTGTTAATACTTCAAGCAATAGAGAGTGTTCAATTCTTCCATCAATTATATGTGCTTTTGAAACTCCTCCAATTAGTGCGGTAGCACACGCTTCAATTTTAGGTATCATTCCACCCGTAATTACTTGATCATCAATAAGTTTGTTGATTTCCTTCATTTTGATCGTTGGAATCAAGGTTGAATCATCTTCCATATCACTACATATTCCGCGTGTATCGGTAAGTAGAATTAGTTTTTCTGCCTGTAGTGCGGATGCAATTTCTCCTGCCATTGTATCCGCATTTATATTGTATGTTTGTCCATCCACACCGATACCATTAGGTGCTATGACAGGTATATAACCTGCTTCATCAAGTGTGATTATGGGTTGTGCATTTACGCCTATGACATTTCCAACAAAACCGAGGTCTATGGCTGTTTCTTTACCATTTTTATCAGTTACATGGGGTGTATATTTTTCAGCGACAATTAAATTCGCATCCTTCCCACAAAGTCCTATGGCTTGCCCGCCTTGTTGATTTATCCTTGAGACGATCCCCTTATTAATTGTTCCTGCAAGAACCATTTCAGCTATTTCTACAGTTTCAGCATCAGTGACCCGTAATCCTTGTATAAATTCTGCTTCTTTTCCTATTCTATCCATCCATGCACTAATTTTTGGTCCACCCCCATGGACTACAATAGGTCGCATCCCAACAAATTTCATTAATACGATGTCTTGAATGACGGAATCAATGAGTGATTCATTGTCCATTGCAGCCCCACCATATTTTATAATAATTCTCCGATTTGAGAAACGACGTATGTAGGGTAAGGCTTCAATTAATACTTCTGCAATTTGGTTCATGAATTATAGATAATTCCTCTTGGTTTCGGTTAAGATGTGAAATTATACGAAATAATAGTTGACGTGGCAAGTATATTTTAGCAATAATAACAGTGGGTTTAAGAACTGAATATTCAAAAACAGGATAATTATTTTTTTAAAAGGATTATGTACAATAGATATTATGACCCAAGATTTAGCTCAGTCAGCAATATTTCACGGAGTTGGTAAACCATTTGAGATTATTTCTGTTCCCATTCAAACGATTCCTGATACAGTATTAGTTAAAGTTTCACTCGCTACAATTTGTGGTTCAGACCTGCACACTGTATCTGGTAGACGTGATATGGTTGTTCCTTGTGTTTTAGGACACGAGGCTGTCGGAGTTGTTGATGCTCCGACAACTTTGAAATGTGATAAAGGGGAACCTTTAGAAGTAGGAGATAGGATTACATGGAGTCTTACTACTGCATGTGGTGAATGTCATTACTGCTCCAATATTAACCTTCCACAAAAGTGCGAATCCATGTTTAAATATGGACATGCAGAAAGTGAAGGCGAAAATGCACTGTCTGGTGGATTCTCTACCCATATTCAGTTGAAGAAAGGAACTTCAATACATAAAATTCCTGGTTCACTTACAGATGAAGAGGTAGTCCCAATTAATTGTGCTTTGGGAACAGTTGTAAACGGCATTGAATCAATTGGAACTGAACCGGGAGAATCCGCTGTTGTGCATGGGGCAGGTATGTTAGGAATATATGCAGCCTGCTATCTGCGTTCTAAAGGGTATAGTATTGTTGGGGTAGTGGATAAACAGGATGTTCGTTTGAAAACTGTATTACGTTATGGTGCTACACATACCTTTAACGTAGAAACCACTTCAAAAGACGAGATATCGGAACAATTAGATGATTTAACAGATGGACGAGGGGTTGATCTTGTTGTTGAAGTGAGTGGGGCTCCACCAGCATTACCTGATATGATTGACTGGTTAGCTATTGGGGGAAAATGTTTGACTCTTGGTTATGTATACCCACTTGATGGAATCCCATTTAATGTGCATCAATTAGTCACAAAATGCATTACACTTAAAGGAGTACACAACTATCATCCGAATATAATGGATAAGATTGTTAGTTTTATAGAAGAACAGAGATCACATTATCCATTTGCTGATCTAATAGGACAAATATACCCATTGTCTGAAATTAATGCTGCATTCGCGCATGCTTTTAAACAGGAGATTGTTAGGATTGCTATTGCTCCATGACGAAGAAGAAGGGTATAGTCTGTAAGATTTTCTTTCGATTGAAAGTTAAAATGTTGTGAGTAGACGTAAAGTACTTATAATTTGTATTGATGCTGGAAGTTATGATTACTTATCAGCAAGTGAAATCCCAAATATATCTAAGTTAGCTGAATCAGGTTTTCTTCAACATGGTCATTCTGTAATTCCGTCGGTTACGAATGTCAATAATGTCAGTATTGCTACTGGTGCATTTCCTGATATACATGGTATTACGACGAACTACTATGTGGATAGGAGAACACGTAAGGGAGAATTCATAGAGGATAACCGTTTCTTACTCTCACCTACTCTATTTGAAGTAGCAAAAACTACAAAATTTGCTGACACTACAGCACTGTTTGTGACAAAAAAGAAGTTGCTACGGATTTTAGAGAATGGTGCAGATATTCAGGTTGCTGCAGAAGATCCACCTGAAGAATTCATTGATTCTGTTGGTCCGACTGAACCGATTTACTCTAATGAAATAAACTGGTGGTTGTTACGATCTGTCTTATATTCTATTCGGAAGTATGATCCGCAGTTGATTTATTGCTCTACAACAGATTGGGTACAACATAAATATCCACCAGAGCATGAGATTTCTCAGAGACATTTGTCTGAACTTGATAATATAATTGGGGATATTGTTGACCAAGAACCAGATAGAGAAATATATATCACTGCGGATCATGGAATGATGGATAAGACGACTGCACTTGACCCCGCACGGATTCTTCAAAATGATGCTATACAAGCAGATTCTATTCCAATTATAAAAGATAGATATGTTGCACATCATGGTAATTTAGGAGGTGCAGCGTATGTATTCTTAAATGATCCGAATGATTTAGATGAAGCGATTCAGAGTCTCATTTCTACAGATGGAATTGAAGAAGTGTATTCAGCTCAAGAGGCTGCACAGAAATTTCAACTACACTTGGAGAGGATAGGGGATATATTCTTATTGGCTGACCAACATACGGTATTTGGGGAATTGCAAGTTGCTGAAGAATCCGTATCTATTCGTTCCCACGGTTCAAGACATGAAAGTTATGTTCCGATTATTGGCTATAATAGTCCATGGTCAAAATCGGAGTTCGAATTTAACCTTGATTTAGGTAGACTTTTCTTACAAAGTCTAAAATAGAACTATTCTTATGATTATCATAAATTACCAATAGTGAGGAAATATTTAATGGCAAATGAAAATGGTTGGAAATCTCTATTTGACGGTGAAACATTAAATGGATGGGGTGCAACTGGCAATGATGAAGGTTGGGTTGTAGACGATGGTTCGATTCTTTGTACTGTTAAGGGTGGACAATACCTCTATACTGAAGAACAATTTGATAACTTCATTTTGGATCTTGAGTATAAATCAGAACCAAATGTAAATAGTGGAGTTTTTATTCGATGGGCTAATCTGAATGATCCTGTTCAGACTGGCTTAGAAATACAGATTTTAGATACACACGGTAAAGATCCAGCAACCAAACATTGTTGTGGTGCTCTTTATGATGCATTGGAACCCACACGTAATGTTTGTAATCCTGCCGGTGAATGGAATCAGATGCGGATTACATGTGATGGTAGCCAAGTTAAAGTTGAGATGAATGGTGAAGAGATTGTTGATGCTGATTTAGATTTATGGGATACACCTCACGAAAATCCTGATGGAAGTAGGAACAAATTCGGTATTGCTTTAAAGGATTTTCCAAGGAAAGGACATATCGGAATCCAAGATCATGGTGGTAGATTGTGGTGTAGGAATATAAAGGTTAAATCCCTATAGCATCAAAAGAAAATCTATATAGAGATCCATATCGTATTGTACCTAAACTACAGTAAGAATACGGGTCTCTATATTCTTACTGTAGTTTGGACAATTTTCAGTGCTGAACTCAATATAAGAAAAATGCTATCAAAATAATGTTTTATGCCAAGATATATAGTATTCTTGTTGAGATACTAAAATTGCATAATATAAAGAAATTTACAACAGAATGTGATATAATATAATAGATTTGATACTGATTTTAGGAGAATAATATGATAAAAGGTTTCTTATACATAGCAATTTTTATTTTCGCAATTAAGGCATTCAATATTGATGCAAAAGAATTAACCTATGATGATATATTCCCAACTGATCGTGTTCTGGAGATTCAAATTACTATATCAGAAGAGAATTGGAATACACTTCGATATCAGTCAAGGGGATTCCAAGATGTGTTAAAACCATCACGTCAATTTGCACCACCGGAACATCCATATACCTATGTTGAAGCAAGTGTAAGTATAGATGGGGTAGAATTCCCTAAGGTGGGTATCCGTAAGAAGGGATTTATCGGATCTCAGAGCCATAACCGTCCATCTTTAAAAATAAAACTAAATGAATTTGACAAAAAGGGTGAAATTGATGGTTTGACGAATCTGACATTCAATAACAATCAACAGGATATGATGCAGATTAGTCAATTTATGGGGTACGCGCTGTTTAATGCAGTTGGTTCTCCAGCGCCTCTTTGTGCGTATGCTCAAGTCACTGTCAATGGCAATAATCTGGGTGTATACTCTCATGTTGAATCATTCAGAAATCCATTACTTAAACGAGCGTTTGGGAATGACAAAGGTACACTCTTTGAAGGTACAGTCGTCGATTTTCATGAAGAATGGGATATGAGTTTTGAACATAAACGGGGTAAAGAGAAAAGGGGAAGGAAACATATTAGAGCATTGATAGATGTTCTTACTAAGGATAATGTAACTGAACAAGAAATTGGTGAATTAGTGGATCTGGATAGTTTTTATCGTTTTTGGGCAATTGAGGGTTTATTAGGTTTCTGGGATGGTTATTCAGGTAACAACAACAACTTTTTTGTGTATTTGAATCCTGACACGGATAAGTTTCATTTCCTCCCTTGGGGGGCTGATTCCTTATTCTCCAACTTTGATATGCAAAAACGTGGTAGAAATGTGAGAATGCCTCTCTCGGTCAAGACTCAAGGACTCATCGCGTATAAACTATACCAACTTGATGAAGGTAAAGAAAGATATGCCGAGACTATTAGGAATATCCTTGATGAACATTGGAATGAGGATCAATTGCTTGCTGAAGTCGATAGAATTGCAACATTGGTAAAACCGCATATGATACCTCAGCAGCTTAAATTCGGAGATAAAGAACAGTGGTGGGAACGAAGAAATGTAACATTCGATCAGAAATTAGAAGAAGCGCGACATTTTATCAGAACCCGTAAGAGTGCAATTTTGAGCGAGATTAGTGGTGGAATGCCTGAATGGAATAGAAGACCTAACCCTCCGTTTGTTATACCAGAAGATGAGGATTGGGGGAAACGGGAATTGGTTAAATTACCACAAAAAGATCTATGGGGGGCAGCCCGTACTGGTGATCTTGAAGGTATCAGAAGATACCTTGATGAAGGTGCGGATATCAATGAGCTTTCTGATGAAGCGGATTTATCACCTTTATCTTGGGCAACATTATTTGGTCAATTAAAAGCCGCTGAATTTCTCCTTGAGCATGGGGCGGATGTAAATACCGGACAAGAGGATGGTGGTACTCCACTTCATATTGCAGTCTTTTTAGGACGTTCAGAAATGGCAAGACTCCTCATAGATAAAGGAGCTGATGTAAATAGAGAAAACCACGAGGGAGATTCTCCCGTTAGTGGTTTATATGCTCCTTGGAGAATGGTAGAATTCATCACGGGTATGTTTCAACTTAAAGTAGATCCAAAGAAACTTGGTGCGGGTAGATCGAAAATTGCTAAAATGCTAAATGCTGAATTTGATATAAAAAAATTAGAAGTAAAGGTTGATATTTGGGATGCAGCATTCAATGGTAAACTTGAACTCGTCCAGAAGGCAATTGAAGAGGGAACTGATGTAAATTACAGAAACAAAGAGTCTGGAGATCCTCTATTAAGTGTCGCTGCATTAATGGGACATACCAAGGTTGTTGAATTTTTATTAGATAAAGGTGCTGATATTAATGCACGGACTAAAGATAATGGTACTGCATTACATTTTGCAGCTTTTTTAGGACGTGTTGATGTTGTAAAACTGCTATTAAAACGTGGGATTGATGCAGGTCTTCGAAATTTGTATAATGGAACAGCAATTGATTCAGCTAAGACGGAATGGGTAATAACACAAGGAATACTCAGGTCTATACCGGTAGAGATAGATGAGACTGAACTCAAAGAGAATAGAGAAGAGGTTATAAAGATCCTATCAGTACATGTAAAAGACTCACCTCAATCGTCCTCAAATATATGGAAAGCTTCAGCAACAGGTGACCTTGAAGCCCTTAAAATAGCCATTGAGAAAAAAGTAAATGTTAATGCAATGGATCAGCAATTTGGTATGACTCCATTGAGTTTTGCTGCACTAAACGGGAAAACAGCCGCTGCAGAATTACTAATTGATAATGGAGCAGATGTTAATGGTCAAAATCGTGATGGTGGAACTCCATTACACGGATCTGTCTTTCTGGGTCATGTTGAAACAACAAAACTACTTCTTAATAAAGGTGCAGAAAGGAATATTCGAAAACATGATGGTGTTCTACCAATTGATACTGCTTATGTAGATTGGGGATTGACAGAGTTTGTTCTGGGGTTGTTACAAATGAATGCAGACCAGAAAAGGGTCGAAGAAGGAAGAAAGGAAGTAATTAAGCTCTTATCTAACCAAAATAAATAGATTAGACATTTTTTAAGTTTTAATACAACAATTATTGGTTGCTATTTGGTTAGTTGATATTATTTTCCTAAAGTTATCATTTCTTTAATACATAGTCGTGATTGCAATAATCACGACTATGTATTATTGTTTAGTAATCTGAACGATCTAATGAACAATAAAATACAGGTAAGTTTCTCTAAGGAAGTGAAATGCCAAAAACACACTTAGCAATCTCAACACAACCGTGGCTTGATCTAATATTAGATGGACACAAGACAATTGAGACACGTATCAGTAAGGTTAAAGTTCCACCCTATGAATCAATAGATGTTGGGGACCATGTTATAATGAAAGAAAGTGGAGGACCTATCAAAGGTGCGTTTGAGGTGGATGAAGTAGAAACTTATTATTCTGAAACACAACTTGATAGTATGGTATTTGATGAAATTTGTAATCAAGTCAGTTTAGATATATTTGGTCTTGAAGGGATTGAGTTAGCATATCGTAGGTCTTTCATGGAAAAATGGTGCAATTCAAAATATGCTACTTTTCTGCATGTTAAAAATGTGCAACACATACAGACTGATATTATGTTGAAGAAATCGAATAGGAAAACATGGATAGTATTGGGAGATGGAACTACTGATGATTGGATTCAACAACTTTCTATAGAAAATGAATAAAGTTTTATACATTTCACACATACCCTCCATAGTATATACACCTACCAAGAATTGTTTTATAATAAAAGATCAAACATTACTTGATAATTACACTGGTTAGATCTAAAATTGCATAGTATAAATGAGAAAATGGAGATACGACTTAATGGCGAAATCAATTAACTATACAGATATCTTAGAAACTGGTGATAATGATATTTATGATATACAAACACATGCTGCTGGACCTGAAGGTAGTCTACCGTTAACACCAGAAATGCTTCTTAAACGACCCAGTGGTGATATCTTTGGATTAAGCCATAACACTGCAATGGGATGGGCCCCGACAGAACTACGACGTGAAGAATATCTAATACTCAGTACTCAGGGTGGGATTCGAGCTCCTGATGGTACACCGATTGCCCTTGGTTATCATACCGGTCATTGGGAGGTTGGTCTTCTGATGCAGGCAGTAGCCTATGAACTTAAAGAACTTGCTACTATACCATTTGCGGGATATTGCTCAGATCCATGTGATGGTAGAACACAAGGTACAGTTGGAATGATGGACAGTCTGGCGTATCGAAATGATGCTGCTCAGATATTCAGGCGGTTGATTCGCTCTTTACCTACAAGAAAAGGAGTGGTCGGTGTTGCAACCTGTGATAAAGGTCTACCAGCGATGATGATGGCTCTTGCCTCTATGCGTGAATTACCTGCAGTGCTTGTTCCTGGTGGGGTAACACTCCCTCCAACAACTGGTGAAGATGCGGGTAAGATTCAAACAATTGGTGCTCGTTTTGCTCATGGCGAGATTAGTCTACAAGATGCAGCTGATATGGGTTGTCGTGCTTGTGCTACACCAGGTGGTGGATGTCAATTCCTTGGTACTGCTGCAACTTCCCAGGTTGTCGGTGAGGCATTGGGTTTGAGTCTGACACATACTGCATTAGCACCGTCAGGGCAAAATATATGGTCAGACATGGGATTACGTTCTGCTCGGGCTGTGGTGAATTTAGCTTCCAAAGGACTAACAATCAACGATATAGTCACCTCTGATGCTATCCGTAATGCTATGGTAGTTCATGCTGCGTTTGGGGGTTCGACGAATCTATTATTACATATACCAGCAATTGCTCATGCTGCAGGTCTTCCTCGTCCTACAGTTGACGATTGGACAAAAATCAACCAAAGTGTCCCGCGTCTTGTTGATGTATTACCAAACGGACCGGTAGGACATCCTACAATACGAGTATTTCTTGCAGGTGGTGTTCCAGAGGTTATGTTACACCTACGTGAATTGGGTGGAATACTAAATGAAGATGTCATAACTGCCACTGGTGAGACACTCGGTAAAAACCTTGATTGGTGGGAAGGGTCAGAACGTAGACAAAGGATACGAGAGATCTTACAAGATCACGACAACATTTCACCTGATGATGTAATACTAAGTCCAGATGACGCACAGAAAGCAGGATTGACAAGTACTGTCACATTTCCAAGAGGAAACATTGCAACTGAAGGTTCGGTCATCAAAAGTACTGCTATTGATCCAAGTGTTGTAGATGAAGATGGTGTGTATCGTATGACAGGTCCAGCACGTGTTTTCGTTAGTGAATCTGAAGCAATTCAAACCCTTAAGGGACAAGGAGAAAAGGAAATCAAACCTGGTGATATTATTGTTCTATGCTGCCGTGGACCTAAAGGAACAGGTATGGAGGAGGTATATCAACTTACCTCTGCTTTAAAGCACTTGTCATTTGGTAAAAACATTGCCCTTATAACAGATGCTCGATTCTCAGGGGTTTCTACGGGTGCATGTATTGGACATGTTGGCCCAGAAGCACTTGCTGATGGCTCCATCGGTAAATTACTTGATGATGATATAATTCAGATTGAAGTTGATACAAAGCAACTCGTTGGAAGTATTGATCTAATTGGACATGGTGGTATAGAATATGGTACAGAAGAAGGTAAACGGGTTTTGTCTGAAAGACAACCACGCGAAGACTTATCTTCAGATGAAGCGTTACCTGATGATACACGCCTGTGGGCAGCATTACAATCGGTAGGTGGCGGAACATGGGGAGGTTGTGTCTATGATGTAGATGCAATTTTGAATGCTTTGAAATAGCATCATATCTTAGTCATGTTGCCATGAAAATTATCAAATACTGGATGCCACCATTACTTTACATGGCACTGATTTTTATTGTTTCATCCATGAAACAACCACCACTCCCAACACCAAAATTTGAGTGGTTGAGTATTGACAAGCTTTACCATTTCATAGAATATGCTATACTAAGTATTTTACTCACTATTGCATTCCTAAATGCATCACCGCAACGATTCTCAAAGAAATGGATTTGGGTGACTGCAGCAATTATCTCCATACTTTATGGTGCAAGTGATGAAATACACCAGGCATTTGTGCCAGGAAGGTTTGCAACGATTGCAGATTGGGTTTCTGATGTATTTGGTGCAATTGCCGGTGTGTTTGTAGTCTATCTCTATTGTCGAAAAAAGAAAATACATTTATTAACCTAACACAAAGGAAGAATATGCATCCATTCGTTAGCTTAGAAGTATCAAAAGGTTCGGTAGCCATACATTGGTTTGAACAGAGCAGTTTTGGTTTAAAAGATTCAAATGGGACAATTTTATTGATAGATCCCTATTTTCCTCTGAATCGTCCATCTGACAACTTTATACATACAAATTCCCCACTTAATGAATCAGATTTACCAACCGATTTTGTGTTATTAACGCATGCACACGGTGATCATACCTGTCCAGAATCAATACGACGGATATGGGATACATCATCTGAAACACAGTTTATTGGTCCAGAAGAGAGTGTTAACCAAATTGTCTCCGATACAGATGTTGATTCTGAGAATGTATCAGTGATCTCTGCTGGTGAATCCACTAAAATGAATGATATAACAGTACATGCTGTTTATGCAAAACCACCTAAAGGTGATCCAGCTGCTGGTATCGGACCACCTGATGTTACCCATTTAGGGTATGTCTTAGTCATAGATGGGGTGACGGTATACGTCAGTGGTGATCCTATCAACAACTTTGCAAACCATGACGAACTTGTCTCACCTGTTGCGGTCCTAAAACCAGATATTGGTTTCCTTACAAACCATCCTTCAGAAGGTGAGTTTCCGTTCTTTGATGGATGTGTAAAAATGGCAAGGCGTATAGGATTAAAACATGCTGTACCTGTTCATCGTGCATGCTTTGTCAAAAGAGATTATGATCCACAGGTATGGGCTTCCAACTTTCCATCTGGAGGTACAGAACCACTGATTATTGAAAGAAATTCACATATTATTTATCCATAACGAAATTTCTTGTAATGAATGAGCCTACACTATTGTATTCTGCCGAATAAACTACTTACTCGGTTTTTACACTTATTATTAGAGGTATAGAACAGATATGTCAGTTACAGATCAGAAAACACCACTTGTTGGTATCGTCATGGGAAGTGATTCCGATTTAGAAAAAATGTCTGAAGCCGCAAAGGTATTAGATGAATTTGATGTGCCGTTTGAGATAACGGTATCTTCAGCCCATCGTTCTCCTGAACGTACGATGGCTTGGACAGAGAAAATAAAAGATGAAGGAGGTAAGGTCATCATTGCTGGTGCTGGACGTGCAGCCCACTTGGCAGGTGTGATAGCTGCACATACTACATTACCTGTCATCGGTGTCCCAATTGATGGTGGACCGCTCAATGGTGTTGATGCACTTTATGCTACAGTTCAAATGCCACCTGGAATACCGGTAGGAACTATGGCAATAGGTTCAGGTGGGGCAAGGAACGCCGGGATATTTGCTGTACAACTTTTGGCACTTGCTTATCCTGAATTGGATGAGAAACTACAAGCTTATAAGAAAAAGATGAGCGACGGTGTTGCAGAGAAAGCAGCACGACTAAAGGAAGTCGGATACGAGAATTATTGATTCTCTAAGGAAATACTATGGAAACCGAAGAGAAAAGAGAATGGGAAGACGATACTAAACTCTTCAATATGATGTCTGAAGAACTGTATGTGGCTGTTGTTTCGGATGCCTTAGATGCACATGGGTTTCGCAATCAAGCACTTAGTCATAAAATACGCCCGCTCCTTCCAACAACAGTGGTTGTGGGTAGAGCGTTACCGGTGTTGTGTTTGGAAACCTACGAAATACCTGAGAACCCATATCAAGAGGAAATCGCTGCAGTAGATAGTCTAAAACAGAATGAAGTACTAATCTGTTCGACAAATGGTAGCACTCGTATATGTTTTTGGGGAGAACTTCTCTCAACTGCAGCTCGGGTCCGTGGGGCACGTGGTGCTATCATTGAAGGTTTCATTCGTGATGTCCGTGCGATTATGGAGATGGGATTTCCCATATTTACAACTGGCATATCTCCAGTTGATTCCAATGGACGTGGTGAAGTTGTTGCCTATAATGTGCAAATTGAATGTGGCGGGGTTACTGTTAATCCGGGCGATATTGTTTTTGGGGATGCTGATGGTGTAATTGTAATACCACAACCAGTTGAAGAACAGGTTATCAAAGCTGCATTAGAGAAAGTAAGTAGCGAAAACAGAACACGTGATGCACTATTAGAAGGTGCTACTCTAAGACAAGTATACGATGAATTCGGTATCTTGTAGTACGGTTTCTAACTGCAAATATGATAGGAGAACTATATGATTTATGAATTACGTACGTATCAAGTTGTCCCGGGTAAGATGAAGAATCTGAATGACAGGTTTGCAAATATAACACTACCTCTGTTTGAAAAACATGGAATGAAGGTAATCGGTTTCTGGGAGACTGCTATTGGGGAAGCAACTACAACGGAATTGGTTTATCTACTTGCTTTTGATAATTTGGGGCATTATCAACAAGCATGGGATGCCTTTATAGCTGATCCGGAGTGGCAAAAAGCAAAACGACTTACGGAAGTTGGTGGACCATTAGTTAATGTGGCAAGTAGTAAAATCCTTGAACCGACAGATTATTCACCTATGCAATGAGACTAATGCATGAAGATGACTATTCTAACGTAAGATTGCGAGTTTTCCTATTTTTTCTACTTTCTCATCACCAGTGTGTGCAATCACCTTGTATAAATATACACCGTTAGCACATTTAATTCCTATCTCATCTCTTCCATCCCAAAATGTCTCATTTGCTCCCCGTAATGCACTTCCATCTTCAATAGTACGGATAAGTCTACCATTAACAGTATATATTTTGATAGTCACAACATCAGAGGGTTGTGCCAACTGATAGGTAAAGAAAGTCTTACCTTTCTCTATAGGATTAGGTACATTAAATACTTCACTTAGCGTTACAGCCTCGTCAAGTGTGAAGAACGTCTCAATTTCTGTTGTATTTTCGCTTGTATCAGTAGCAGATATTTGAAGTCTGTATGTACCATTTTCTAAGTCAGGTGCGAAATTGAAGTTAGCTTTATCTGGGATTTCCTCATCAAATACCCAAGTTGCACTATCAAATTCACGATAATGTCGTGTTGTTTCATCCAATGTAACCCTATTAAAACTGATACTTAAGAGTGTATCGTCAAGAGCAATATCGTCTGTTACTTGTATCTTACAGTTGGGTTGTTGGGTTATACGGATGCTATCATCAATGTTTCCATTCGTAATTGAATCCTGAGAAACTACCTCAATTGCAAGTAATTCGTCGTTTACAAGGACTTCTATAGCAGGAGGTTCAATATCTGGCATATCTACAACAGTGAACCGTGTTACAACTTTTCCTTCGTCCCCACCAATTGGGATTCCGTTATAGTCGTAAGCTTCAATCTCAAAAGCATATTCTCCTGGGAACAAAATAGGTTTATAATCTATTGGTACAGTGTGAACGTTATTTGGATTTCTTAATTTGTAGTCAGTGATCGGTTTAAGTGGTTTCCGATTGTCTCCTCTTCGAATAACCAATCTATCAATATCTATTCCACTGACATCTTCAAGTAAAATTGAAATAAGGGGACGAGGTGCGATGACACTACCAACCTGTGCTTCAAGACCATCAACCCAAAGGTTAAATTTAGGTGCTGATTTGTCTTCAGTGCTGATAAGTGTGAATGGGTTGAGTTCAGTAGTTTCGGCTGTAATTGTTCCGACTTGAGCACTACTGAATTTAATTTTATCTCCAAAAGTAAAAGGAACAGAACTGGATGTGACATTTATTTCCATACCAAGATGACTTAGATATAATGTTTCATTTATTTTCCCTTCTGCTTTTTTATCACTCGGTAAGATGATTGGTGAACCCGTATTGTCTCTTATCTCATAATATTCACGTGAAGTGAAAAACAGAAACCAATCCCCAACAACGAACTCTTCTTTTGGACTGAGTCGTGGAGTTATAACTGCGCTTCCATTGCCAACATTCTTATTACGAGTCTCCTTAAGTATTACACCACCTTCTCCCGAATTATCAGTTACAAAAATGAGGATATCACCAAATTCAAATGGAACGATTGAGGAGTTCACATCCAGATCCGGAGTCACCTCCCACTTTTTTGGAATCAAAAACTCAATTCCATAAGTTTCCTCACGATATGGAATATCAAGATAACCAATTTTTTCCAATTTATGAACAAGAATTAGATGTTTATCTTTTCGATATACTTCATACTGGTTAGAATCCAAGAACATTATTACCCAGGTTGCCGCTGGTGTAAGATCTGAACTGATTTTGATGTTTTCAAGTAGAAGAGGTTGTATATTAGCGTTTTCTGTTTGGACAGGCGTGATATAACTGTCAAGCTTAAATAAGGGTCCTTCATCCTCAGGATTAGGTTTATTTATACCTGAGACATAACTGACTTGTGATGGGAGTCGTTTCCACTTTTCATAGGTTGGCTGCCATGTATAAATACCAAGCTTTTCTGCTTCTTGTATCAAAGCTTCATTATAGAATTTACTTCCTTCTTTCCAAGGTGTATTTTCCCTAACGACATCCTCTATACCACTTATGTCGAATCGTAATTTTAGCGTAATAGGTTTATCCAATTTTACATCTGAAACACGAAATGAAACTTCATATTGCTGTGAACGATCTTCTCCCGTACGCAGTAAACCACGACGGAGTGCCGCAACTCGCGGAATAGGTGCAAATTTCATTTCAGGTTGTGTTAATGTATACGGTACACTGGAAGAAACCGATAGGGCGATACGATTACTACCAAACTTACCAACCGAAGCAGGTATATCGAGATCAAAAACTCTATCCAAACTAAAAGCAGATAAAGGTTTGTTAGGTTCATAAAAGAACTCATTAACTATAAAGGAAACTGATTGCTTATTATCATAATCATTCGGTTCTGCAATGTTACCTTTATATCGCTTTTTATTGTCATCCTGATCAGGATTCTCGATAATCATGACTGGTACGGGTTCAGAATCCGTCTCTGGATCAGCTAATGCATAAACTTTATGTAAACCAGTCGCAAGATTCTTGTCTAAATATAGTTTAACAACGGCATGTTGAAGTGCTGTTTCAGCATCCTCCCAATCAGATCGGGTAACAGTTACTGTTCCAAGTATTTTCGCATCGGGATCTACAATCATATCTCCCTCTTTATCAGGATTACCTTCTGCAAAAACTAAATCTATATCTAAATTGACACTTCTCCCACCAGTATTTAGAAGTTCAGCAATAAGTACATATTTTCCAACTTCATCATCGAAAGTATACCTTATTGGAGGTATACTTGATCCATCTGTACCGATAATTATATCTGGACCTTCTGGAATAGTTACAGAATTTTTTGTATAATTTTCTGGATGCTTAACAACTAAACCTGTATTGTCAGTTACTCTAATACTGTATCGGATCGTTTTTCCACCGTGGGGTAAGGGAATACCTGTTTGGAGTTTATACCATTGACCGCCGATTGGGATTTCATGACCTACAGGTGGGTTAGTCCTTACCATGATTACTGTCCTATCTTTATACTCAACAGTATCGTCCCAAACTACATAGATATTGTTTATACCCTTTCCATCAGGTACATCATCTACAATAAGTACATGGAGAGAAAGAGTATGTGTATCTATTGTATCTACATCTTCAACGATCTTGGATATAATAGGGGTTTTTACCCAATATTCAGCACCACCGATTGCCATGCGGGTGTCATCATAGGCAAGTAGTTGGACGACCCCTCTTCCAGGGACTGCAGCTTTTGGAATGTTTATCCGAATTGTTCCATATTCCCCTTTCCATACTCTGTTCTTGGTTTGTTGGGTAATCTCATTACCTTGGATATCGTCAAAATGATTGTGGAAAATAGCAGTTGCAAATAGATTCTCTGTACTAAAGTCTTCTATTCTCCACCAAGTATTCTCTGTATCCAATCTACCTACATCATTATTCTTAATGACGATCTTCTTACTGTCATTAAGAACAAGCTCATCTAATTCTACACGAATATCGAGTTTTGGAAGTGCAAGTTTTGTTGCTGGATCCCCAAATAGCGTATACTGTTCTGCCCCAAGAATCCATTGAGGGTTACGTGTACGTGTAATGAAATTGATTTTGGCATCAGTAATAATTTTCCCAAGAGTTGGATTCTCAGGTAACTTTAACTGTCCCCCATCTTTTGTGTTTAGAGGTGTTCTTTGAAACATCGATTTAAACAGATCATGATCAAATTGTCTATTTGCTTCAGCGTATGTCAAACGTGTAGCTGAAAGAGATCCGATGGCACCGTATTTGCCTAATAAAAATTGTTCACTGAGTGAATGTGAACCAAATTGTTGAGGTTTATCAAATTCTCCATTCAGGCAGGTTGTAGTAATTATAAAAGGGAGATATTTATTACGTAAATTAAAAGTATCCTTTATATGTAGGATTGACTCGTCAGCCCATGTATGGATTCCTCCATGTCCTGCATATTCTAATACAACCGTTCCCTCGTCGATAGCTTCAAGGATAAAAGATTTAGTTTTTTCGGGACTTCGTATTTTTCGTAAATAGATCTGTTTTGTATGATATGCAAAGGGAATTATCTCTTCGATAAGATGATCACGGGAGGTTTCAAAAATTTCATCAGATGGATTATCAAGGTTGTCATCAGCGACTTGTACAATTGTCGCTTGCCACGGACCAATTTTAGGATTATCTTCATAGTCTATTATCTTTTTTATTATTCCATCAAGATCTTTGGTAGTTTGAACAGATAATCTTCCTATTAACATATCAGGAAGAGCATCGTTACCACTTATGTTAACAAACCTTTGGTCCATAGCAGTTTCACCACTTGCTGGTGCCCAAGCATGATAAGTAGGTACAAAAATCGGATACAGATTATAAGTCCCATGAAAGTTCGGATCGTTGAGATATCGTTTTACGATGACCCCTTTGTAATCGTAGTGTGCATCTCCAACAAGCAACACATAGGTAGGGGCAGGTTTCTTCCATGTTTCATAGGTGTATTTCAAGAATCTCTGAATAGCAACTGGTAAAAATAGACCAGCACTAAACTCATCGTAGATTTCATCAATATCCACTACTTTTACTGATAAACCTTGTTTACTTCTGAATTCTACTAAGGGTTTGATACTCTCCAAGAATGTCTTATGTGTAATTATAATATAATCCGCTTGGTTTGTTGGATTGCGTAAAGTGCTTTGGGGTACTTCAATAAGTTTGCCGATACTTCTATACGAATTATTTGAGATTGCGAAATAGTTTGTATATCCTGAAACTTCATCCTGGAAAAGTATCCTATATTTTCCGCCAGCACGTGAAACATTTCCATCAATAAGCTTTTCAGATATCCCGTCCTGATTCATTCTATATACATCTATTACATCTGATGATAGATTCCCTACTCTGAAGTGAATTACACCCTCAATGAAAGGTTCAATTCTTGAGTTAAATTCAAGTCGATCTAATTCAGCATTGAAATTACGCCAGTATTGTATTTCATACCAATCAAGATAAAAATCGTGTGAACCAGCAGGTGTACCATGATTATCAAACGAATCAATTCTCAGAGTATTGGTATGATTATGGTGTATAAACTTCTGAGATATATCGCGTGTTGCTGTAACTGCATCTTGCCGTCTCCATTCTTCTAAATCCCCAAGCTCTTTTCCATTAATTTGTATCTTTGCTTTATGTAGTGCTGCACCTTTATATGATGCCCCCTGCAATCTAACGCGGATGGTTGCATTACGCTCAATAGTCTCACGTGGTACTCCCTGTATCAAATCAATTGGGAAATTTTTTCTGCTTTCAGGTATATTTCTTCCTCTAAAACCTGTCCAAAAATAATGATCAGCCAACTCAGACTTGATATTTACACCATTTAGAACATCATGTATTACATCCTTCTCATAACGTCGTTTCGATAAGAACGAAGTCGGGGGTGTTACATTCCGTGTTTGAGGTTCTACTGTTCGTGTTGGAATACGATATGACTTATCAGAATCAGTCTTATTTCCATCTTCAACAGCTCCCTTAGGAAGAAAACTGAACCAATAGACATTAGTATCGGTGAATTTATTGCTTAAACTTCGAGCATAAAAGACTACCATATCTTCAGAATTAATAGTACTATTCTCATTCTTATCAAATATATAAAATCCTTGTGGATTCCCATTTGTTTCAACAGAAATACTGTCCAAATCAATATCTTCTGGTACTACTCCAACAGATTTAAGGTTGTTATAGGTGATACGGTACATATCACTTCTGTTTATTGGCATTTTGAAACGACGTCTAAGTGTTATGGGGGCAGAGGGTGCAGCAGCAAGAGAGGATAGCATTCTTAAATTTTGACCTAACCGCCATGAGAATGCCTGACTGTTATTTATTAACATAGATTGGTATAGATTCTCATATACAATACTATCACTCAATTGAGTAGATAATGTTCTTGGAGCGGGTGGAGTGGTTCCATAGAAATCTATGCGGATCGTTATCTCATCAGTTATTATTAGCTGCTTTGTAACATTATTAAATTGAATTGGATTTATATGTAATGCACCTACCCTTTGAGCTCGTACAAAACCCACGGGAATAACTTCTACCAATTCATGAGGGTATAAGTTTGTGGTTTTTTGATTATTACTTTTAACATCTTTTGATTTCAGTGTTTCGTCTTGTAGCATGTCAGGAATTAATGGGTCAATCAATTGTTGTATGATAAGAGGATTTTTAATCTTCTTATAGGTGCTATTTTTTTCAACCAAAGTGACCGAAGCTTGACCTGATGAAGGGAAACCAATAGAAACTGAATAGATTGGTAATTTCGGTTTCCCATTCTCTAATGTCCAGTCTGCCCCATCAAACCAAATATGAGTAAAAGATTCTCCATTTTGTTGTATCTCTTTTATTTTTAATTCAGGAAGTTGAAACTGCAAGATAAGAAAATTGGGATCAGATTTAACTATCCTTAGTAAATCTGATCCTTGTGTCTGTGAATTACCAGTTTGTAATGTATTAAAATTAGGTGCACACATTCCAATGTTACCAAATTCGGCTTGTATGACCAACGACATGACACAGAGTATTATAATAGATAGGTTTATTTTTTCTTTCATATTTTATTCTTAGCTAAGTGCGCTGCTGCTGATAAAGCAGAAATTAGGCTGGTTTCGTTTGCTATTCCTTGTCCAGCAATATCAAACGCAGTACCATGGTCAACACTCGTTCTGACGATAGGTAATCCTAAGGTGATATTAACTACATTCCCAAATCCAATCATCTTAATAGGAATGTTCCCTTGATCATGATACATTGCTACGACTGCATCCCATTCACCTCGAATTGCTCTCATAAAGAGTGTATCTGCAGAAAGTGGACCAACAACATCAATTCCTTCAGACTGTATTCGTTGAATTGCAGGAATAATATACTCCTTTTCCTCTTGACCAAAGATACCCTCTTCTCCAGAGTGTGGATTTAAACCTGCTACAACTATTTTAGGTGTTTCTATCCCAAATCCGATGAGTGTGCCATAAGTAAGTAGTATCACATCTGCAATCCTATCAATAGTAAGATTTTGCGTTATTTCTGAAACAGGAATATGGTTTGTTACGAAAGTAACTGTTAGGTTCTCAATATTATTAGATGAGTTTGTAGAAGAATTCTTCATTTTTTTAATTTTTTTATTATACTCCCTCTCATCTTGGTGTGCAATATTCCAGGTCTTTAACATCATCACAGTTTTTTTAGATTTAGTCAAACTTGTCAGCATCTCTGTATGACCGGGGAATGGTGAACCGGACCGTTGTATAGCAGCTTTACAAATTGGAGCAGTTGCTATACCATCCAATTCTCCGTTTAGCGTAAGTTCCACTGCTTTTTCAATTACTTCAACAGATGCCTTTCCTGTGTGAGGATTTGCCATACCATAAGAAAAATCTTCTGGTTTTAATGTACATGTTTCAAGTATATCAATCCGCCCAAAAGAAGTATGAGACAGATTCAATGAATGTATTGGTTTTATTTCAGGAAGTATTTGTCCACGTTCAGGTAGGATTCCCTTTGAAGATAGGAATCTATGGACATCACGAAGTACAGCTGCACTTCCAATAACAACTGGTTGGCAGATTTGGTATGTGTAACTATTGGCAAGTGCTTTTACGATAACTTCTGGACCAATGCCTGCAGCATCCCCCATAGTTATCCCAATACGTGGTAACATGTGTAATGTAGGTTGGAAGATTGACGATATATTATGTTCTTCACCCTATTCAACTCGGCGATACAATGTTGAGGCACGTGTTCTGGAAACATTACCAGATGGGATTTCTACCACCTCATAAGTAAGATATTCTACATCGTCTGGAGGGAGTCGATTTTCAACAATAGTAATATGATCCCCGACTTTGAGCGATTTGCCTGCTTTTGTCGGGTTGTCATTTACAAGTATATTCCCCCGATTACACAATGTGTTTGCTGCAGTTCGCCGTTTTACGAGCCTTGAAATTTGCAGAAATTTATCTACTCGCATCTTCGTTATTTTTAATAGAGATCATCTTAAAATAATGTGAGTTTGTTGTAAGAGAAATTTAGTGTTAATCCTCTAAATTATGTATACACTACCATGGTAGAAACGGTTTCCCGAAGAATTCTACCCGCGGATTCGGCATATTCTCATCCGAGACTTAATATTGCGAATACCCAAGTCACATTTGACGAGATAGAATTTAGTTCCCAGTCTGTCCAATAACATCAGGATTCTGTAATACTACATCATCCGAAGTTGGAGCAATACCATCATGTTCATCAGATTCGTTTAAAAAGGCTAAATCAATTACCTGTGTTATATCGCTAACTTGATGCCAAGTAATATTATCTCGGATTTCTGATGGTACATCTGCCAGATCTTTTTCGTTTTCATCAGGCATAATTATGTCAACTATACCATTACGATAGGCTGCAAGTGCTTTTTCTTTTAAACCACCAATAGGTAACACATGTCCACGAAGCGTAATTTCACCGGTCATAGCAATATCTTTCCGTACTTTCTTTCCGTTGATAGCACTTAGTATTGCAGTAGCCACTGTTATTCCTGCAGATGGTCCATCCTTTGGTACAGCACCTTCTGGTACATGTATATGTATATCAAATTTCTCAAATGTGTCTTTAGAGATGTCAAAATACTCCGCTCGAGATCGAAGGTAGGCAACTGCTGTTTGTACAGATTCACGCATAACCTCTTGAAGTTGACCAGTCATGTCCAGTTTGCCTTCTCCAGGCATTAGTGTGGCTTCAACAGATACTATATCCCCACCTACCTGTGTATACACCATACCTGTGGATACACCTACTTCATCATGTTCTTGTGCCTTTGTTCGTGTAAACTTTGCCGGTCCAAGGTAATCATTTAGATTTAGAGAGGTAATTTCAACATTTAGATCAGGTGAATCGTCAGAAACAATCTGTTTTGCAATTTTCCTACAGACTGTTGTAATACTCCGTTCAAGACTTCGAACTCCCGCCTCACGCGTATATTTGTTGATTATATCAAAAATTGCCGAATCTGCAAATGTAATGTTATCTTCTTTTAAGCCGTGACTGTTTAACTGCTTGGGAATTAATCCATTCGGATGGAAAGTAGCAATTTTATGCTTCTCAAAATCCGTATAACCGGGGAGTTCTATTACCTCCATACGATCTTCAAGTGCTGCAGGGATAGTCAGACGAGTATTAGCAGTTGTAACAAACATTACATCAGACAGATCAAATTCCACATCTAAATAATGGTCTCGAAACGTTTCATTCTGTTCTGGGTCAAGGACTTCAAGTAGAGCAGATGAAGGATCGCCACGCCAATCGGAACTTAACTTATCAATTTCATCAAGTAGAAATAGTGGATTTTTCGTTTTTACATCCCGTAATCCTTGTATGATTCTACCCGGTATTGCCCCAATGTATGTCCTTCGATGTCCCCGAATTTCTGCTTCGTCCCGGACACCACCAAGAGACATACGAACAAATTTTCTACCTGTTGCCCGGGCAATAGATTTACCTAATGAAGTTTTCCCCACTCCTGGAGGACCCACTAAACAGAGAATTGGACCTTTGACCTGTTCGACTAATTTCAGAACAGCAAGGTATTCTAAAACATTGGATTTAGGTTTTTCCAATCCGTAGTGGTCTTCATCAAGGATTTTCTCTGCTTGATCAATTTCAATTGTATTTTCTGTTCTATCTTTCCAGGGGACAGCAAGCAGCCAATCAACATAGTTCCTGATAACCCCAGATTCTGCTGACATGGGTGGAATTTGAGCAAGTCTATCAATTTCCTTAAGTGCCTTCTTTTCGGCTTCCTCAGTCATACCTGCATTTTTTACTTGTTCCCGAAGATCATCAATCTCATCAATCTCTTCATCTCGTCCGAGTTCACGTTGAATTGCCTTCATTTGTTCCTGGAGCCAGAACTCTCTATGTGTTTTTTGGACTGACTCTTTTACTTCATTATGTATTTCTTCTTTCAAATCAAGTAGATCAAGGTCTGCTTCAAGAAGTGCAATAACAAAATTTAAGCGTTTGATAGGATTTAATTCTTCAAGTATTTCTTGTCTTTTGGCTGCAGGAAAATCAGCAAAACGTGCGATATTATCTGCAAGAATACCGGGTTCTTCAATATCTCGGACATACTTTTCAACATCAGGTAGTATACGTTTAGGATGTGCTTTAGCATAACTACGGAAAGAACTTTTTGCCTCTTTTATCAATGACTTTGCAGCATCAGTTACCCCCGTAAGTTCTGGGACAATCTGCACAGAAGCTTGTAAATAACCATCCTCGTTAATACATTTTGAAACGATTGCTCTATCTGAAGTCTCTATGGCAATACGTAGTGTTCCATCTTTTGGGTCATAGGGTTGAACAATTGTAGCGACAATGCCGATCGAATGCAGATCATTGGGTTGTGGTTCAATATCTTCCTCAAGTTCGGCTTTTTGATGTAGGAGCAATACTTTTGAATCTGTATCAAGTGCGATTCTTGCTGCCTTTATACTCATTTCTCGAGCAATACTTAAGGGAGTCCAATCCTTTAACCTCTGATCGACAATAGCTTTGGTCTTTGGAAAAAATGTCTCAAACTCTGGTGGTAATGCGATAACAGGCAAAAAAACAGCCGAATCGCTTACAGATCTTTCAGATTCTTGACTCATTGTTTTCTCCTTTACGCGGTTTTGAGGGCTTCAGATGTATCGTAAATTAATTCGGGTGGACTATTACCTAAAACACTATCTTCGGTGATTTGACAGGTGTTTACTTCAGTTAATGAAGGTATCTTATACATTGTCTCCAACATTATATTCTCCATCACTGCTCGCAATCCACGAGCTCCCGTATCACGTTCAATTACTTGATGTGCGATTGCAGTAAGGGCATCATCTGTCACATTAAAATCTACACCTTCATACGCTAAAAGTTGCCTATATTGTTTGACAATTGCGTTCTTCGGTTCTGTCAGAATTCTAATTAATGCTGCCTCATCTAATTCATGCAGATTAGCAACAACTGGTAATCTTCCAATTAGTTCAGGGATAAAGCCGTATTTAATAAGGTCTTTAGCCGTTACCTTTGCAAGAATTTCATGTATTTTTTGTTCTTGTTTAGATTGAATTTCAGATCCAAATCCTATACTTTGTCTTCCTAAACGGCTTTTGACTAAATTCTCTATACCAATAAAAGTACCACCACAAATGAAGAGAACATCCTTGGTATCTACTTCCCACATCTCTTGATGTGGATGTTTTCGTCCACCCCGTGGTGGAATACTCGCAACAGTTCCTTCTAAAATCTTCAATAATGCTTGTTGTACACCTTCTCCAGACACATCGCGTGTTATTGAAGGATTCTCAGATTTACGAGTGATCTTGTCAATTTCGTCAATATAGATTATGCCCGTTTGTGCACGTTTTATATTACCATCAGCTGCCTGAACTAATTTCAGAATGATGTTCTCTACATCTTCCCCAACATAACCTGCTTCTGTAAGAGTCGTCGCATCTGTAATAGCAAATGGGACATTTAATACTTTAGCAAGTGTTTCTGCAAGAAGTGTTTTTCCTGTACCTGTTGGACCAATTAGTAAAATATTGCTTTTATCTAATTCAACATCATTTGTTTTATCATGGTGTAGACGTTTGTAATGAGTATATACAGCAACGGAAAGTATCTTTTTTGCTTGTTCTTGTCCAATCACATATTCGTCAAGTTTTGCTTTTATTTCTGCTGGTTCAAGTAGCAAGACAGGAGGTTCTTCATCTTCCATTGTTGGTTCTTCAACTTCTGTAGACTGATTTGGTATTTCAGGGGCAGTATTTCCTTGTTCAAGGATACGTTTGCAATAGTCTATACATTCATCACAAATATTCGCTTCAGTCCCTTGAAGAAGACGATTAACTTGCGTGCCTTCTCTATTACAAAATGAGCAAAATACTTTTCCATCAGTTGTTTCTGACATTATTTTCCTCCAAACTACTTAACCAATAAAGTTGTAAATATAGCATAAGTTCGCTTTATGGATAATGAAATCTTAATGCCTAAAATTCTGATTTCATACCAAGGGTAAAGTATTGGTTATAACACACTTACGCTAAATCAAATCTGTTTTAAATCAAAACAAGACACAAAAACAAAGTAGTTATATCTTATTGACGATGGGTGACAACATTATCAACGATACCGTATTCAAGTGCTTCATCAGCTGTCATATAAAAATCTCGATCTGCATCTTTTTCGATTTTCTTGATATCCTGTTTTGTGTGTTTTGCCATAATATTATAAAGCCTTTCGCGTTCTCTTAAAATCTCATTAGCATGAATACTTATATCCGTCGCTTGACCACCAATTCCACCTGCCATCGGTTGATGAATTAATGCCTTTGCATGGGGTAAAGCATATCTTTTTCCGGGTGTTCCCGCAGCTAAAAGGACTGCTCCCATACTATATGCCCGACCTAAACACCATGTTTGAACATCCGCTTTTATGTACTGCATTGTATCATATATTGCCAGTCCTGCTGATACCGACCCACCTGGTGTATTCAAATAAAGGATAATATCCGCATCAGGATCTTTTCCTTCAAGAAAGAGCATCTGTGCTGTAACAAGGTTAGCTATTGTATCATCTTCGATCACAGATCCAATCATAATTATACGATCTTCAAGCAACCGAGAAAAAATATCATAGGATCTTTCTCCTCTATTCGTCTGTTCAACAACAATTGGTACAAGATTCATTTCGATGTCCGTTTGGCAAATATATAACTTGATAAGGTATATATTTCTCTAAAAGCTTAATATAAAATATCTGAACACATCTCATAAAAGACTTTGAGATGGAATTTCTTTCGATTAATTAGAAATCGAGAAATCATAACTCTTGGTAGGCAGGTTTTAGAATCCCCTTTTCATAATGACTATCTAACATTATCACATGATTTTGGTTCTATTAGATAGACGGCAATTATTCTTTGTAATTGTGAATCGTCATAAAGTTCAAACTATCCAGTAATAATCAACGACTTTTTCTCTGAAGACATTTCTATTAAGAACTGATATATCTTCTCGTGTTGTAATTGGGTTCTAAAATCCTCGAATCGATTATTTGTTTTTAATAATTCAGCATATTTTTGAGCATCACGATTCATTTGCTCTGCTGCACGTCGGATTTCCCACTCCAACTCATCATCACTTACAGTAATATTCTCCAATTCAGCAATTTCTTCAAAAATCCAATTTTGTTTAGTTTGCTGAATTACATCCCGACGAACTTCTGAAGGTAATTTGTCCAAATCAATACCTGCTTCTTCGGCTGTTCGTTGTTCCGCATTGAGTTGTTTATGTACATTTTGAATAGTCTTGTCAACATACTCTTCAACTAAATCTTCAGGTATTTCTATTTCAGTTTTCTCAATCAATTGCTCAAGGATTTCCTGTTTCTGTTTATTCTGTTGGAGCATCCGTTCTTCTTCAACCAGATTATTCCAAATTACTCCATGTAATTGTGTATAATTTTCATATCCAAGGTCTTTTGCAAACTCATCATCAAGGTCGGGAAGCTGTTTGACTGTTATTGCATGTAGATCCACTTCATAAACTACTTCTTTACCTATCATAGAAGCCACTGGATGATTGTCATCAATGTTTACAGGAATATATTTTGTTTCTCCTACCTTCATGCCAATCAGTCCTGATTTCAAGTCAGCATTGAGTTCTGAGAAGGTTAAGTCAAGATCTACATCAATTCCAGATTCACCTTCTATCTCTTCACCTTCTAACCTATATATCCAATCAATTCGAACACAATCAGTCCCCTCAACAACCCGTTCCTCTTCAATCGGTTCAAATGTTGCAGATTGTAATTGCAACTTAGCTATATAATCTTCAACGTCTTGTCGAGGTACATCAACAGGGGATTTATCGGTTTCTATTTTATCATAATCAGGAACCGAGATTGTTGGTTTAACATTCACAATTGCTGTGAATACGATTGGTTGCTTCTCTACAACTTCAATCTTATCTAAAGGGGGTTCAAATGTAGGTTGAGTCAGCGGAACAAGTTGCTTTGTATAAAGTGCATCTTCATAGGCGGGGAAAACGACTTCTCTAATTACTTCTGAATTAATATGTTCTTGAAATCTGGATTTTATTAGAGACAAAGGAACACGTCCCTTCCTGAAACCAGGTATTGAGACGTAGGCGCGTAATGTTTGGTAAGCCTCTTGTAATGCTGTGTCTACTTTTTCTGGTGGGACTTCAATTTCTAATTTAACTTGTGTGTCTTCAAGTGGTTCGACTTCAACTCTCAAGTTCGGTACTCCTTCGTCAACTTACAAAAGACAAAACGTGTATATAGAATACTTGATGTCTCTTTAATTTACATCGGCGAGTATAGGAACTATAAAAGACAATTTTTGTTTATATAATAACCTATACTATAAGATATATATGTAAGTGGGCGAGGAGGGACTTGAACCCTCACGAGGCGTAACCCCAATAGATCCTAAGTCTATCCTGTCTACCAAATTCCAGCACCCGCCCTATTATTTGAACGTACTGACTATATTAGATTTCACGTTCATCCATTTGACTCACCAGAAGACAATAGCACTATCTGTTCTTGTATCCATTGAACAGATGCGCCGTGAAGGAATCGAACCTTCAACCCTCTGATTAAGAGTCAGATGCTCTGCCAATTGAGCTAACGGCGCACGCGTCCGGAGGGATTCGAACCCCCAACTTATAGCTCCGAAGGCTATTGCTCTATCCATTGAACTACGGACGCATGTTAAATAGGTGGATGATGGGATTTGAACCCACGACCTCCTGATCCACAGTCAGGCGCTCTACCCCTGAGCTACATCCACCACTTTATAGGCACGCCTAGCAGGAGTCGAACCTGCAACCTACGGATTAGAAGTCCGTTGCTCTATCCAATTGAGCTATAGGCGCATAAGAAATCGGGGTGAGAGGATTCGAACCTCCGACCTTCTGCTCCCAAAGCAGACGCGCTAGCCGGGCTGCGCTACACCCCGAAAATCAAACTTTCTCTATTAAATAGAGAAATATATTATACTATATTTTTTCTGTTATTGCAAATTAAACCTCTCAATAGGATGCGTAAAGTTTTTGGCATGAATATTACGGAATCATAGGGTTCTTTTTCCATGTATTATTTTGAACCGAGGCTAATTTTACTGTAAATTTGCTGTTTTTGATGTTTACAATAGTAATATTTTAGTTATTTACATGTTGAAAAAAGTTGCACTTTTCGTTACATGGTGTAACTTTGGTAAAACCTCTATTCCGTCAGTACTACACTATGTTTATAGCCATTTTTTTAAGGTTACAAGAATTTGTCCCAATTATAAAGTTGGGTTGAATTTTGTGTCTTTTACTATTCTTTTGATCCATTGATTTAGTAGTGTTTGAATGTTAAATAATTTGTGTTTCCATTTTGACATGGTATTAGAATATATTCGATAAATCATAGATTTGGCGGATTCTTTGTACCTGCATTTGCTATATTTTGAACCAACGGACGGGGAAAGACCAATTCTATGAAGAGAATTATATCTGTATGGACGATTCGTAGTAATAAGATACACTTTAGTTTTCTGGTGTGTATGATAGTCTGTATTGTTTGAAGTCGGTCTAATTTTAAGTTTTTTGAGCTGTATAAGTTTTTCAAGTTTTTTGAGTTGCTTATTAAGAAATGATTTTTTTATGTGCCGAAAACCCTGTTGAGGGTTGGGATAACAAAGGATTTGATTAATAGGTGTAAAATTTTAAAATTTGAAAAACTAAAAAAATATTCGGTTGAATTCGCATTGATTTTCCTCTGTATCTGCTTATATGGTAAAGTGCTCTCCTATTGCTACAACTGGTGGTCAAAAAAAACAGAGTAACACGATCCGGGGTCGAAATGTGTTAGCTATCACAATCAAGATTGAGAGTATTATCATCCCCCTCAATATTCGTATTGTCAGCAAACAAGGGAGCGGCAACACAGATAAACCGCGTCTTTTTGATACGATGCTCAGAGAAGTTTTAGATTTCTTTGATGCCGATGGTATTGATCTGAGAAAATATCCGATCACTTTCGATTCGTGGTATGCCAGTAAAGAACTTGTCCAAAATCTGTCTGACTTAGGATTTGATCGTATACTTGTTCACGGAAAAAACAACTATGTGATGACTATAGATAACACAACGACTAAACTTTCTGCCCATAAACAACAGATACAACTGAACACGGATCAATGAGGGTGTCATAAACCACACTATCGCGCACAAGCCACAATTCCAACATTGGGAACCCTGGTAGTATTGTTCTTTTTAGATAGGGGTAAAATGCGAACAATGTTGGTATTTGGAAAACCGCTACGCTCCTGTGAGATACTGAGGATTTGGTCTCAACACCACAGTATAGACCAGTTTTGGCGATACTTAAAAACAGATCTAAGTTATCAAAAATGTGCTTTCTATGTCACCCCACAAAATCCGCTTTCAGCGGAATCGTCCATAGATCAATGTGTGAATTGTGCCATACATAACAAATCACAATTAGGAAGTCATGTAGAAGATTTGCGTCAGATTGCGTTATTAACCATATTGGAAGAAACCCCAAAATATGATCCAGATCATCCCAATGGTGCAAGTTATATTACCTTTATCAAGTCGCGTGTATGCACACGGCTTTGGACAGAACGCAAAAAAGTGTTGCGCGAAATCCCTTTTACACATCAAGAGATAACTAATAATGCTGACAGTATGTCCAATCCGTTGACTGAAAACTTAAAAGCACAAGCATGTGACATCAAAAATGTTGCGGATACCGTGATACAACAGATAGAAGTCGAAACCTTACAAAATTACTTGCCGGAACTTTTGAATAAACTGACACAAAAGGAACGCAGTGTCATTGAGATGAAGTTTTTCAAAGAGTTCAGTGGTGTAGAGATTGCTGACATATTAGAAGGTTCAGAGGGGCGCGTCAGTCAGATCACCCAATCCGCATTGACGAAACTTGGCAAAGCATATTTACATATTCTTGAGAAGATTAAACACAATCCGTATCGGGATACAAAAAAAGTATAGTTCTATAATAGGAGACATATCCAAGCGGAGAAATCAAACTAAACCATTTATTGTACCATTTCTGATATATCACGATTCTCTTTTGTAACATAAACTTTTAGTTTGTGCCACACAACACTTCATTTATAGCAATTACAAATGGAACAAAAATTAATAGAAATGGTATTACGTGTTATAAGGTAAATATAAAAAAGGGATAATATTGATGAACAATATTATCCCTTTTCTTTAGCAATTATAAAGGTTACTTATTCAATGGATTTTAATATTTGACCTTAACCTTCCCCCATTTTGTTGCTATCTTGCCTTCTGCTTCTACAGAAGTAAGGGTTGGTGCTAATCCTCTTTTCATTAATGTATTGATATCATCTGGTTCAAGAGCAACATTAAAAATAGCAACTTCATCAATCAGAGCATTACCAAACCTACCAGCACAACAGCTATCTTTACCTATAAATACCGGACCACTATCAGCATCAAGTGGGGTTTTATTTAAATCCATTTCGCTCTCTTCTTTACCATCAATGTAAATAATCCATTTACCGGTATCACTATTATAGGTTGTAGTATACATATGCCATTCGGTAATATCTGCCGGTCCAACAGAACCATCACTCCAACCACCTGGTTTATTCCAACAACCACCATTACATAATGCCCAAGCAACATTTTTCGAATTCTGATTTGGATGTAGAACATAAGCATTACGCTTTTCTACAAACCAACCATGCGCATTCCATGTGTCTGTATTACTCTTGACCCAAAGTGAGATAGTGATTTGTTCACGTGGATTTTCATGGGCAGGAACTTCTATAAAAGCATCAGTTCCATTAAATTCAAGGGCTTTGCCGTATTTTCCGTTAACCCAATTCACTTTACCTTGAAGAGTTCCATTAAGTTCATTGCCCGATATATCTTCAGCAACTGTTCCTTTACCTTCATCAAATAACCATGCACCTACAACACTTTCAATATCAATTTCTGCTCGCACCTCCATCTGAAATAATCCCATACTAAAACTTAGACAGATGAAAATAGTGATCAAATAATTTAACTTCATTACTATCTCCTATTATAGTTGTTGTTAGTATACTATACCAGAGAGTTTAAGGTTAATTATCGGGTAATTCTTATAATTAATCTAAAAAACAAGATATGTCTGTGATATAAAGCATATCATAAAGTGAGTATAAGTCAAGATAAATCTTGTAATGAATATGGATTGTAACACTTCTTCATTTGACATGTATTTAATTAAATGTTAAACTCTATCCAATATTCTTAGTATGACCACATATCCTATTATTCTGAATTGGTGTAATTATGAAACGACAATTCATTTGTTCTATTCTAATTCTATTCTTCATTATATCTGTTATACCTCTGACTGCACAAGATTATACACAATGGGGACTTCCGGATGGTGCGATTGCACGATTAGGAAAAGGTAAATTGTACCAAATTAGGTATTCACCGGATGGAAAAACATTAGCCGTGGCAGGTTCAATCGGAATATGGTTTTATGATTCATTTACTGGTGCAGAATTAAAGCTCATAACTGGACATACAGATGCTATAGAATGTATTGCTTTCAGTCCTGATGGAAATATCTTAGCTTCGGGTAGTAATGATGATACAATTCGACTTTGGAACTTAAATACTGGTGAGAGAGTAGCTACACTCATAGGACATTATGATGACGTTAGAGGAGTCGCATTTAGTCCGGATGGAAGGTTATTAGCAAGTACAAGTGAAGATGCCACAATATGTTTGTGGAATGTTGAAACTACTAAACTCAAAAGAAGATTATCAGGACATTCTAAATGGGGAAGAGTTGTTGCGTTTAGTCCTGATGGATCTATTCTGGCAAGTGGGAATAACGATGGTACAATCAGACTATGGCAGGGTAAAACAGGAAAATTTATTAAGAAAATCTCAGGACATTCAAGAGGTGTCACTTCATTGGCATTTAGTCCAGATGGTAAAACTATAGTCAGTGGTTCTGATGATGGAACGGTAGGATTTTGGGATTCCGATTCAGCACAGGATAAGCTTATCTTCACTGCACATTCTTGGTATGTTGTTTCGGTTGTGTATTCTCCAGATGGTAAAACTGTTGCCAGTGCAAGTTATGATAATGCAATTTATATATGGAATGCAGATACAGGAGAAAAAATAAATTCACTTACAGGACATACACATCCCGTTGTAACTGTGCAATATTCACCCAATGGAAATACCATTGTAAGTGGTAGTCAGGATGGTACAATTCGATTCTGGCACCCACGTACTGCCAAAGAGAAGAATATCCTTGTTGGACATACAAGTGATGTCAAATCTATTGCTTTTACCCCTGATGGAAAAACACTTGCAAGTGGAAATTCAGAAAAAACTATACACCTATGGGATGTACCCACAAGATCATACAAAAATACCCTTATTGGACATTCAGAAACAGTAGGTAGCGTTGCAGTTAGTCCTGATGGTTCTCTACTTGCAAGTGGCAGTTGGGATGGCACAATTCGAATTTGGGATATACAAACCGGACAGGAAAAATATACACTTAACGATCATGTTGGCAATGTTGCATCTGTAACCTTTTCACCTGATGGAAAGAAAATCGCAAGTGGTAGTTATGATAACTCGGTTCGTATATGGGATTCAACCACTGCTGAAGTAATCCATACCATTAATAAGCATACAGATAGAGTTAGAGCGGTAGCTTTTTCTCCTGATGGAACTACACTTGCAAGTGGTGATGGTGATAACACTATATTATTCTGGAATCCTGAAACAGGTTTACAAAAGAATATGTCGTCATTGAAAACACTATTTAACAAAGTAACTACCCATTCCCACCAAATCACAGGACTCCAATTCAGTCCAGATGGAACTACCTTTGCAAGTTCAAGTGATGATAGAACAGTTGGACTATGGAATGCTATGACTGGGAAAAATAAGAAAATGTTAACTGGACATAATAGGTTTGTCTTATGTGTCACATATTCCCCAGATGGAAATTTATTAGCAAGTTGTAGTTGGGATAAAATGATCAGATGTTGGCATGCTAATACAGGGGAACATATTACAGGATTTATTGGTCATACAGGATATGTTCTATCTGTTGCATTCTCGCCTAAAGAGAAAATCCTTGCGAGTGGTAGTAATGATGGTACTGTTCTCTTATGGGATGTGTCAAATATCCTAAAGGAACAATAGAAACAGTGAATTACATTAGAATTATTCTTATCTATATACTTGTACATATAACAATTCCAATCTGTTTTTGTTATTCACAAGATTATGGATTGATGAGTTTACCAGATTCAGCAATCAGGCGAATTGGAAAAGGTTATATAAATGATGTGGTATTTTTTCCAGATGGAGAAAAATTCGCAGTCTGCAGTTCACTTGGTATATGGGTTTATGATGTAAAAACTGGCAAAGAACTGAATCTGATCTCATCAGAAAATGAGGATGTAGAAACAGTTTGTTTTAGCCAGGATGGTCATATTTTTGCACATACATACGGTAAGTATATTATACTCAGAAATGTATCTGATTATAGCATTAAAAACACATTAACTGGACATACTTATAATGTATCATTGTTAGCATTTAGTCCCGATGCGAAGTTACTGGCAAGTGGTTCTAATGACACTACAATTCGATTATGGGATGTAAATACAGGTAAACTACATACTACATTAATTAACCATACACAATCGATTAAGTCACTGGCATTTTCCTCAGATGGTAATGAACTTGCAAGTATAGAGAATAGTGGCGAAATAATAAATATATGGGATGTGAAGACAGAAAAAATAAAGAAAATTATCACACCTAAAGTTGGAAAATTATCAAAGGTATTATATTCACCAAATGAACATATACTTACTACTTCAAATTGGAATGGTAAATTACATTTTTGGAATCCAATTTCAGGTGATTTAATCAATACAATTTCAGCTTCCACATCAGAAATTAGAACTCTAAGGTATTCTCAAGATGGCAAATCCATATTCTTTGGAAGATCAGGTCATATCCGTAGATTAGATCATAAAAATGGGGATCTTCTAAATACATACCGATTACCATCGTTTTTATTTAATTCATTCGATATCTCAATTGATGGTAAATCAATAGTTTGCGGAACCCACATAGATGGATCAATTCAGTTTATTGATGTCGAGACTGAAGCTCTCAGATACAAAATATCAGGTTTTTCTTATGGTACTCCTTCTATAGTATTTTCTCCTGACGGATTAACATTAGTATCTACATCATTATTTGGAGAGATCATAAATGTCTATACTGTGTCCACTGGAGAAATAAGGAATTCTATAAACATTAACACCAGTCTTTCATCTAATATTCTTATCTCATCAGACGGTGTTACACTATCTGCTGCAAATAGGACAGGACATATATTTTTGTGGGATATACAGACTGGAGAAATTAGGAAAAAACTAATAGGACAAAGAAATAATGTTCAAACGATGGTCTTCTCAAGTGATAGTTCAATCCTTTATAGTGCTGGGAATAACAGATTGATTAAGGTATGGGATATTGATTCAGGAAAATCAATACGAGAAATATCACCATTTACAACTGATAGTACATCTAATCTTGAAATAAAGAAAATCTCTCTAAGTCCCAATGACAGAACACTCGCAGTCTTAACGAATTCAAACACTATAGAATTATATGATACTCAATCTAATATTTTTCAAGGTGAATTAAAAGGACATAGTTCTACAGTATCCTCAGTAGTCTTTTCAGATGATGGGAGAATACTTGGTAGTACCAGTATGGACAATACAATCAAATTATGGGATGTTGAATCAAGAAGTCAATTACTGAGTATAACTGAACCAACTTCAATGAATGTCTATTCTATTGCATTTAGTCCAAATGGAAGGGTTGTAGCCAGTGGTACATTTAAGTTGATTCGATTATGGGATATTGAATCAGGGGAAAATGTTAATACACTGTCAGGACATATAGGATCAATTCGCAACCTTAAATACAGTCCTGATGGTAAGATCTTGGCAAGTAGTTCATTAGACGGATCAGTGATTTTATGGGATGTTACAAGTAATCATACAACGAATGATAAATAACATATCGTTAATTTATTCGCAAATAAAAATTACTTGTAACATTTTCTTACTATCAATAAGGTGTATTTCGTGTTGTAAGAGCACACCACCTTGTTGAAAAAAGATGATTATAGAGTATATCCCGAGATTTCACTGTATCAATCTGCTTTAACGCAAATGCTGCATTAAAACGGACATATCTGTTATCATCATCTAATTGCTTTTTTAAATTTTCCAGTGCTGGTTCAGAATGAGTGCCAAATTGTGCTAAACTCCGTGTAGCGTTATATCGTATCCAATAATGTTCATCATTCAATGCTTGATCCAAGGTATTGACAGTTTCCTCAATATTATCGGATCCACACCCATCTTTTCCAATGATACCAATTCCTTCAATAGCATGTCTTCTTACCATAGGAGATTCATCTTTAGCTGCATTTAAAAGGGCACTTACTGCCTCTTTCGCTGATTTACCCATATCACCTAAGGCATAGGCTGAACAAGCGCGTATTGAATCATCGTTATGCTTTAAAGCATCAATTAATGTTGGCACAGCAGGTTCACCTAATAGGCTTAATGAATGTCCTGCATAATTTCGAATTGAATCAGAAGAACCGTATAACGCTTTTTTCAGGTATACTATTGCATCTTTTCCAACTCTTCCAAGACGATATGCTGCATTTAATCGTACCTTCTCATCATCATCTTCAAGCGATTCAAGTAGTGATTCCACTTCCTTAGTAGATACTCCATTGGTAAATTCATTCTGTTTTCCGTAATACCAATTCCAATGCGTTTCATGCATATCAGGATGTTCTGAATTTTCTGTTGAATCTACAGAATGCCAATCTGTACTTTCATTATTCCAAGATGGTTTTGATGGTTCCTCTAAACGTGAAAATAGGAACTTTAACATATATCGTTTCTGATTACTGGTGTTGGCTGTTGCCCGATGCCATAGATCGTAATGAACAATAGTGACTGTTCCTGCTTCACCACAGAGAGGCGTATCGGGTTGTTCATGTGCACTTTCACTTGTCTCATAATATTGTGATGCAGGTAGAAGAGCAGTAGGTCCTCTCTCCTCTGGAACATCCTGAGGATAATAAAATGCCATCGTCCATCTACACTTATGACGACGAACTTGTTCATCTCCTTCATAAGAATCTTTATGAAAATTCTGCCCCCCACCACCTTCTGGGTTGAAATGGCAGTAACGGTGAGGGTGCATGATGTAATTCTCCCCCAGTACACCTTGCATCGCACCATGTATTACTGGATGGTCAAATACCTCTTGAATTTCAGGTATCAGTGGGAGGACATTATTACCTAAGTTACCAGTATGTTCAAACATATCATCCAAATGATTGTATATGTTTTCATGAAAACTCGCAGGAAAATCTGTATTTAATGTAATATACCCATTTATGATAAAATCACGAATTTGCTCATCAGTGAGTGGTAATGCTTGTTTCTCCATCGTAAACTCCTCCTCATTTCTTAGGTTAAGCCTATCAGAAAATTATAATCAAGTCAAATCTATTTTACGGGTGGGAATGTTAAGTTTTTGTCACTAAACATTACGTTTCTATTGTATCTGTATACCAATATGCTTCCCAAGTATTATACTTTAGCATACATCTCAATGCCACTATCTGGTCTGTCGCTGTTTCTCTAATGACATATTTTCCAACATCATACAGATGGGATTGGCATCGATTCAGGGTTGGAATCTCTTCTACAAAGAGAAAAATACTTAAGTTGACGTCAATGGTTGCTTTTTTGCAGGAACCTGTGATAATGTATTCTCTGTAGACTTTCCTTGTAAAATAAAATTGATTTATCTTCTTGAAATAAACCGTTTATTCTGACTTCAAAGTTATAAAAGGTATATAATGTTTACACCTGATGGAAAATCTCTGGTATGTGCTGTAAATACACTTGTAGGTGATGGTGTTGATGGTATGGTCTATTTATGGGATATGGAAGGTATAGAATGAAAAACTACTATAAAATTCTCCTTTTAATAGTCATGTTGGGTGCAATAGGATTATTGTTTTATTCTACTTGGTATCAATGGAAAGGAAATCAGGAAACAGCCTATAAGCGAATGAAGCCACATCGTCCTATTGCTGAATTTAATCATGGAAAAATAGTAAGAACACTTGCCATTTCTCCATCCGAGCCACATTATATCGTCAGTGCGGGGGAGGGAAATGATATAAAGCTATGGAATAGAGACAATCCTGAAAAACCAATCAAAGTATTAACTAACCATCCAATAGATGAGAATGATTCTTCAATCAGTATTGATTCAGTATTTTTTAATTCGTCTGGTGAACTGCTTATTAGTAGGAATTTTTGGATGTTGGCATTTTGGGATTTGTCAACGATGGAGTTGATTTCTTCATATAGAATTCCATCAGGTATAGGAGCAGTTTCTCCAAGTGAAAATCTCTTAGCAACAGATACTATGAATACTCAAATATGGGATTTTAGTTCTCCAATGAATCTCACGAAAGTATATACTTTACTGGATAAAGGTTATGATAGTTTGAATGTATCAGCAATATTCTCATCCGATGGAAAATGGTTTGCTAAGGGAGGAACTTTTAATAATACTTCTACAAACAAAAAAGAACAGAAAGTGTTAGTATGGAATTTATACACCAAACAATTGCATAAGACTTTGGAGAGAATATCCATTAAGTCCGATAAATCAGAATCGAAAGAAAAACAGCCAGTCATGGTTGTGTCTGAGCGTGGTATCAAGAAGTATTCAGATCTTTTAGTTGGCGAAGACGATATTAGAACTATTTCATTCTCTCCTGATAATAGGTTTTTCGTAATTGGCACAACTTACGGGTTTACTATATGGTCATTACCAGATTGGAGTATCTATCATAATATAGACAATGTATATATTTTAGATTTTGCATTTTCACCGAATGGACAAGTATTCGCAATAGCATCGATAAATGGTATTATGATATGGTCAATAGATGAAATGAAACCTATTGCCATACTTAAAGGAAATAGTAGATTAACGTATTATAATAACATCGTGTTTTCTCGTGATGGAAAATTGCTCGTAGGTGGTGGATATGATGGTATGGTAAATCTTTGGGATTTGGAAACTATTGAATGAAGACCCACTATAGAATTCTACTCAACATCTTTCTCTTAGTTGTATTAGGTTTCTTGTTATATTCTACCTGGGTACAATGGCAAGGAAACCAAAAAACAAGAATAGAACGGATGAAACCTATTACTCCTATTAAAGTTTTTAGAAATGGTGTACCGATAAATGAAATTGCGTTTTCACCAACTGATTCAAAGATGATTGCAACTGCTGGTAAGGGTAATAAAGCTAAGATTTGGAAAATAGGTAGTAAAGAAAATCCTATACAGACATTTGCATTTGAATCAGATAATCAGTTAGATAGAATGGGATATGTAGACTGTCTTGCTTTTTCAAAATCTGGTGAATGGTTATTGAATAAAACATATACAACATTAGTATTATGGCATGTATCCACAGGTAAAGAGATTTCAATAGATACAATTCGGTCATTCACTGCAGCAGTTTCCCCATACGAAGATATTCTTGCTATTAGTTATATGGGTATTAGACTTTGGGATTACAGTAACCCAAAAGAAATAAAACTATTGTATGTACTTCCTCCAAAGATAGGAGGAAAATCCTTAACCCACGAGGAAGCAGAATTAGTATCACATCATAATGCCGTAATTAATCAAAAATGCCGTAATATAGCATTTTCCAATGACGGTAAATGGTTAGCCGCAACTGTGGGGTTGCCTGATTATGCCAATGAATATTTTATTTTTACGCTAAGAGTATGGGATCTACAAAACAAGAAGTTAGTTAGGATATATGATAGACCTAATGAACGAGATCTTCATTCTATGAGGATTAGGTTTTCACCTGATAATCGATTTATTGCTGTTACAGGAAGAACAGGTGTAACTATATGGTCTTTACCAGACTGGACTATATACAGAGATATAACTGATAAAGAGATTAATGATATAGCTTTCTCATCAGACGGAAAGTTATATGCAATCGCAAAAAGAGGACAGATTACATTATTTAGACATAATAATGATATTTCTATTGGGATACTAAAAGATATCGACTTCATAGCAGCAGATAATAACTTGATAGTATTTTCACCTGATGGGAAGACAATAGCAAGTGGAGGTTATGATGGTAATCTTATGGTATGGGATTTGGATGACATAGACTGATAATTAATACTACGATGATAAAATCGGGTGAGTAATTTTTCAGTCCAACGTTAAAAAAGAAAATGAGGAGAAATGTCCGAAAGAATTGCAATTTTCCTGCAAGTTCTGATCCTACCGGGAAATAGAAAATGTACTTTATATAACAAAATTACCTGTTCTTCGGATGGTAAATTGCTTGTAGTAGGTATGATGGTATTATCAGTGTATCGGATATGGAGACTATAGAATGAAATTCCAATATAAATTTCTACTGACTTTCTTTTTATTGATTGTAATAGGATTCCTGTTTTACTCTACATGGGTTCAATGGCAAGGCAACCAAAAAACAAGAATAGAACGGATGAAACCGGTAAAACCTACTGTAGAGTTTACATATGGTGAGCGAGTTCATGCAATGACGTTTTCCCCAATTGATTCAAATATTATTGCCACAGCAGGTGAGGGAAATAGAGCAAAGATTTGGAACATTCATAGTAAGGAGAATCCTATACAAACACTTGCAACTGATTCTGAAAAACCTCCAACAAGAATGGATCGTGTCAGATGTCTTGCTTATTCAGAATCCGGTGAATGGCTATTAAATAAGACCTATACCACATTAGTATTCTGGCATGTAGCCACAAACCGAGAGATTTCAATAGATACAATTCGGTCATTCACTGCAGCAGTATCCCCATATGAGGATATTCTTGCTTTAGGATTAAATGACATACGACTTTGGGATTTCAGTGACCCAAATGCATTAAAACCATTAACTGTACTTCCACCAAGGATTGGAGATGAACCATTAAGCCACAAGGATGCAGAATTAATCCCGCATCAGAATGTAGTAATTGATCAGTTTTATTCCAACATAACTTTCTCCTATGACGGAAAATGGTTAGCTGCATCTGGCCGGATGTATGACAAATTAAAAAGAAGACATATTGATAAAGTAAAAGTTTGGAATCTAAGAAGTAAGAAATTGGTTAAGATAATTGAAAGACCTATTCCAAATGATGTAAAAGAGAATGAATATCGACAGGATATTCAATCAATTAGTTTCTCACCTGACAATCGGTTTTTTGCAATAACTGGAGAAACAGGTTTAACTATATGGTCTACAAAGGATTGGAAAATATATAAAGAGATGTTAAATGAGAAACATACCGATGTACTTTTTTCAGCAGAAGTAGCTTTTTCACCAGATGGTAGATTTTATGCTATCTCCGGTCTTAGGGATATTACATTATTGGAATTGGAGAATGATATACCTATTGCATTATTGAAAGATAATTCGTTATTGTCAATTTATGATCATATTGTGTTTTCTCCTGATGGAAAGACTTTAGCAAGTACAGGATTTGACGGTGTCCTGTCATTTTGGAATATTGAACAATATCAATAATGATATATTCATACATTGATATATTGGGTGAGTTTATTCTCCGTCTGAGTTATAGAGCGTATAGGAGGAAAAATGTCAAAGAGAATAGCAATTTTTCCTGCAAGTTTTGATCCTGTCACCAACGGTCACGCAGATGTAATTGAACGTGTGTGTAAACTTGGTGTATTTGATCAACTTGTAGTAGTCATCGGTGTGAATCCAGCAAAAGATACGAGGTTTACAATTGAAGAACGTATTGAGATGCTTGAAGAAGTAATTGCTCCATATCCAGAAGCAACGATTGATGGTTTCTCAGGTCTAATAGTTCACTATGCACAGATGGTTGAAGCATGTTCCATTATACGTGGACTACGTGAAATTTCAGATTTTGAATGGGAATTTAAAATGGCTCGAATGAACCAGCAAATTGCACCTGACATTGATACACTCTTTATGGTAGCAAATCAAAAATATGCACATATCAGCTCAACCTTGGTGATGGAAGTAGTTGAGATGGGACAAGGTAAATTGAGTGAAGAAAAACTATTAGAAATGGTCCCACCCAGTGTAGTGAAGTTTTTTAAACGTAAGTATAACATCCAGTGATTGATGAATACATTATTACTTTTCTAAGGTATGGGGATCGGAATCTCTTCTACAAAGACGAAGAGAAGATATTGAGATCTGAATCCCTTACTCACCGAATTTAGAATCTGTTGTCCAGACTAATACTAATATTAAAACCTGGAGCATTTACACCTGACCCGTGAGGACGATAACGTTTATCAAGTATGTTTTCAACTGCCACAGTTAAGCGTGTATAGTCATATACTTTAATCCCACTTCGTATGTTAAGAGTCCACCATCCGGGTGTTCCCGCGTCGATTGCATATCCATTGGAGTCAAATTGCACCTCTCCAGGATCACGCGTTTTTCCTTGAATACGAGGATCGCGTATATCACTTCGATTTAGCCGCCTTTGTTCAGCTGCAGCTCTGACAAACATAGTTCCCCAATATAGAGAGTTCTGTGTTTCCCATTGGATACCGATAATTCCATTCAACGGTGGTTCTCTACGTGTTCGTGCCTCCCATGGCTTATCAGGATCAGGTGATACTCCATTTATTAACAACACTTTACCTCTTAAGACTGCTGCATTTCCATAAATTGACAAAGATTCAGAAAGTGGAGTTATACCTTTGAATTCAATTCCTTGAAATTGTGCTTCATCAACATTATCAAAAACGAGGACATCAATGCCTTCATATTCTTTGATTAGGTCTTGATGTAGCTGCGGTATCTGCCCAACAGGATATGCTTCTTGTACTGGACGACGTGTAACTAAACCATCAATTTTACTGTGGAATATAGTAATTGCCCCTCGGAAGTAAGGGTTTTTTATCTTCATACCTCCTTCAATGGTCCAAGATGTTTCAGCATCAAGATCAGGACTTGGTACAGTTACACCCTCATTTGTCACCTCAACTGCTGTCGTGTCATTCAAGGATGGAGCCCGAAATGCTGTACCAAAAGATCCCACGAAATTAAGGGTATCTGTCAGACCAACAACAATTCCTGCACTTCCAGTTAAGCTATTATCAAATTCGTTGAATTCATCAAAACTACTATCTCTTATAGATAAGTCTGCATACGTTTGATATACCGTAGTTCTACCTCCAAGAGTAAGTTCTATCCTTTCATGCAACTTAATTTCATCTTGTAGGTATATACTTGCATCCCAATACTGTGAACCGTCTATAAATCTACCTATCTTATCATTTATTTCTTCTTTTTTTGTCTTAAGATCTGTGTTGATTGTCTGACTTTGTAGCGTATCAAGATAAAATTCAACACCCCCTACAATGCGTTGATGTGGCAGGCTGGAATTAATCGCTTGAACACTTACACCAATAGTATTTACAGTATCATATCTTTGTCTTCGAGAAGTTTCATCAAGTTTTACTTCGTTACGTCCTTCCTTTTGCCGCTGGAATGATGTAGTCATACGTAAATAGTCAATTATATTTGCTTCAGGTGTACTGATATAGTTGGCATATAATAGATCTCTATCCTGAGGTTCAAAGAAGAATTCATCAAATTCTTGTGTTGCAATTTTATCATAACGGGGTGTTTTTGGTTGTCGCCACATTTGGTAAGCTACATTCAGGCTGCTTGTATTATTGAATTGATATGCAACATTTGCGTTTGCATCATAAGCATTCCAACCCAGTGGTCCTTCAGTGTCAATTAACCATTGATCTGGAATTTTATCTTTAGACAATTGATTGATTTCATCATAATCATATAGTTTCACACCGTCAGGCATTTCATTAATTATTTCATACTTACGGTTCTTGTAATGTAGGTCATAACCACTTCCTGTGTTAAGGTCACCGTAAAATCGTAAACCGGCACCAACATTGAATCCGAATTTACCTTGGGTTCCAGTTACTTCAAACCTTCCCAATCGTTCTTGTGTGGCAGTTGTATATCGAGCCAAAAATCGTGGTTGTATAACCAAAGTTGTTTGTGAACGATTTAGAGGTATTGGTTTCGTAAAGAAACTCACAACTCCACCCAACGCTCCACTTCCGTATAACATTGAACTGGAACCGAGTAATACTTCTGCTCGATCAAGATTCTCTGGAGAAATTGTTGCAGTATATTGATTTGGTCCTGACCTAAAGGTTGAGTTATTGAGTCGTACCCAATCTACTTGAATCAAAGTATGATAACCTGTTAAACTTCTCAACATGGGTGAACCTTGTCCAACTGTTGTCTGTTGTGCTATCACGCCAACAGTATCTCGAAGTACATTTGATGCGATATCAGCATTAGACTGTTCCAATTGTCTTACATTAAGTACACTGACAGCGTTAGGTGTTCTGAATGGTTCTTTCTCAACTCGTGTAGCAGTGACTGCAATTTCATCCATTACGACTACTTTTTGTCCAGTATCTTCATTAGAGGTTACCTGTTGTGTTAAGTGCATTAGAACTACAGAACAAATGAGAAACAGTATAGATGAGAGCCTTTTCATTGTTTATTATCATCTCCTAAGTTATTCACGATCTCTACTTAATCTGGATGTTGATCTGCTGTATATTGACCATATACTTGAATGAGCAAATTATATGCCATATAGTTTATTTTGATCGTATATGTGAAATCAAGGGAATCAGAGAAATGAAGTTTATAGGTGTTCATATTTTGCACACTTTTGCATAATTTAACAACAATTAGTTTATACTCAAAGTATTCTATGTTTAATTGCATATTAATGAACCGAACCAACCTTGTGAAATTGTGAGTCCGATAATTACAATTATTCATTGCATTATGCTTTAGTCTATGATAGATTACAAACAGTAAAGTACATTAGGGTATATAAACTAATCCTCTCTTATGAATAGAGAATTACTTCTATTTTTCTAATCTAAAGACAATTTTTTGATCCTAAATTATTTACTATTTAGGTATCAATATTCATTTATTCGTTTGGGGTAAATATGTCAAAACAGGAATTAAGATTCGCATTTATTGGGTGTGGTGGTAATGCACGGGGACATGGTCGAAGTGTGACAAGTGTTGAAAATGTAGATATAGTTGCTCTTGCAGATCCCAGCGAGGGGTCATTAAACAACTTTAAGGATACAGTAGGATTAGATGATTCTGTAGAAACCTATTCGGATCATGATGAAATGTTATCAGCGGTGAAACCGGACGCTGTTGTCATTAGTTCACCTCATGGACTACATTTCGATCACATAATGTCTGCCCTTGATGCTGGTTGTCATGTCCATACAGAAAAACCAATGGTATGTACAGTAGAACATGCCAAACAAGTTATGGCAAAGGTAGAAGCGACTGGATTACATTTGATGATAGGTTACCAACGTCATTTGAGTCCAACCTACCAATACTGTCGTAATGTTGTACTGAGTGGTGAACTGGGTAAGGTCAACTTTGTTGCTGCTCATCAATCTCAAAATTGGTATAGAAACCAACAAGGAAAATGGCGACAAGACCCATTCTTGGGTGGCGGTGGACAATTAAATGATTCAGGGAGTCATCTGATAGATATACTATTATGGGTATTAGAAACAAGTCCAGATACTGTGTTTGCAATGATTGATAATTTAGATATTGAGGTGGATGTCCTTACGGCAATGACGATAAAATTTGATACTGGTGCATTGTGTAATATTAGTATTGTTGGACATGCACATGGTGGCGTAAGTGAAGATTTCTCTATTTGGTTTGAGGATGGTGCACTCTTTGTCCGTGGTGGACAACTCATTCGTCAGGAGGGAGGTAATTCCCCTACGCCTGTTAAACCTGACGATTTACCTAAGGGTGGAAATAAAGATGAAGCATTCATTGAATTGATTCGGGGTGAACGTAAAGAGAATCCAATTGGTGTTGAAAACGGTCTTCGTGTGATACAATTAACTGAGGCTGCTTGGCAATCTGCTGACCTTGGAAGACCGGTAAAAGTTGATCTGAGTTGATTGTTGGTTGCATTGTTGGAGACGTAATTGCTTCAAATCAAAAATCTAAGTTTCTCTATCAAAAAGAATACTATACTAACCGATCTTTCATTTCAAGTATCCACAGGAGAAACTTGTATCCTACTTGGTAAAAATGGAGCTGGAAAAAGTCTCTTACTCAACCTGTTAGCTACTTTAGTTAAACCTTCATCAGGAACGATATCAATCTATGGTTCAAATGCCTTCACTAACTTAGACCAAGTTCGTCCACAGATTGGATATTTAACAACAGATTTCGAAGGTTATAGCGATTTATCTGTAATTGACTATCTAAATTTCTTTGCAAAAGCATACAAATTAGATAAAGCAGAACGAAAAGGTGCAACAGATGCAGTAATGGAATTAATGGATATACAAGATCTACGAGATACTCTGATTGGTATGCTCTCAAGAGGTGAACGACAACGTCTTCTCTATGCCAAAACATTTTTACATGATCCTGCATTATGGTTGCTTGATGATCCTTTAACACCATTAGACCCACGAGGAAAATTGGAAGTAGTAGAATTGTTGAATGAGCTAAAATCAATTGGTAAAACACTGATCATTACCACTAATCAGATAGACGATGTATATAGATTTTGTGATGTGGATGATGAAAGTTCCTCAAAAACAACTCTCCTTGGGATTCTTCATGATAGACAATTAACTACCTTTAATTCCATACATCATATTCAAGAACAGTGTAAGAAACAGAACAATTATGATAACCTAAACCCAAATTGGTTATATGAATTTTATTTGGAGGTCACACGAGAATAATGTCAGAAATTGGTAAATTCTTTGATGAGAATGGATATTATTTTGCTAAAGGAGTCTATTCGCCCGATGAAATCAAGACGATGGAGCATGATTTTGACCGGGTAGTAGATCAATTACTAAAAAGTGATGAAAATGTAAATGCTCGCTGGGATGGGCGTTTGATGGATGCCCTTGATGGTGGAGAATCAGTTATTATACATACACATAATATCCAGAGTTTCTCGGGTGTTTGGATGAAAGCCTTTCAACAGGATAATTTCTTGGATGTTACCGAAGCTATTCTGGGACCAGATATTATGTTACATCACTCCAAATTATTCTGCAAACCACCAGAAAAAGGATCTCCTTTCCCGATGCACCAGGATTGGCAATACTTTCCTTCAGTAAAGGATAGTATGATTGCAGCAATAATTTATGTATCTGAAGCAACGGATGAGATGGGTTGTGTTCGTGTTTATCCCGGTTCACATAAGGAACTTGGTAGAACTGGTGGTATGATGGGACGTGGTGATAATGAAGAGATCACAGAAAAATATCCAATTGAGAAGGCAACAGTGCTGGAGGCGGAACCGGGAGATGTGTTATTCTTCAGTTATTTTACGCTACACGGTTCGATGCCAAACCGATCAGATAAAACCAGAAAAAGTGTTCTCGTACAGATGTTGTCGGGTGATGACCAAATTGAGGAAGAAAACAGACATACGAATGTAAGATTAGTATTACGTGGATGGAATCATTTTGCTACACGTTCTTCAGTTGCAAGTATTAGTTAACTATATAACCAGTTCTCAATATCTTGTCACTTTTTCTGTTGAAGCAATATTGGAATCACGACCATTCTGGAATCGGATTTAATCCTACGATTCCAATGTTCAGTTATTTATAAAAGCAATTATAGTCGTGATTGCTGAGGTAATTTCGATGGCAGAACAAACACTTCTTAGCAAAGAACTAATTAAACAGAGGTTAGCAGACAATCGAGATACTTTGCGAAAATACGGTGTCAAGCGGATCGGCTTGTTCGGATCTTATGTGAGAGGGACTGCAACTCCTAAAAGCGACATTGATATTATCGTTGAACTCGAAAGATTGACCTTCCGAGACTACATGGGGTTAGCACTTTTTCTTGAAGATCTATTTGAAAGGGACGTTGACCTGGTAACCGCTACTTCTATCAAACCACGTCTAAAGTCCTATATCGAAAAAGAAATAGAATATGTCACGAATATATAGTTTATATCTTCAAGATATAGTAGAAGCATCTGAACGTATTGATTCGTACGTTAAAGATGTTGCGTATAATGAATTTAAAATGGATCAGATGCGGATTGACGCAGTCATTCGAAACCTTCAAATCATCGGAGAAGCAGTCAAGAAAATTCCTGATTCAATCCGAGACGTATATCCTAATATCGCATGGCAGGAAATTGCGGGGATGAGAAACAGAGTGACCCACGTATATTTTAATGTAGATATTAATATTATCTGGGACGTAGTGCAATCTGAACTGCCATCGTTTCAGGCACAAATTCAACAAATCCTTGAAGAGATAAGTGAATGATACCATTCAATCCTAAGCTTTAAGGATACTGAGAATATCACATTAGACGTTGGTTATTCATTCAAGTAAGATTGGTTGGACTGACGGCATGATGGACGGGGGTCAGAACAAAGAAATCACGGAAAGGTAATCGTTTGAGGATGCTAAGGTATTAGAAGCGTAAGCAGGATATGTCCATTTCTTTAGTTATTTTACGCTACACGGTTCAATGCCTAACCGATCAGATAAGACACGAAAGAGTGTTCTCGTACAGATGTTGTCGGGTGATACCAAATTGTGGAAGAAAACAGACATACGAATGTAAGATTAGTATTACGTGGGTGGAATCATTTTGCTACACGTTCTTCAGTAGCAAGTATAAATAATAAACAATAGGAGATATAGATGATACGAGTTGCAAAGATTAGTATGGCACATGTTCATGCAGGTGGATATGCGCGTCAATTAGCTGAGAATCCAGAAACAGAACTTGTTGCTATTTGGGATGAAGAGGAATATGGAGGGAAAGAAGCTGCAGAACAGTATGAAATACCTTTCTATACCGATCTTGATGAAGTATTAAGTCGGGATGATATTGATGCAGTTGCAGTTGATGCTGTTACATCGGATCATCCGCGTGTTATGGTTGCTGCAGCTGAAGCAGGTAAGCACATCTTCACTGAAAAAGCCCTTGCCATTACAGTAGCAGAATGTGATCCGATAATTGAAGCAGTCGAAAAGGCTGGGGTAAAGTTCATGATTTCACTCCCTTCCAGAGCAAACCCTGAAATACTCTTTGCAAAAAAGGCAATAGATGATGGATTACTGGGTGATATAACCTTTGGTCGTGGTCGCATTGCGCATTCAGCTGCACTTGATAGTTGGTTTGGTGGATCAAGTGCGTGGTTTGCTGACCCTGTACGTGCTGGAGGCGGTGCATTGTTTGATTTAGGGTGTCATCGCGTTGATGTTATCCGTTGGTTAATGGGTGAACCTAAAAGTGCAATTGCCAAAATTAATAATTTTACAGGGAATTTCCCAATTGATGACAATAGTGTTTCAGTAGTTGAATTTGCCAATAAAGCCTTAGGTGTAATTGATGTTGCATGGACACACCGTTCTGGTCCGAATATGCTTGAGATATATGGGACAGAAGGATCTTTCGCTGCTGGACATGGTGAAATGCATTTCGACACGCGAAAATTATCTGATGAGGAAAAAACTGAGTATATTGCTGATGCACCTGATGCACCTCCACCACCGATGCAGCAGTGGATTAATGCTATTCTCCGTGATGAACCGATGACGATTACGATAGAAGATGGACGTAACCTGACAGAATTAATGCAGGCGTTCTATATGTCATCTGAAAAAGGACAATCCATTGATTTACCTTTATAATTATGTATAAAAGAAAATAAAGATGAACAAATTTCCAGTATATCTAAGGCACGAAATCTGGAGGAGATAGCTGACTATTGGGATTCTCACAGTTTGGCTGACCACTGGGATGAAACACAGGAAGTCAATTTTGAGGTGCGGATGCAGCGTAAGTGTCGTGTAACACTTACCCCAGAGATATATAAAAAAATAGAAAAGTACGCACTGGAACAGGGAATCTTACCGGAAACTTTGGTTAACTTGTGGTTAGCTGAACGGCTCCATGCGAACGAATCATCGTAGTTTTGTCGATTGGTTGATGGAAGTCCTAACATTTGCCTGAATCAGGACTAACGCAATTTGCCCGTTTTCAGCCGTTAAAGTGTTTGTAGAAGCACAACTCATTGTGCGTTCTTCGCAATATTCGTCCAATTAGTCGTGAAATCCAATTTTTTGCGTAATTCCTGTGAATTACGAAAGACACAAAATGAAAAAGGCGCGGTTGTGAAATTCACCTCCGCGAAAGAAAATATGAAACCAGAACAAGTGATAAACCAAGACCCCGAAATTCACAGTGGTGTTCCAGTCTTTACCGGCACACGTGTTCCTATCCAGTCCTTGATTGATCATCTAAAAGCAGGTGAGAGCCTTGATTACTTTCTTGAAGGATTCCCTTCTGTTTCACGAGAGCAGGCAATCGCATTTTTAGAGTTAGCATTCACTGCAGCAATCGGATCACATCCTCAATCAGATTGGAAATCTAAGCAATATGCGCGTACTACTTGATGAAAACTTGGACTGGCGATTAGTAAGATATTTTGATGCTGAGTTTCAAGTGACAACTGTCTCTCGTCAAGCTTGGAAAGGAAAGCGAAATAGCGAACTTCTTAGGCAATCCGAGGCATGGAACGAAGTGGCTATCTTCTCAAGGGCAAAAGACCTTGCAGACCGTGCGTCCAAAATATGGATTTTCCCTAAATATCGAACATTTTTATGAACATGTTCTGCTTATGCTTTTTAAAAAGGTGATGTAAAGATGAAAGAATTTACTTTTACGAATCGAAACCCTAAAACAGGTGAAGTTTAAAAAGACAGACAAACAATTTCAGTTGACTTACGTACATACGTTAATGTCAATGCCATAATTGAGGATCACGTTATCAATAGGCGTTCATGACATCATTCTATGGGTATTGATGGATATGGGCAAGATATATCTATAAGGCATCTTTTGCATATCACTTATGATACTATGAAACGTCTCAGAATGAGCAGTGAATTTGCAGAAGTCGTTGAAAGATGGATTGCCGAAGACTCTGAGGAACGTGAAAAGTATCGCCATAAATTGATAGCAAACGTTCAGAAAAGGGTTGCTGCACGGACTCTTACCGTCAAGCTTAATGTTCCAGAAGGATATAAGGTTGACGGTGAAGCTAACATAAGCGAACCTGAGATAGATAAGGAAAACAAAAAGGTCTTAGTAATGATTGAATATCCGATCATTGAACATATTCCTATTGAAAGGCTTAGGGCAAATCAAAAAGCAAGAAAAGAAACTGAAGAATTAAAAGAGCGAATAAGAGAACTTAAGGAACTCGCTGAACTTGAAGAAAAAGAGCGCGATCTTCGAGAACGTTTAGGTATAAACAAGGAGAATCCATAAACATCAAATTTGAACTTAACACACTCTATTATAGAAACAATAAAATATGAATTGAGGAATAATATGAAAGACTATCAACCAATTTCTCTTAAAGACTTGTGTAATGTAGATTCTGAGGATATTGATGTAAATATCACATCAGATTTGGGTGGGGTAACATTTCACGGACTTCCATTTCACATCTCAGATGGTGATAAAACCTATTTAGGTTTTGGAGCTGGTGTGAATACGCAACCTATCCAGATTCCAATTAATAGTTCAGCACAACGAGTTATATTTGTACACAGACTATTAGAATCGCGAATTCCTGAGGGTGAAGCAATAGGAAGACTCATAGCCAACTATGTTTTTCACTATGCAGATGGTGAGGTAGCAAAAGTTCCAATACGGGAACGCTTTGAAATTGGCAGTGTACCTCAAGGTTGGGGTCAACAAACTTTTATTGCCATACCTGATACCCAAGAAGGTTTATATTCACGACATCAAGGACCGTGGGGATCAGCAGGAAATCGTCAAACTGAAGCAACTCAGTGTGTACCGCGGAACTTTTACTTATACATCTGGAAGAATCCCCATCCAGATCAAGAGATTACATCTATAGAAATACAATCAGAAGAACGTAAGTTTATTATTGCTGCAATTACACTGGGGCATCTTGATGAAAACCCAATTCCGCGCCACCCAAACCGTGAGGTAAAAATAACTCTTCCTCAAACTGAAGATGCTGAAAAGCCGTTTGATATGGAGATTAATGTTGACAGAGGAACGGCAACCTATCCCTATGCATTACCTGAGAATCCCTCCGATGGGTTTATAGATGACGATTTCAAAGGATGGGGTGAGACGCAAAACAGTAAAAGTAGTCCTGCATACACTGAGATTTCTGCTACACCATCTGCCACAATTGAAGTAAAAAATGAAGGTGAAACACTTGGTAGTTTCAATTGGGGTGAGGCTCAAGAAAATGGCTTTGTTCAACCCAACGAACGCGTCAAAGTAGAGGTCATCGACTCTGGTAGGAACTGGGTATATACAACCGTAATTGATGACGACACAAACAAACCAGTACCGTGTCGTATACACTTTCGTTCAACACACGGTGTGCCTTATGCACCGCATGGACACCATGCACATGTGAATTCAAATATGGGGACATGGCACATAGATGTGGGTGGTGATGTTCGGTTAGGACAAATCAGTTATGCCTATATTGACGGCACATGTCAGGGATGGTTACCCCGTGGGGAAGTAATTGTTGATGTTGCACGTGGTTTTGAATATACACCTTTACGGACTAAGGTCAATATAAAACCCGGACAACGGGAATTGACACTACGGCTAAAACGTTGGTGTGATATGAATTCTGAACGGTATTTCAGTGGTGATACCCATGTGCATTTCCTTTCTACACAAGGAGCACATACTGAAGCACAAGGTGAAGATCTTGGTGTGGTAAATCTACTCCTATCACAGTGGGGACATCTCTTTACCAATACAGAGGAATTCATTGGTAGACCGACTTCTTCTGCAGATGGTAGAAGTATTGTATATGCAACGCAAGAAAATAGACAACATGTGCTTGGTCATCTAACGCTACTTGGGTTAAAAGAACAAGTTGCCCCATGGTGTTCTGATGGTCCAGGTGAAGCAGAACTGGGTGGGAATATGGAGGTAACACTATCTCATTGGGCAGATGCTTGTCATAAACAAGGTGGAACAGTCGTCCTACCACATATCCCAAATCCAAATTGTGAACCCGCAACACTAATTGCTACCAATCGTGTGGATGCTGTTGAATACCTAACGAATGCAATGTATGGTCATATTGAATACTATCGTTACCTCAATTGTGGATATAAACTTCCACTGGTTGGGGGAACTGATAAAATGACAGCGGATGTTCCAGTTGGTGTATATCGTACTTATGTCCATATCCCAGAAAATGAAGAATTCAATTATGATAATTGGTGTAAATACATGAGTGCAGGGAACACATTTCTTAGTGGCGGACCGATGATACGGCTTACAGTTGATGGTCAACCCATAGGAAGTACTATTAATCTTCCAGGAAATGGTGGAACAGTTGAAGTAGAAGCGTCAGCAGATTCTATTTTCCCCATTCACACTTTACAAATAATACAAGCAGGTGAGGTAGTCGCTTCAACAGAAGAGAACAACGGTTCACATCAATTACGGATAAAAGCAAAAGTAAAAGTAGATAAGCATTCCTGGATAGCCGCTCGGTGTGGTGGACCTGAGTATGCTCAAGCCATACCACATTACGACGGTTGGAGACGGGGAATCATTGCACATACATCTCCAATTTACATTGCTGTGGGTGAAGAATGGTGGATGTTTGATCCAGAAACGGCTAACTATATGCTTACACTCATTGAAGGTGGATTATCCTACATTCAACAATCCGCCCGTCATTATGAACATGGAACAACTACCCATCATCACGGTGAAGCTGACCACATTGAATATCTATCCCGTCCTTTCCAAGAAGCACGAGAAGCTATACATCAAAGAATGCATAAATTAGGAATTCCACATTAATTTTTAGGTTTCGGTACACAGAATGTACCTACTACTATTAAGGAGATAATATGCCAAAAGAATTAGTTGCAGTGGCACCGAGAGAACCGGTTTTACGAGAATATGAAGATGGACCTGTTCCAGAAGGACATGTTCGTGTTCAGGTTGAACATGGTGCACCAAAACGTGGAACAGAGATGACTATGTATTACGGTTTGCGTGGAGCAGGTTTCCCACAAGGACTTGGTAATATGTGTGTTGGGAAGATAATTGAAGTTGGGGATGGTGTTGAAGACTGTGAAGTAGGTGAACGCATTGCTGGACATGGACATCTTAAAGAAACACATACCTGGAGATCCGGTGGTGTTTTAAAGATGCCAGAAAGAATGACCTGGAAAGAAGCGGTATGTTATGATCCTGCTCACTTTGCCTTGTCCTCGATACGAGACGGACAGGTTCGTGTAGGGGATCGCATAGCAGTTTTTGGATTAGGGGCAATTGGACTCATGACCCAACAGTATGCACGCGAAGCAGGGGCAGATTTCATTGCATGTGTTGACCCTATTGAAGGTCGTCGCTCTGTTGCTGAGAAAACGGGTGCTGATCTTGTACTGGATCCGACTACTTGTGATGTTGGGGAAGTACTTAAGGAAGCAACCGGTGGTTTAGGTCTTGATGTTGCTATTGAAACAAGTGCAGTTTATAATGCCCTTGATGACGCAATTCGTAGTGTTGCGTTTGAAGGAACAGTTGTCGTTGCAGGTTGGGCAAAGGAATGTAAAGGTGGGTTAGATCTTGGTGCAGTAGCACACTTTAATATTCCTAACTTAATTTTTGCCCGAGCGAATAGTGATCCAAATCGAGACCATCCACGTTGGAATTTCGGCAGGATAATCCAATCTTGTTGGAAATGGCTTGCAGAAGGTCGATTTGACTGTGAAGACATTGTTGACCCAGTAATCCCTTTTGAAGATTCTGTTGAAGCCTACATAGAAATGGATAACCATCCTGAACGTAGTGTTAAATTAGGTATATCGTTCGGATAGGAGAAAATAAAAATCAATTTAAAATCAAGGTTCGGTTCTAATGCCGAACCTTCTTGTTATATATACTAAGGATTGTATCATCTATTCACATTCTATCAATATATGGATAAGTAATCGCTGATGTAGACAGATTTTTGGTATTTTGGATTGTATACACCACAAGCTAACAATTTTGTGATTCTGGATATAGACATCTTATTTTTATTGCATTGTAATCAAAAATATACCAATAACCATTATGAAAGCTGCGAATAATCTACGCTTTGTATATGTTTCTTTCAAGGCATACCCTCCCAGTAGAACGACAAATATGACTGAACTTTGACGTATGGCAGTTACATAACTTACTTTTTCAGTCATTAGGACATAGAGGATCAGTGAATAGGAAATTAACGAGAATACAACAACAAAAAGTGCTCTTTTCCATTCTGTTTTTCCAATTTCTATGATTTGTTTGTTGTGAAAACGCATAAATGTAATTACTGCATAAAGTAGTTGTGAGCAGAGGTTTTCCATTAGATAGTAATTCACTGCATGCATCACAGGTGTTGTGGTTGTATTGATATGGAGTATATACATTCCTTGTTTATCTATGAGTGAATATCCGATCACACTTGTAAGTGTGGCATACGCCCAAATTGCATCCGGTTTCCTTAGAAATCTGAAGAACGTCTTTAAACTATAGTCCTTTTCTCGATACTGATAGAGAATAATTGAGTAAACAACAAATAGGATTCCAATTAACCCTTGTATTGAGATTGTCTCCTTGAGAAAGAGATATGCGAATATTGGAATGAATGCCGGAGCAGATCGGGTAATTGGATAAACGAATGAAATCTCTCCAACAGTGTATGCTTGAGTTAAAAACAGACGATACAATAGATGTACGAATGCAGACGCAAGAATATATATCCATACTGGTGTAGGGATCGTAGGTTTATTGATGATGAATACGACAATAGCTATAATTGCAGTGTAAAGTCCACACCAGAAGAATAATATGCGTGTATCTTTACTTGATTTACTATAGAAATTCCATAAAGCATGGCAAATTGCTGATAAAAGGATCAATAGTATTGATGTTGTGTGCATATAGATATTCTGTAAATCTATTTTATATCAGTTAGTTACACTTCAATAATGAGATAATGTAAGACAAAATGATTATACCACAATGTGGTGTACCATATTAAATAGACCTGGGAATCATTAACGAAAACTGTTATGTCTTTTTGGAGCAGTAATATGAGAATCATAATTCCAATTATTTGTCTTTGTCTGGTTGTATCATCGTGTAATATATTAGAAAATTCTGACGATCAACCAGTTCTTGCAGGAAAGGTTGAAAGAAAACTAACTGTCACAACAGGAAGAGAATATGGAACAGGTTTTGGTGAGGATTATGGAGAAGGTAGTATATACATACAAAAAACAAATTCCTATTTGACATTAAGTATGAGTGACTTTAGCTCAAGTATTGACACACCCCGAACTATGCGGACAATTTTGGATAGTTTTGAAGGAAATCTTTTTCAAGGACCAATAACTATTGGAGATTCATGGGAACAAAGAGGACATAGAGGAGGAACTGAAAAGGTCTCTCTTCAAGGATATGAAGATGTAGAAGTATCCAATCGGGTGTATCCAAAATGTTTAAAACACAAAACTGTAATAAAAGATGCGAATTGGGAATCCCGTACAGAGTTAGGCAATGCATTGGTTAACGGGACACGATATCTGTGGTTTTCACCTGGTATTGGTGTCGTGAAGTTGAGGTATGAACACACTAATGGAGTTATCACTGAAGGGGAATTAGTGGAGAGTAAAATTCCATCTGGTAACGTTGATATTTTTCCAATAGCAGTTGGTAATTCTTGGTAGTATAAATGGAAGAATAACTTTGAAAATTTAGAAATAATCGAGGACTTAAAGATATTTACAAACAAAAATAGCAAAGATGGACTTAGGTTTAATTCCTACGCATCAATAGACGGAGGGAAAAAGAAACTGGATGGAAACTTTTACTTTTATCCCAAAAGAGATGCACCATTGAAGCTATCGGGATCAGGATCTTCCTACTCAGGTCGGGACGTGCCAGAAGGTCCAAATAGTATATTTATTGAGTTAATCGCAAATTATTATCAAGAACTATTACGATATCCTATAAAAGTTGGAATGACCTGGACAAAAGAAAGCTATTCGAATGCAAATGTGACAACCTTTGTGACAACCTTGATTCAAGATTTTGACACAATAGAAACGTCTCTTGGTACATTTAAGGATTGTCTTAGGCATAAAACTGTTTTTGAAGGTGCTACGGTATCTCCAAATCTAACTTCAGAAGATTCATCAATAGTTGCACTCACTCATGGCACACGTTATCTATGGTTTGTGAAAGGTATTGGAATTGTAAAATTTCGTTTTGAACATGCTAATGGTATTACTACGGAAGCTGAATTAATCGATTATAATGTTCCAAATGGTAGTAATGCGTATTTTCCGCTAAATACTGAAACGACTTGGACATATAAATGGCAGAATGAGTATCAACACAGTCCAATGATTGAGAAGATAGCAATTCTTGATATTCATGACACACCAGAGATATCATTGATAGAATCTAAATACACAATTACAATACCAGATGAAACTAAACCGGGAGAAATGCTTGTTGATTTTGAGTTATTACCTGTAGGAAGCAACTTTGAGGAAATGAAGTTACGTCTTAAGGGTGATAGCAATTATATACCTCAACATAATCAATTTGTCCCGAATCATGATGAATATAAATCCAAAAACTATCCATTCATGCGTGGTCTCACAGTAAAACCTGACGCAATTGGTGTACCACATTTTACTGAGTATCCGTATCCTACTTGGACAACAAAATTCTTTAAACATCGTACTGGTGGGACAATGAACTTTAATTACGAAATATCAACTGAATATGCTAAACATTACAAAGGATTTAAGATAGAAAGGCGTGGAACCCAATTCCTATCCAGAACTCGTCCAATTTTCCGAGATAACAGTATGCTATGGTTTGGTGGTGACCTCTTTATTATTGGGGGAAAGTCAGATAAGATAGAGGTGGAATTAATCCTTCCAGATGGATGGGATGTATTAACCCCATGGAACAGTATTGGAAATACTGGATATAGGTTTTCAGTTGATAATCAGAAAGACCTAACTGAAAACTTTATACTAATAGGTAAATATGATGAAGTTGTAGCAGAATCCGGTGATACAAAGGTTGTAATTGGACTTGACAGTAAATTTAATTCGTCTAAAGATGAGATTCAGAAAACTGTTGAAGAATACCTTAATGTCTATTCAAACGTCTTTGAGGATGGAACTGATCGTCCTGTCACACTTTTAATTAATCATTACGAAGAAGATATGCAAAAGCGTATGGAAGGATATGGACGTAGACATAGTGTAAGTATCTTAATGGGTGAAATTGTGAATCCAGATACGAAATACCGGTATGGACCTTTTCTTGGTCATGAAGTATTCCATATTTGGAATGGACTAACATCCCTTCCGCGTTTCTCATCCAAAGAAAAATGGTTCAGTGAAGGTGTGACATATTATTATTCATATATCATTTCCAGGCAATTGGGTTATCTATCTGAAAGTGAATATCTTAGAATACTTGAAAGAGCTTGTGAGATGTATTTATCAGTTTCTCATGAATATGCTATAGGTGATAATTATCGAGATAGTCGTTTGGCATACGAAGGGGGTAGTCTTATTGCGGCAGTATTAGACCTTCAAATTAGACATCATACCAAGAACAGAAAGAATCTTAATCATGTGATGCAAGATTTGTACCGTAAGTTTCCTGACAATACATTAGAGTTTACCAATGAAGATATCATCAGAAGTGTAATTAAAGTATATCGTAAGGATATGAGACAGTTTTATGATAAGTATGTTTTAGGAAAAGACCGACTCCCATTGAAAGAATACCTTGCTTACGCAGGTTTAGATTTTGAAATTACTTCATACGTAAAGATACCAAAGTATGAGTATGTTGTTGGTGTAATAAAGAAAAGTTTAGAACGGGACAATATGGTTGATATTAGTTCGGTTGATGGTAACCAAGTGATGTCCACTCTTGACTTATGTAAATTAGCTGCCGATTGGAAATCAGGTGATGTCATTGAACTTACCTATAAAGAAATCGATGAAGAAGGAGAATTTCAAAGAAAAAAGGTAACCTTAGAAGGTATTTCTGATAATCCTCCCACATTTCAGGAGGTTAGTGTTAGAATTACAAAACAGGAAAAAATGAATAGGTTGCAGCGTAGAATCTATTCAGATCTTTTTGAAAAAGAATAAGGAGATAACGATGTTTAAGAAGACAAGACCTATCGGTATTTTAATTGTGGTAATTGTATTAGTATTCTTCTCATTTAGCTATATACTTATAAAGCAGATTGTAGGACCATATTTCCAAAATGGACAGGTAATGAGCAATGTGGTATTTGCTCAAGAAGATCCAGCTATTCCTCCCAAACCAAAGGTTCGAAAACCTATTCCCAATTTAGATCCTGCACCAGAACCACCACAATCTTGGTATCCATCTGAGTGGGGTGCTGAGGACAGACGGGGTGCAGTTAACAGATTAACCCAACAAGAGGCGTTAGATGCAGCGAGTCTAATCAAGACTGGTAAGGTCTACCAACTTGGGAGGGTTTATGAGAGTGGTATTCCAGTATTTGGAACGCGTCATTATAGCCTTCGAATTCCACAGATGTCCGGCCCCCTTGGAGAGAATAAGACAACATGGTTTGAGGAGATTTTTAGTGGTGAGATCGGTCAAATTGGAACACAATTCGATGGATTGGGACACATCGGTATTGGTGATCATTTCTATAATGGATTAGATCAGAATGATTTTGCGACTGCTGAAGGTCTTAAAGAACTGGGTGTTGAGAATGTTGGACCTATCTTCACACGTGGTGTATTGATTGATATTGCAGGGTACAAAGGTGTTGAAATGCTTGGAGATAGTTACGAGATTACACGTGCTGATCTTGAAGGCGCATTGAAAAAACAGAATGTTGAAATCACACCTGGTGATGTTGTAATTATACATACCGGTTGGGGTAGCTTATGGATGAAAGATAATGATAGGTACAGCACAACTGAACCGGGGATCGGTTTGGAAGCAGGTCAATATCTTGTTGATCAAAAGATTGTGATGTTATGTAGTGATAACTGGGGTATTGAGGTTGTACCGAACCCGGATGAATCGTTGGCATTTCCAGTACACCAGTTGTTTATCGTGAAACACGGTATATACAATCTTGAGAATATCATTACTGAGGAATTGGCAGCAGATAAAGTGTATGAATTTGCTTTTAGTTTTGCCCCACTACGTTTGAAAGGTGCAACAGGTTCACCGGGGAATCCGATTGTCATACGGTAAATAATGTATCTCATTATGATAAAATTATTTGTGATTATCCTTGTCTCCAGTATGTTATTTGCATGTAAATCAACAGATAATAAAACCTTTAGAGAGAAACAGTTAACCAATCCACGTGTTCAGATTGCTCATAGAGAAAAGGATCTACGACTGCAAGATCTATTTGAAAAAATGGGGTATGAATATCCACCACAGAATATCTTTATTCGAATCTTTAAGGAAGAACAGAAATTGGAAGTATGGACAAAGAGAAATGCTGATGAGACGTATCAGAAGGTTTGTGATTATGAATTCTGTGCATCATCAGGTAAGTTAGGACCGAAAAGACAGGAAGGTGATTTACAGATACCAGAAGGATTTTATTATATTGACCGATTTAATCCTAATAGCAATTTCTTTTTGTCACTTGGCATCAATTATCCTAACAAATCAGATAAGATATTAGGTGTAAAGGGCAACTTGGGTGGAGATATCTTTATACATGGCGGGTGTGCCACTATTGGATGTATTCCTATAACAGATGATAAGATTATGGAAGTATATTGGTTAGCAGTCCAAGCCAAGTCGAATGGTGAAGAAAAAATACCGGTCCACATTTTCCCTTCAAAATTGGACAGTACATCATTGAATCGTCTCAAGAATAGATTTCAGCATAATGAAGGGTTAATCCAATTCTGGTCTAATCTGAAGATTGGGTATGACTGGTTTGTTGAACATGGAAATATACCTGAAATTACGGTAGATAGACAAGGGGTATATCATTTTTCAGAACAACAAACACCTTAGTCTGACACGGGTTCATGATTTATATTGAATGCGTAAACACATCCATAATTATACCTTTGATTTTTATCTCACTACTTGAATAGTTCCTGTACCTGCCACAGCGGATTTGCTCGGATCATACATAGCCTCAGCGGAAATAGGTGGTAATGTAAAACTACCTTCGGTTACTGCCCTTAGTGTATAATAGAATTTCCGCTCGTTATCTTTAGGAAATGATCCAAAGAGGATCAGCCTATCATCACGGATATCAATGTTATTCGGTCTGAAGGATTTTTGATGGAGAATAGAATTTCTATCTCTCGTTTTTAGACGAGGGTTTTCAATTTCGAATCCTGCTGGCAACATATCAACAACAACTACATTATGAAGATCCTTCGACAATGATTTTACTGTGATTTCTACGATTAGCAGTTCTCCCTGTTGAAAAACTTTCTTCACACGAGATTGATCCTGGGTTAAATATCGTCTATTTACAACTATTCCATTACCATATTCCTCAATATATGAATCACGACCAATTCCAAAGGCTTCCCAGTAGTAATAGCATGTTCCATTCCCTTGTATATTGATCTTAAAATGTGAACCGTCCCAATCTGAATTTGCAAGTTGCTTACCCATAGAATCAAAACGAACGACAGGATCCGAATCTCGAATAATCTCTCCAGTGAATTTCTGGTGAGGTAGTCTATTTAAATATTTACCAAGTGCAAGAAATGCATAGGCATTCTCTTGTGTTGTTCCCCATCTTTGCCTATTTGAAGCCGAATCTGTAAGACTTTCAACCAAATGTGGAATAAACGGATGGTCATCCTTTATTTCCATTAACATATCCAAAATAATTGCATAAGATCTAATACTTGAATCGAAATTCCAACCCGTATCTCGATATTCTGTTTTTTCAAAATCGACTTTATCAGGTAATAATGATAATGCAATCTGTTTATTCCCACTATGTGCAAAAGCCCCAGCCAGTTGAAAAACGCTATAATTATATAGATCCTTTATACGGTTATTTCTGAGATGGAACATAACCTGTTTTTCTGATTGTCCTGCTTTACTTAATACATAACAAGCATAAACGACTTGTGGTAATCTATATTTATCCGGTTGTCTATTTTCATGGATATTTCCAATCAATTCCTTTCTTACTTGTCTGCGTAACCCTTCAATCATTCTGTTATATGTGTAATTTGAAACTTGGTAACCTGCTATTCTTGCTTCAACGAGAAAATGTGCAGCATAGATACTGCTCCAGTTGTGTGTATAAGATCCGCGTTGCCAATATGAGAACATCAGATTATTTCCTAACTTTTCTTCAAGTTTTTCAATTCCTACCTCAATATATTCTTTGATTTTACCCTCTTCGGCTAATGTTGGTTCAACTATACGCGCTAAATCAGAGAGGTATAGTAATGGAAATACACGGCTTGTTGTTTGTTCAATACACCCGTAAGGATATTGTATAAGGTATCGAAGTCCATTTGCAAAACGCAATGAAGGTAGTGGAGATAGCGAAACCAAAAACTCAGAAGTATCCGCTCGTAAGTTCGATGGTAGGATAAATTCTGCAGGTTCATTCACGCTAACAATTCCTTGACCTGTCTTAGTAATGTATGGCGAAGGAGACCTTATTGGAATACTGACAGGTGTTGCCTTAATCTCTTCTCCACCACCAGTAATAGATAAATCAAAATCCGATATACCAACGACATCATGTGCAATTACATCAAAATACACCTGTCCTTCGGAATCTGATTCAACATTCAACTGTTTTTCAAGTGAATCCTCTTCAATAACCACAGTCTGATGTATATTACCATTACCAGATAATAGTTTTACTGGACCAGAGACTTGTAATTTCACCTTGAAATCTGCAGCATTGGTATTACCATTATATACATTGACAGGAACACGGATACGATCACCACTTGAAAGAAAACGAGGAAATGTTGGTGTAATGACTACAGGATCGCGTACTTGAATCTTACTGGTAGCTGAACCGAAATATTTCCCTGCGAATGCAACAGCCATCAGACGGAGAGTTCCGTTGAATTGTGGAATATTTAAACGAATATTCCCATTACCATCTTTATCTGTTCTCATTAGTCCGGACCAGAGTGATATTGGTTTGACTCGTAGAGCAGTATCCGTATTGACTCTTTTGGCAGACATCATCATACGTTTAGCCTTTGGTAATCTGCTGGCAGATTCCACATTTAATTCTGCCTGATCAAATGCAGGTGAGGCAAATGAATTATCACTTATATCATTGTATTGATGTGTTACAAACCCTAACATATCCGAAAGGGATTGAATAGGTCTGATAGGAAATTGTTTGTCTTGTGTAATTGCTGTATAAAACTCAAAGGATAGTGTATCTAATCTTCTCTTCTGATAGAAATGTGAGTGTGGATCTGGTGTATTCATACCAGTTAGTTGAATTATACCTTCATCAACAGCTGCAATTGTTACCATATATGATTGTTCTTTTTTCTTGCCATTTACTTTAACCTTGATATTGATATCTGAATTTGGTCGAACCTGTTCAGGTGCATTAATTGCAACATTTAAGTGATTTTGTTCGGAATTAATTTTTAATGGTAAAATACCGTATGCTCGTGCCGGAGAATCCTTTTTCAATGTTGTTGTTGATCTTATCAATATTGCTGAAAGATACACATTCGGAGAATATAATTCCTCTACAGGGATTGTCAATGTCTCAGTAGTCTTTTTCAAGATAATAGTCTGGTAACTCAACACTTTGTCGCGTTCGATTGTTAGTAAAACTTTCCCTTGGAATGGAGGTTTTATAGTTAGTTTCGCTTTTTCACCTGGGAGGTATGAGGGTTTATCAAGTGACATATCAAGTTTATTGGCGTTTTCGATAGACCAAGGAACTCCACCCCATTCCGATACATAAAATTGCATTGATGTTTTTGCTTTACTTTTAAGATCCTCAAACTCTACCAAATGAACCCCAAAAGCAACAGGAATAAAATCAAACGTACCCGGTTTATCAAGCGATGTGAGGGTTCTTGATTCTATTTTCGTATAAGATCGGGATCCTTGTCCTCGCCTGGTGTGTGAATCCATAGAAGATATTGTCATCTTTACCGGATGTCCGCTCGTGACCATTCCATCTGTATCTAATACAATGTATTCAAAGCTAACCTTCTCATTTAGTTTGACAGTTCCTTGCACAGGTCGTCTAATTCCAATGTAATGTGTATACGGGTGGACAAGTACTGAGGCTGAAGTAGAAACAGCACGTCCACCAAGATCCTGCACAGTAGCATGGATGTCACAATTAAGTGCAGCGGGTGGTTTTAAATCCATTGGGAGTTTGAAAGCATAATTTACATTGCCATTTGCATCGGTGACTGTATCGTTTAGTTGTATGCTCTTCCTTTCAAATGTGCGTGAATTATCAGCAAACTTATATGACTGGAATTTATCCGGAGGTATAAATTGAGTTGAGGAAAGGAAATATAAAGCGTATACTGATCTACCAACAGCAGGTGTGCCGTATAGGTTTGTTGCATTTATATCAAAATTTACCTCATCCCCTACAGTATAAGTAGCTTTTTCAACATTAAGATCTATTTTCATTCGGTCTGGAATGAATTCTTCTACTTGAAACGATACTGAACCAATCTGCTTTTTGTCAAACAGCATTCTTGCGCTATACCATCCAGTGAGAGAAACATCCGCAATAGGTATTTCAATTTCACATGTCCCTTCACTACCAGTTTTTACCTGTAATTCTTTTACAATATTCCCCGTTGGATTGACTATGTTAATCTGTAATGGAAGTTGATTTGGTGGAATGACATTCTTCCCTCGAACAATTCCTACAAGATTCACTGTTTCTCCTGGACGATATACACCACGTTCTGTATAGAGAAATGCCTCATAGTCATTATCTAAATATGGAATACCATCAATGTCGAATCTGTTGGTGGATAAGTTTTCTCGTTGCAACTGGAGTAATGAAAAGTCATTATCCTTGTTGACTGTAATAAGAAATTTGGGATTCTCTTCTAATTCATCTAAATCAATACGAAATTTGGCAAACCCATTCTTATCAGTTTTTTCAGAATACAGTATGTTCATACTCTTATTATTGAGTATCTGTACATCTGCTTTCGAAATTGGATCTAATGAATCAAGAGAATTTACCCATACCCACATTTCATTTTCAATCACCTTTGCTACTATCCCAAGATCTGTGATTACTAAAAGTCGTTCAGCATATCCAACTCTACCTTGATTTGAATAGATAATTATCTTAAAAATCCCAGCATGATTTTCTGTCAGGAATTCCCCTAATGACAACTGAGTGATGACTTCTTCATTATCTATAGAAGCAATTTCGATTTCACCTTTATGAATTAGTTCGGGGAGGCTGGATAGATGTAGTTTTGCAATTCCAAATTCAAACTTATCTATATTCGTAGTAGCAATTTCAAGATCTAAAGAACCCTTAAGTGGTATGAAGTATGTATCATCAATAAACCGTATTCTTGGATTAAGGTTCGGAACTTTTAATCTTGCAATATACGTATCTCTTAGTATAGTACGGTCTACTGAGGACATACCATGTTGGATATTAATTGTATATTGTGTACCAAATTCAAAATCACCTCGAAGTTCATATTGGTTTCTACTACCAACCAATTGAAATGGTATTGAAGGTGTAATGCTTACATGTTCTTTTAATATATCATGGTGAATTTGTGAACTGAATCTTAGTTGAATGTAAGGATATCCATCTCTTTGAAGAAATTGACTATCATTAACATGAAGTGGTTTAATTTCTTCTAAGTTGATCGGTGCATAAATTGTTTCACTCAACCCTATTTCAGTCTGGTTGGACTTAAATCCCTTATTAATCTTTACCTGAAGGAATCCACTCTCTAATATCGGTACAATACTATTTAACTCCAATAAAACCGTATCTGTAATCTGGCTCTGTTCTTGGAATTTATAATCAATACTACTTCCTTGGGTTGTAATAATAAACAAATGATCTCTCAAACCATCAAGATCAATAACATAATTAAATGAGACGATTCCAACTACTTTTATCTGTGTTTCTTCATTAGATTGAATTTTGATCTGCGCACTATTAACCTTAAATGATGCAGAGGTATATTTGAATTGACTCTTACCAATTAAATTATGTTGGATATCAGGTATAAATTTCGGTAGAAATATAAAAATATAATCCACAGATGGTGATAGTGGATTGTCTAAATATATTCCAATCTGATTCTTTGCTACCCAACGTGCTGTAAATTTCATTGATGGAGAAATCTGTATAATTTTTGTTGGTAATTCAGTATATAACTTATCATCTTCTATAATGTTCTTGGATAGACTTAATAGGAAATCTGCTATTCCACCAATTTCCTCTTTAGAATGAAGTGAAACAACACTAAATTCTGTATCGCCTTCTTCTTTTCCAAGTACATCAGTGATAGAAAGGATAAGAGTTGATATGATAATAATTCCAATGATTTGAAGTTTCTTATTTTGTGTTATTTTATTCATTTGTCTATCTCCAATCTATATTATAAGAGTATGATGGTTCAGCTATTAAAATATTATATGGAAATTTGCAATTTAAATGCCAATTCATTTTCTGTGGGAGGGGATTCCGATCCCTGATCTTACATTCTCTTATATTCTGTAGGAGGGGATTTCGATCCCCGATCTTACATTCTCTTTTCTTCTGTGGGCGGGGAATGCCAATAAGGCATTCATACCCGGGGAATGACTTAATGTCATTCATACCGTTGATTCCTTGATTTGGATTCCAATCCCCAAGCCTTACATACTCTTTTCTTCTGTGGGAGGGGATTCCGATCCCCGATCTTACACTCTCTTATATTCTGTAGGAGGGGATTCCGATCCCCGATCTTACACTCTCTTATATTCTGTAGAAGGGGATTCCGATCCCCGATCTTACACTCTCTTTTCTTTTGTAGAGATGATTCCGATCCCCGATCTTACACTCTCTTTTCTTCTGTGGGCGGGGAATGCCATTAAGGCATTCATACTCGGGGAATGACTTAATGTCATTCATACCGTTGATTCCTTGATT
>CAZZBB010000079.1:0-59347 GCA_964652195.1 uncultured bacterium | reverse complement strand
CGGTCCACACGAAGAGGACCCCTCAGGTGTTGATTTGCCCAAAGAAACGCCGCCGAAGAAAAAACCTGTTGAAGTGCCGAAAGAGGAAACGCAAGAGGTACCGAAGGTAGCACCGAAAAAAGTGTATACCGGTCCCTTGACATTCCATGCGGAGCTGCTGAAAACGAACCCAGTGAAAGCACTCCGCATGCAAACCGAAGAACGCGGGCATTGGAGTGCAGAGTGGATACCCCCATTCCCACCCGATGATACAGAAGCACAAGAATTCGCCAGGGCGAGATATCTGAAGATTTACTATTGGCATACCTACGGGAAACTATTAGATACCCCTGAGTATGAAGAGGAAGCAAAGGTATACGATGAGGCTTTCGAAATAAATAGTCAAATGTTTGATACTATTAGCTCGTATCCGTATGGTGCGCGAAAGATGGATTTAATGAAACTCTCATGGGTCTCGCGTGATACCCCGGTGAGCTACCCCGGCATTTCGCCGTCAGAGTATTTTGGTGATGCTAAAGCGAGAGAGCAATTGAAACAGTTAGGTATGTGGGATTATTAGAAGGAGGACATTTTGATGTTTATGAGAAATATAGCTTTGTATGCGATTATATTTTGTGTTGTGTCTCTTTGTGTAGGGCTGCCTTTTGCAGATGCACACCGTGGAACAGTACGAAACCCAACATGAGACGCTTCAATATAGTAGAAAGATTGGGTTTCACCTTCGAATTAACACCACAGCATGCCATAATTGCATGCTGCGGTGGTTCCCTGAGAGGACTGTAATCACTAAATTGACACCTATGGTTACAGAAATTAAATGACAGACTTTTTACTCTAAATTACCACGTAAGAGTAAATTGTCTTTCATCACCATGCCTTCACGATTTTTTGTTCCAACTGGCATATAATGAATTGCAAGTGCACGCCTATCTCGGGATGAATGATTGCGATTTGTTTGGTGAAGTGTCATGCAATGGTGTACCATGATATGTCCTGCACGGACAGGTACAGGTACAGAACGATCTACATCTACATTCACTTCTAATAATGCTGGTAATTTACCCTTTTCTGATTCTGCCCGTCCATGTGAAGATAAACCCTCTAAGAAACTTCCCGGTATGACATTCATACATCCGTTCTCTTCATCCGCATCATCAAGTGCTAACCATATACTGACAAGATCTGGCGGTTGACATTGCCAATACGCATTATCCTGATGCCAAAACACTTCACCCCCATGATATGCAGGTTTGTAGAGTGCCTGATCATGAAATAACTGGATATTTTTTCCAATTAGACTTTCTACAACATCTAACAAGGATTCGTTATATAGAAGTTTCTTATATTCATCATCAATTCGCCACATTTCCATGATCTGAAGCATTTCATCGGGAGATTCATTGTCTTCATGACTATCTGAATCTTCAACAATGGCAAGATTACGCATTCCTTGACCTTCAGTATTACGTCTCTTATCAAACTGCTCATCGTAGTGATCGCGTAAAATATCCAGATGTTTGTCATCAATGATTTGTTCATTTATTTTTACATAACCCTCTTGTCTGAATTCTTCTACCTGTTGAGTTGATAATTTCATAAGGTTGTTCCTTTTTTAATATGAAATGTTTGTATCGGGAATCGGAATCCCCTCCTACTTATTCTGTCAATCCACTGTCGATTCATCAAGAATCTTTTGATATGTAACCCTTGCCATATCATAGGCTTCTTTTGCAGCATCACGTTCCTCTTCTCGAATACCGTTAACCTTTTGATTCCAACATACATCCACAGCGTCCAAACACCATATTGCACTTTTTCGACTGGCACGTATAGGTTTCTCATCTACAATTACAAATACTGGGTTTGTATGTGACGATGGAAAGATACGTAATGCCACCCAACTTGATTGACTAATTTCAACATCAAATTCAACATCAACAATCTTGCCGTCGGCTTTAACTTCTTGGCGACCTTCTACCTTTCCATTGACAATTAATTCAATTGGAACTGTCTGTGTATCATCAATTCTTGCCCGTTCTATATCCCAATATGGTTGTTGATCTAAAGGTCTATTCTTTATTTCTTGATTAGGTGTTTCTGGTAATAATCCTGCAAATCTGGCAGTTACCTTTACATTACTTGATTCATCTAAATCCAATTGGCTAATTTCACCATTTCCAACTTTTTCACCAACCGGAATTCCACCAACAGTAAAGTCAAGTAAATGTGTTTTTCCATCTCCTACATAAGAACGTCCATCGCGTAGACCTTCAACCCAAATATCAAAATCAAGTGGTCCATCATCCATCTTTACGTAAATACGTCCCAGTCCTACCCGTTCTCCATAAATACATGGAAAATCTGTTTCACCACTAATCCGTGTCCGAAAACCACAGTTAAGCGTATGATACCAAATATTAAGTTCCCATACTGCAGGGGTATCAACAGTTGAGATGAAGTCAACAGCATCATGAACAACATCAACGATATATTCATTCGCACCAATACCATCAAATGGAGGCATATTGTAATTTGGCAGCTGATCCCCTTCAACAGATAATCCCCAACCACTATGACTAAAACCTGTAACTGCCCCTTGTTCTTTTGCCCATTGTAGCACGGGTAGATCCCAACTCGGCCAATCTTCAATTCGTTCTACTCCATTATAGTCATCCTCAGTAAGTCCTAATAAAGAAAGATGTCCTGTATGGGATGATGGAAATCCTGATACCTCTACATCATATCGCATAACATAGTTATCTGTAGAAAGCTCATGCACCTTCCCATCAAAAAACTGTTTCTGAAAATACCAACACGGTCCCCATGAGAGGACACAACCCACATTTAGGTCTTCACCGAGAATATGTCGCATCATATCTTCAGGCGTAACACCTTCGGTTGGACTTTCATAATGTGAACACCCGGCAGCATGAACATGGTGATCACCAGATCGCCATCCTTCGGCTGCAATGTGAATCCATCTCTCCAATTTAAAGGCTTCTTGATGTTTATCAGAATTTGGTACAGTTATTGCTTTTGATTTTATCAAATACTCAGGACCGCGCGTATACCGGACTGTATAATCCCCTGGTGGAAGAAGCACGCTTTCACCATCATGTCTATATATCTGATTATGAAAAAAGAAATCAGGAGCTAACCGTCGTCCGCGCATCGGATACACTCTATTGGCAGTATCTCGAATTGTAAATGACGCTGTTGTAGGTTTCCCATCAAAGTCTATTACATTCAATGTTATCTCAACTGCAGGTAGACAATTAAATAGTATAGGAACTTCACTTCTAAAACCGATATCTTGTGTCCCTTGACCGACATTAAAACCGAGAGTTACTTCTCTTTTTCCTGAATCTCGACTGAAGAGTTGAATAATTCTATACTCTAAATCCAAACCAGATAATCCCTCTTTTAAAGGTGGTTTGGAGAACATTTGCATTTCTAAAAACCGATGGGGTATGTCACTCTGTTTAATGGTATTTTCTGGTTCAGCACTTCCTGTTGAGCGTTTATATAGTGGTGCAGCATTTTTGCTTTCTGGTACAAGTGGGGCAGTTACCCCTGCCTCATTATGTACTTTAACCAAGAAAACACGCCACCCACTTTGCATCAATTCTTTCTTCGCATTTCCTTCTTTTACCTTTACCCGACTCTCTGGATTTATATGAACTTCAGCAATACAATATCTATCAAGAGTCTTTTGTATATCAATAATAGCTTGCGTATGATCCTCTGAGACGAAAGTGTTTTCAATTAATAATAAGTCCTCTTCTGCAAGAGGTGCACCGAGATAATCCAAGGCTTCAATCAGTCTTTTTGTTGCAGAAACTAAGGGTTGATACTCAACATTCTTCACTAAATCGTGTTGATCTGAAAAACTTGGACTAAGTAAGAACAATATTAAGACCATAACAGACAAAAAGGATGTGAAAACTTTTTTACTGTATGATATATAAACTCTACGATTGAATAAATCTTCTCTCATAAGTCCTCCATATATGTAAATTCTAAACATAATGTATATCAATTTATGGATTGATCCGTATTTTTTAATGATGTTAAACGGATATTCTCTAATTCCTCTGCATTTAATACATTCGACCGATACAGATTAAGGTATTCCTCAGATACACTCTGATCAAATATCATCAGATCGTCTGTATTGATCGTTACTTGTACACCATTATCATATAGGACACGTATTGGGTGTACTCCCATGTCTGATACACTATCTAACATGACATTGCTGGTAGGGCAAACATTTAATCGGATATTGTTCTCAGATAACCATTTCATGACTTCAACAGATTCTGTGGCAGCTATACCGTGTTGTACATCGTCCAAATTCAAAAGCTCAACAGTTCTACGAATTTCTTCAGCATCCTTAAACTCACCTACATGTGCCTTTAGCTTTAATCCGGCATTTTGTGCTTTGGTAAATAAAGACTTTGCATCTTCAGGAGCACATGCCTCTTGATGACTATACAAATCAATAGATTTAAATAAATCTAATTCTATAGCTTCGTGTGCAAATTTCAACCAATGTGGATCTTTAACACATTCACGCGCAATACCGAGTTCAGGACGTAGTTCAATCTCTTTTTGATTCAATTTGACTAACGAATCAATGAATGTGTGAAGACCCTTTAACCCATCCTGATAGAACTTAACCAATCGTATGTCGAAACTCATCTCAAGGTGTACAACCCCATCTTGAACAGCATCTTCAATAGCTGAAACTGCTACAAATTCATAACCTTTACGATGTTCTAAATGAGGTGCTAAGACCACATTCATGTATTCCATCATCCCCTCCAGTCCATTCATTTTAGATGGCGGTTTTGTTAACTCACTACCTATCCATCTTTCTACTTTATTTCTTCTCGTACTTAGGAATGCATGACAATGAACATCAGTCTTTGGAATAGACTTTAATGCTTCCAGATTATCAGATTCTAATGCTTGAATGATTGACATATTACGACATGCAATGATGTGAAGATGAACTATGATAATTTATGTGATTGGTAGAATCAAATAAAATCATACTATAATGGATGAGATAAACACGGATCTTTATTTATATTGTGTGAAAATCCGTTAAATTAAGTTTACATCTTTCTGTAAGACCATCAGAATTATATCAAGTATGTATGTTTTATTCAATGATATCTGAATATTTCTTCTGTGTGAGGGGCTTCTCTTGTGTATTTCTCTTCTTTCTTTATCTTCATTCTTTCTCTTCTGTGGGAGGGGATTCCGATCCCCGATTCTTACATTTCTTCTCTTCTGTATTTTCTTCTGTAGGAGGGGAATGACCTAATGTCATTCATACCCGGTGAATGTCTTAATGACATTCATACCGTTGATTCCTTGATTCGGATTCCGATCCCCGATTCTTACATTTCTTCTCTTCTGTATTTTTTCTTCTGTAGGCGGGGAATGACCTAATGTCATTCATACCCGGTGAATGCTAAACAGCATTCATACCGTTGATTCCTTGATTCGGATTCCGATCCCCGATTCTTACTTTTCTTTGGGTTGTCAATTTGACGAATTAGAAAACTTCACCGGCAAAATCTGACATTCACATAAAATAAAAAATGAAGAAAAATCTATATACTAATATCTAAAGTAACATACGTTAAAAACAGGTTGCAAAACCCTTTATGTGTATGTTAAAATAGATTTGTATATAATAGAATATACAAGGAATAAAGGTTTATTATGTTATGAACAAATATACTTTAATATCCAAAATGATAAATATCAGTTACCTCTATACAATCTTACTTCAAATCTTAAGAAATTACCTAATTTTAGGGATTCACTATGAAGACAGTTCCAGACTTACTTCACTGTTAACCAACTGTATATTCCTAAATATAAAAAAACTTTATGTCAAAAAATCAACGTTATCATGCATGAAAGTATTGTCAAAATTCGTAAGGACAACAAAACACAAAATCCCACTTTTTGCAAATTCTTAAAAAGTTAAATCAAAGTGGAGTAAAGTCAGTCTATGACAGAGGTTAGAGGGATAATTTACACCAATTTCAATGACACACAATGTGTCAAAAAGTGTAACTATTTTCACTTTCTCCTCTGATGGAAAAATTCAACTTTTTCAAGATTTTTATTCTAAGAATTTAGGATTAAAGGTCTATTTTTGCACCTTATTAATTTGTTTATATATTAGAATTAAGAGCTAATTTCATGGCTATCAATTCTAATACCATATTAATACGCAAAATAGAAGGAAATTTGGATATTGAGGTATTCTTCCTCTATGAATCATATTGACTGTGGTATAGGTAATAGTTATAATGAGTTTATACAAAAATATTTTATAACCATGACTGAGAAGATATTGATGAGAATAGATATTACAAAAGGTGGTATATGTCGTTAATTGACCTGATAAATACACCTAAATTTAAACTCACCATCCTCTGGAGTGTGTCTCTTATTTTCTTATTCTTTGGATTTTTCTCAAATTCATGGAGGATTGCAGATTAGAATTGGTTTAAGACACATCAAAAAGATACCGAGAGTTATATTATGGGTCGGATGGTTAAATCTCGACAGGACGGAATTTTTTCTGCTGGGGGTTTAAATGGATGGGGTAATGCGAAAAAAGTCGATCATGAGTGGATACCTTCAAATGCCAGGGGTCCCCAGTATAATGCGTATCTATACAATTACACCTTTGAGAACTATCATACATATAATTCTCAACCTGGTGGTCAAGGGATAATTTTCAGTCTACTTGACAAACTGATTCCAATTTCTTCAGTTGCTAAGTTCTGGTTATTTTACATATTGACATCCCTACTAACTGCAATTGCATTGACATTAATTATCGTATGGTTTTATAAGGAGTTTGGTGGTTTAGCAGCAATATTCGTATTAGGTTCAGCAGTTTTATCTCACTGGTTGACTGTCTTCGGTAGAAATCTTTGGTGGAGTACGTGGGGATTTTACTTACCAATGATAGCAATTTTGTATTTTCTTAAACGTTACAAAGATTCTACGAATAAACATTTTATCTGGTTTAGTGCATTAGTGTTTTTCTCTGTATCTATTAAGTGTTTCATTAATGGATATGAATATATGACAACAACCTTGGTAATGATGGTTGTACCTTTTGTTTATTATGGAATTGTCGACAAATGGGATAGAAATCAATGGTTGAAATACTCCATTGGCACCAGTGTAAGTTGTGGATTAGCAATTTTTCTAAGTCTCATGATGTTATGTATTCAGATTGGAGCAGTAAAAGGTGGTTTCATGGATGGAATTGATCATGTGTTTTACTCAATTGGCAAAAGAACACATGGTGAAGCAGAGGATTATCCAGAAGTATATGCTGCCAGTTTAAATGCAGGTACGTTTGGGGTTGTAATTACTTATGTAAATGGTATATTCTTTGATTTTAATAACTATATAAACATAGGAAAATCATTTCTATCAGAATATGTATTCAAAATCAGATATAGCTATCTAATCGTCGTATTTTTTGCTGCATCAATTGTCGTATTTTTACATAGTAGACAGAAAACAATTTTGTACAACTCTTGTAATATGGCATTAATTGCTGCGACCTGGTTTTCATTCTTAGCTCCATTATCTTGGTTTGTCATCTTTAAAGGACATTCATATATACATACCCACATGAGTTATTTACTATGGCAAATGCCATTTACCCTTTTCGGTTTTGCTGTAATTGGATATTGTGTAACTATTTTTTTGAAACAACATGAAACAGATAGTGATAACTTGGAGGATGTATGAAAAGCAATCGATTGGAACGTTGGATTGGAAACAGTACATTTAGTTCCGATGAAAACGAGAACAACCGTTTCTTAATGGCTGCTGTTCTCTTCGCAGAAACCGCCATAAACTATGGAAGAGACAGATACAGTGGTAAAGACATGCCCTTGTTCGCGGATTGTCTTGATACAGAGCATTTAACAGCCCCTCGCTCAATGACTTCCTATAATTCTGGAACGGAACCGAAACCAACTGTATGGTGTTTCTTTCAAAATCAGCAGAATTTAATCCGATTACTTACTTCATTAAGTCAATTCACTGGGGATGCAAAATATGTGAGTGCGGCAGGTGAAGCAGCAGATTATATGTTCAGCCATTATTGGTATCCTGAAAGTGGTGTCCTGCATTGGGGCGGACATGGCTATATCGATCTGGTAACTGGTAATAGGTATGGTATGAAAGGGGTTGTACATGAAATAGAGGATGTGTATCCTTATTGGGAATTCCTAAATGCTGTGGATTCAGATCGATGTGAAATGTTAGTCAAAGGAATATGGGAAGCAAATATAAAGGATTGGGATGCTTTACACTATAACCGACATGGTGATTTTCATAAGAATGTCGATCATGATAATACATGGAACAGACCATGGAGTGGTTATAAACAACCCGTAATCACAGGAGATCTTTCATTTATCAGTGTAGCATTGGATATGGCTTATGCTGCATACAGTTTGGGATACCAAAAACATCAGGAAGCACCACGTATATGGGCAGAACGGTTATTAAACTTAATTATTCAGCAACGTGATCCAGACACTGGTATTCTACCATTCTTGGTACATCCACAGAGTTCTAAACGTGGTTTAAATATCTTTGGTAAGAAATATCCGCAAGCAACCGAACCGAGACTCTACGTAGGCAATCTTCTAAACCATGCTATCACACAGATGATGGGAATGTTAACAATCGTAGAGAATGCAGAGGAAAATGGTCGTATTGGTGAAATGGCACATATTAAAGAGGCGTTTGAGCAACATATTATCGGTTTCTTGGATGCATCCTATGATTTAGAAAATAATACATTAAAAAGCATCATTATTGATGGAACAGATTTGACAAATTATCGGATAGAAGGACCATTCAGAGACGCAAAGTTATACTTTGGGGCAAAAGAGGGTGGTGCATTTCTACCTCAATACATTACCCCACTCTTTACCTCTGTATGTGCTCGTGGATATCGTGTATCTGGTGGTAGAAAGGAATTCAGAGACTACCTTCGAACTATGTTCATACACTTTGATATTGGTGATATTGGAATTGACATAAGCATAGACCCAGATTTAAACACCAATACTACTGCATTGGAACCCGGGTATATATTCGCTTTAGTTGATCTATATCGTATTGATCCAAAACCAGAATTCTTGGCTATGGCAGAGAAAATTGGTGATAACTTGCTACAAGGAAGGCAACATTCTGATAGTGGTCTATTTACTCTTGAAGACGATTTCGTCTTTCATAGTCGGGTTATGGATAAACCTGAACTTCAGGAGGATCATGAAGGAAAAACAGTATCTGAACTCCTGCAGGATAACCATAAGACAGCTAACCTTGATGCAATGGAACCGTTAGCATTACTTTCAATATATGCAGCGCAGACTAGACAGTATAATATGATTCCCGATTGGACTGCTGGTGGGTTATACCTTAAGGTTAGTAGTGTTGGACATATTGTTAGTAAAGCAATGCAGCTATGGTTTGATAAACCCGCATTAAAACAGTTTTATATAGATTCTAATATTAATTGTACTTGGTCAATTGATGATTGAATTACTGGACTGATCTAATACCATTTCTAAATATCCCGTCTATCTTTTGTAGCATAAACTTTCAGTTTGTGCCACACAACACTTCATTTATAGCAATTGCTAATGAAAAAAAGATTAATAGAAATGGTTAAGAAAGAATCTAAATAAGGAGAATTATTATGTCAAAAGCTCTCTCACTTGTTGCATATACAGACTTAGAGGATCAAGTTGAAGCATTAGAAACGGATGGTTATGTATATTTCCCAAATGTCCTTAATGCCGATGAAATTGCGGTACTACGTGCCACAATGGATAGATTAGATACTATTCCTGAATGTTATGATCGTCACCAAACCCCCGATAATGGTGGATCATTTCTTAATAAAATCATCAATAATTCGTTTAATCGTGATCCTTTATATCTCGAATTTCTTGACAAATCACCAATTATTGAAGTAGCTGAAGAGACCCATGGTGCGGATTGTCATTGCATTGGCATGCAGTCATGGTTAACTGGCCCAGGAAGACCGGATCAAGGTTTACATACTGATTATTTACCGATCTCTCTCCCGACAGAAATCCGTCAGGATCCACGGGTAAAAGTTCCAATTTTCATTACGACTGCACATTACTATCTTAATGATATGTATGAAGAATTAGGACCGACAAAGTTCGTTCCAGGTAGTCATTATTCAGGATGTTCACCAAACGGTGCTACTGAATGGAATAACAGAACTGAAGAGAGTATTTTATGTAATGCTGGGGATGTTGTCCTTTTCCGTAGTGAGGTATGGCATCGGGGTTCTGCTAATTCTTCAGATGAAACACGATATCTGTTACAGGTACATTATGCTAAAAGAATGATTACGCAGAAATATCCACCTTATTTGAATAAATTCCAATTTGATGAATCAATCCTTGCCCAAGCCAACCCACATCAGAAACGACTACTGGGAGACCACAGACCAAGTAATTACGATTGATGATAAATCCCTTATGATATATTTGCTTTATCCTCAAATTAAATTCATAGACCATATATTTCTTATAGGAGACACAAATGGATAATGATAATATGACAAATGAAGAAAATTATGCATTTGATGTGGCAGGTTACCTACACATCCCCAATGTATTAAGTGAGGGAGAAGTTTCATCCTTAAATAGTGCCTTAGATGTAATTTCTAGAAATGGAAATCTTTTAGGTGGTTCAGATCCCAATAGAGAATTATTTCGTGACCTTCTTGTACACCCAACTCTGGTATGGTATTTGAATCAGATAATAGGTCACGGTTTTCGACTGGATCAAGCACCCAGTTTATTAGGATATAGTGATAGTGAAACAAGTAAAGCACTTGAGGGTGGTGATGAACCGAGAAATCCTTCTCTGGCATATCGTATTCAGAAAGATAGAAGGAGTTGTCAGAGTGTAAAAGCAATATGGGTTTTGGACGACATTAAAGATGGGGATGGAGGGTTAGTTGTTGTTCAAGCAAGCCATAAGAGTAATGTACCAACACCTGATGATTTGAGTAAGGGTCAAGATGATATGGGTATTGTCATTCAACCGGATCTAAAAGCTGGAGATCTATTCTTATTAGCTACATCTACGCTCCAAGGTGTTCAACCATGGAAAGATAAACCGAGACGTTTGTTGTCATACAGGTATGCTGCCCGCGCAGCTATCCAATCTAATCCAGAAGGCCCATATTCAGAAACAGAATCATTACCCAGATGGTCAGATGAAGCGACTGATGCACAAAAAGCTGTGATGTATATTCCTGGATATAAGGGATCGAATCCTTCCCCAGTCATAAATACAGATGGTGAAAATACCTGGGTTGAGGAAGATACAACTGTTCTGCATCCATCATATTACACTCGTGATCCAAACTCTGGTATTGATGAGAAGGAGTTTTACTTTTGGGATCTGAATGGATATCTGGTAGTGCGGGGATTGATGGATGAACAATGGCTTGCAGAAGCAAATGAAGCAGTAGATAAGTTTCAAGATCGTATAGTCGTCGGTGCTGAACTTGCAGGAGGATCAGTAAGTCAAGCAGGTACAGGTCGTCCACTACTTTCAGGATTATTGGATCTGCCGGATCACTATAACCAACCATTTCGTAAAATGATATCACATCCTGAAGTCGTTCATAGGCTGAATTGGATGGGTGGAAGCGGGTATCGTTGTGGTGGTGCAACTGTATTTTGTGCAGTCGAAGGAACTTCAGGGCATGCTCTCCATGATGGAAACGAACCAATGAGTCCATCAAGAGGATACGATTTTAAGAATGGACGTAGTTATGCTGAAACTGTAACTATTACTTGGCAATTACGGGATGTTGAACCCGGTTTAGGTGGGTTTGCATGTGTTCCTGGATCGCATAAGACACAGTATTCAATGCCACGCGGTATCCGTACTTGTGATGATACTATGGGTTTGGTAGTTCAACCTGTAATGAAAGCTGGCGATGTACTTTTCTTTATGGATGGTGGATGTACCCACGGTGCCTTAGCATGGAAAAATCCTATTCCCAGACGGGGTGTATTAATCAAGTATCAATCAAAAAACGTGAATTGGGGTGGTGGGGTCGTTGATCCACAAGACCGATGGGGTGATATGGTGGAAGACATGACTGAAGAACAATTCGCTGTCATGCGTGGACCCGAAAGAGATGGACGACACAGAACTGTACCTCGGTTGGTTGTGAAAGATGGAGAAGTATTTGTATCATACGATCCAGAAGGGGACAGTTATTCGTCAAAATATCGTAAACCTGGTGAAAAACGTGATTCATAATGAAGATTCAGGGATTCCAAGTAAGGACATTTATAGTTAGGAAACCGCACATCCTTAGATTATCGCTACATACCAAACACTAATAGGTAGGAATATGTGAATGTTATCGACGACAGACAAGACACTCGTAAGTTGGTTCTGTTTTGATGAGGAAACTCCTAAGGACTGCAGTGTGATAACTGTGCAAGCAGCTGACAAGTATGATGCACTTGCTTTTGGTAAAGATGTTGCAGGTAAGTGGTCCATAGCCAGTGAGGATAACAACCGAACACAAACTGCAGTACAACATGCTAAAAATCCTATCCAGGAAATTGTTCTCGGGCAGTTCATGATGATGGCAGCAGTTTTCAAGGACAACTCAATCACTATTTACCGTGATGGGGAAGTCTACACCTGTTATACCATCGATAAACCGTTTGATTTTCTCAACAGTCCCTATCTACAACTGGTCATCGGATCAGTTAATCTAAATCCCAACTATGCCACATCATTCAAAGGAAAAATCAAAGACGTCAGGATTTATGCACAAGCTTTGACACAAGAACAGATTAATAACCTAAATCCAAATACACCTTCAGAAATTCAACCGTTTAGTTGGTTTGACTTCTCACAAGATGGTTGGTGGACAGATCGTGCCGGAAGATTCCCTGAGTTTAAAAACATGGCAGCGAAAAAGGAAAATGAAGAAGACCCACATATTGTTTTTGATAGAGACGATAGACACATGTTTACCATGGACAATCAAGCTGTGCGTATCGCTCGTGATTTTCGGCAACGGTTGATGCATGATCAGACTCGTCCAACCTATCACTTGGTTAATTCTGATGGTGATAACGAAAGAAACTATTCAACTGATCCAAATTTCATGATCTATTGGAAAGGACAGTACCATTTTGGTTATATGTACAAGGGAGACGAACATGCTTTCGGACATTTTACCAGTACAGATTTGGTTCACTGGAGACGTCGTGGTGACTTTGCCTTGGGCAGTGGAGGATGTGGTACAGGTGGAACAATCATCACAAAAGATGGCAAGAAGGTCATATTTGTTGGGATATTCGGGGGTCGTGCCACCTATGTTGAGGCTTCAGATGAGCATTTAGAAGACTGGTCTAAACCTATTGAGATTGCTGTTCCGCAAGAAGCTCATGACGCAGATTATTGGGTCTTCTGGGATCCTACAGTGTGGGTAGAAGGTGATTACTATTATATATTTTCTGGTGATCACCCTATGCAAGATACTCGTCCTGGATTGGGAATTTGGTATAAAAGGTCGACTCTGATGCGTTCAAAAGATTTTAAGAATTGGGAATTTCTTGGTAAATTTATGACGAATGAGTTACCTGGACTTGAAGAACACGATCATTCCTGCACTGATTTCTTCAAAATTGGAAAAAAGTATATGATGCTGCTTATTAGTCATAGTTGGGGAGCACGGTATTATCTGGGTGAGTGGAAGGATAACAAGTTCACTCCTGATTTTCATACTAAAATGAGCTGGACCAATAATTATCGTGGAATACCAATCTATTGGGCACCAAAAACACTCCTAACACCAGATGGACGCAGAATCGTCATTACTAATATACAAGTCAATCTTGGAAATACACTATGGAGTTGTGTATTTTCTTTACCATGGGAGTTAAGCCTTCCTGACGATGGGATTGTACGTATTAAACCAATTCATGAACTTGAGTGTCTCAGATACAACGAAACTATTGAGAACGACATTTTAGTTAAATCTGGTAAAGACTACAGACTTAAGGAAATTTCAGGGGACACAGTTGAATTAAATGTTACACTCAAAACTACGGGGGCAAAGGAATATGGAGTAAAAGTCTTTTGTGATAAAGATAACAAGAATGGCATGGAGATATTCTATTCAACCGAGAGGAAGATAATATTAATTGGTGATGGCAAGGAAATAACAGAACCCTATCGTGGATCAAAACCCTATGGGGAAGCTCCATTCGAATTACAAAAGGGTGAAGATCTAAACTTACGTATTTTCATTGATAGAGCACTTGTTGAAGTCTTTATAAATGAACGTCAGGCTGTAGTGCAAAGTCAAATACATAAGTCAGAGGATGTAGGAATATGTCTTTTCAGTCTTGATGGTGATATAAAAGCTGATGTAACTGGTTGGAAGATGGCACCCGCTAACCAATGGTAATGAATCCGATTCGTAAGGAATTTTAAGGAAATAGTATATGACAAATGCACTCTCTCTTGTGGCATACGAGCAATTGGATGAACAAGTAGAAGCATTGGAGAAAGATGGTTATGTATATTTTCCAAATATACTTGATTCACAAGAAATCGCTATTCTACGAGACACAATGGATCGATTAGAAGCAATTCCTGAATCACATGATCGTGACGAAACTCTTGAAAAAGGAGATACGTTCCTTCACAAACTGATCAGCAACTCATTTAATAGAGATCCACTTTATCTTCAATATCTTGATAGGTCTCCTGTGATTGAAGTCATAGAAGTTGTACACGGGCAGGATTGCCACTGTATCGGTATGCATTCATGGTTAACGGGTCCAGGACGTCCTGATCAAGGATTACATACAGACTGGCTTCCGATCAGTCTGCCAGCAGATGTACGAAATGACCCGCGCATAAAAATACCTATATTCATCACGACTGCACACTATTACCTCAACGATATGTATGAGGAATTGGGACCAACAAAGTTTGTTCCGGGTAGTCACTTATCTGGATCTTCACCTAATGGTGCAACGGAGTGGAATAATCGAACTGAAGAAAGCATATTATGCAATGCCGGTGATGTTGTGCTCTTCCGAAGCGAGGTATGGCATCGGGGTACAGCAAATACGAGTGACGAAACACGATATCTCCTGCAAGTACACTATGCAAAACGGATGATTACTCAGAAATACCCTCCCTATCTAAATAAATTTCAGTTTGATGAGAATATTCTTGCACAAGCAAATTCTCGACAAAGAAGACTCCTCGGTGATCATAAGCCAAGTAATTATGATTGATATGACATTCAACATACCTAAGAAAATACCAATTGGGACAAGTTTCGAATTTGGTCATCACCATTTTCATTTTGGTGAGGATATTGTAGAATTAACGGATTCCAGTCACTTACTCGATAATGTAGATGCATTACATCAAAGAATAGATGAGGATGGTTATCTATTCATCCGCGGTTTTCATTCGCGTAAAGATGCCGAAAAAGCCGCACTATGGACTTTAAAAGCGATAGCACAAAACGACGGAATTAGACCGAATACACCTATAGAACAAGGTGTCATAAGTGATGATAATCGTACATTTAGCTTCTTTCGACAAACAGAAGTAGCACATGCCAATCCAATACTTGATGTTGTTGATAGTAAACAAACAATGACATTCTATGAAGAATTCCTTGGTGGTCCTGTAATTACTTTCGACAAACGATGGCTTCGGTGTATGGCAACAGGTGGACACAACCATTTTCACTACGATAGTGTATATGTAGGACGCGGCACACAAAATCGTTATACTATGTGGAGTGCATTGACTGACATAAACTTGGAGAACGGTCCATTGGTTATTTGCCTCAATTCACACCGCCATAATCACTTAAAGTCTACTTACGGTGCCACCGATATGGATCGTGATTTGACGGATGCGGTCTTTAGTACTAACCCTCAGGAAATGGTTGATAAGTTCGGATTCACATTAGCAACAGCACACTTTCAACCGGGGGATGTTATTATATTTGGTCTTTACATGATGCATAGTAGCGCTCCAAACCGTTCTGATCGCTACCGGATTAGCATTGATACGCGATATCAACTTGCATCTGAAGAAAAAGACGAACGCTTTTTCTTTAAAGAAGATGGAACATGGTTCGGAAACTTCTATAATAAGAATGTAACTTACAAACCGATGGTAGATCTACGAAAAGAATGGGGTTTAGATTAGCAGAGTGTCGTAGGTTGGGTTGAGGAACGAAACCTAACATGACACGCTTTTTTATACTGCAAATGTTGGGTTCCACTTTCGATTAAACGATTAAACCTCACAGCATGACATAGGCGTAGGCTGCGTTCACTCCCTACAAGGACATGTAATAACTAAATTGACACTTAAATTAGCGAATAATTTATAATAGGAGATTCTTCATGTTATTTAGACATAGCTGTCTTTTCATATTCATAATTACTTTAGTTTGTTTTAGTATTCGTGTGGATGCAAATTCAACTGCAACTGGCACTGTATTCTTAGATTCCAACAAGAATCAGGTAAAAGACGATAACGAAAAAGGTTTAGCTGGTGTCCGTGTATCCAATGGGATGGATATAGTTGAAACTGATGATAACGGACAATACGCTCTCAATGTAAGTGATGACACTATTCTTTTTGTCATAAAACCACGGGGATATATGACACCAATCAATGAAGAACGTCTACCGAGGTTCTTTTATATACATAAGCCACACGGATCACCAGATGGATTAAAATATGCTGGGGTTGCACCTACTGGACCATTACCCGAATCAATTGATTTTCCACTCTATGAACAACATGAACCTGATACCTATAAAATTCTTGTATTTGGAGACACGCAACCCAAGAATATGCAGGATATAGAGTGGTTAGCACACGATGTCATAGAGGAAGTAGTCGGTAGTGAGGCAGTATTTGGAATTAGTCTGGGGGATTTAGTAGGTGATAATCTAAACTTATTTCAACCCTTAAATGAAGTGATGGCTACAGTCGGGATGCCTTGGTATAACGTATATGGTAACCACGACATGAACCGTGCTGCCACTGAAGATCAATATGCAGATGAAACTTTTGAAAGGGTCTACGGTCCTACCTGTTATTCTTTTGACTGGGGACCTGTTCATTTTATCAATATTGACAATGTAGAATTTTTCCGTAATCCTGAGAATCAACCATCATATTCCAGTAAAGTTGGTGAAAGGCAACTGACTTATATTAAAAACGACCTATCTTATGTACCAAAAGAAACACTTGTTGTCGTGTCATTTCATGTACCTTTAACAGAAATGAGTGATGTGGATAAGTTGATGAATCTTTTGGGTGATCGTCCACATACCTTATCCCTATCTGCACATACCCACATTCAACGTGATGATTTTGTCGGTCCTGAACACGGATGGCATGGCGACCAACCACATCACCATCATAATCATGCAACCACTTCTGGGAGTTGGTGGCAAGGAACACTGGACGAAGTCGGTATCCCCCACACAACGATGCGCGATGGTGCCCCAAATGGTTATGGTATATTTACATTCACTGGGAACGAATACTCAATTCGGTTTAAAGCTGCACGTCGTCCAGCCGATTATCAGATGAATATATGGACACCATGGGAAATTGAATCTGATGAAACTGGGAATACTGATATTTTGGTTAATGTATTCGGAGGCACAAAACGGTCTACTGTGGAATATAGGCTTGGTGAAAGCAACAAATGGGTTAAGATGGACTATATGCCTCAGAAAGATCCATTCTTTGTAGATGTCAAGGCAAGGGACGAAATGATAGACCTTGAACGGAAAATGCATAATGTAATACGTGATACCATGGATACTACAATAAATGAAGATACAAAAATACCAAAAAGAGGTAGACGCCTAAATTTTGGGGTACCAAAATCCTATCACATGTGGCAAGGGAAACTTCCTGAGAATGTTCCAACCGGAACTTATGTGATTTATGTTCGCACAACTGATATGTTTGGACAGACTGACACAGGTCGACGCATCATCAGAGTGGAATAGATTTTGGATGCTACATTTCTTATTCTCTTATATTCTGTGGGCGGGGAATGCCAATAAGGCATTCATACCGTTGATTCGGATTCCGATCCCCGATCTTATCTTATCAACACCTTATCAAGGAAGAATCATTTATAGAAATGGTATAACCCTGCAACTAAACCATAACACTTTCTATCCAATCTTCATTTATCTCAAGACCAAAACCCGGGGCATCAGAAGGTACAAGATAACCATCTTTGATAACTGCTGTACCCGGTATTTTCACCATCTCTTCCAATGGTACACCAGGGGAAGAAACCCCTTCCGATCGTTCACCCCATGTTATTGCCGGCATTGCATAAGATAGGTGTTGTCCATAAGGATAATTCATGCCACCATGAGTTATAACTGATATCCCATGTGCTTCAGCAATATGACAAATCTTCTGTGCTGAAGTAATACCACCACACCATAATACATCTGGTTGAAATATATCTACTAATCTCTGTCCAGCAGCATTCGCAAATACTGTCGGTAGATACCAGTGTTCTCCGGTAGCAAGTGTCTGCCAAGGTATTCGCTCACGAACTGTTTTATACCCAACCAGATCATCAGCAGATATAAAATCCTCCATCCATTTTAAGCCATAAGACTTCAGTATTTCACAGACACGTACTGTATGTTCTACATCAAAATTCGTCCATGCATCCAACATTAACTCAACATTGTCCCCAATAATTTCTCGTGTAGACGCAACTAATTCTTCCAATTTACGAATACCTTCTAAACCATGCTCCGGTCCATAAGGTGTAAATAGTTTTGTCGCTTTAAATCCTAACTCCATATACCATTCCTGATCAAACCCAGAGGCATAACAGAAGATTTTATCCTTATGAGGACCACCAAGAAGTTCATACACAGGTTTGTTTAGTAGCTTTCCTTTTAGGTCCCACAATGCACAATCCACTGCACTGATCGCATAACTGGTCAGACCAGTTGCACCAAATGCTGTCGATAATCGCACCATAATATCCCATAGTTTTTCTGTTGCCATGCAATTCTCACCCAAAAGATTTGGTACAAAATGGTCTTCTATAATACGACAAACAGGACCACCATATAGTGATAGACCAAATCCCCATGTACCATCTTCAGCAGTAACAATCACGGCAGGACGTTTCCAATTTGATGAGGAGATATGACGACCTTCCTCCCATAATGTGGAATACCGATCAATTGGTCGATTCAATCTATATTCTTTAGAATTACTTGGTGTCCGTGGTTTTGTTGTTGGTCTTGGATTGAGTTCTATTTCAACAACGCGTATATCTTTGATATTCATACAATTCCTTACTAAATTTAACCTTCAATTCGTCCAAATTCATGCAGTGTCTTCAAGGTATCAATTGTTAGTTTTGATTGCCATTCTTTCTTAGCAATTTCCCATACATCTGGATGTAATTCACCCCATGAGAAATTCGGTGACCATGAACCATCTTCTCCCTGTTGTTCTATCTCAAAATCTAAGTTCATATCAATCTCCTGTCTAAGTACTTTTGTTAATAGTGATGATGGTTTTGTAACCAACCAGATAGGTTTAAGTACATAATCATTTAGTACATCAGGAGATTTTGCAATAACTCTGTCTGCTGATACCTCAATTTTCTTCCATAGTTTTTCTACATCTGGTAAATTATCTGTTTCTGTGAGTCTTGCACAACACAGCAGATCGTGCATTTCAAGGTCATCTTGAAGAGAGAATAGATGTTCCATTACATCTGAAGTAAGGGATTCCAACCAATCTTTGGATACAAGATCCCCACCATAATCAAGTAAATATCCAACTATTTCTACCCGTGGATTGATAAGATATTTTCCAAAACACTCTCTGTTTCCCTCGTATGTCCACCATGGGGCATGGGGTGCATCCTCTACCTCAGGAGGAATTATATCCCATACTTTCTCCTGTTCATCGTAGGTATTTAGTAAATATTGTATTGCTTTCCGAACTAAAGGGTGGTCTGGATTCACATCAATTTCTTTGCATATTTGAAATGCTCCAGTGGTAGCAATAGCTGAAGAAACCGTTGTTCTGAGATCTGGTTCTAAACTGTGTCCAAATCCTCCATCCTCGTTTTGATAGGTTGCCAATACTTCAAGGACACTATCTGCAGATCCATTCTCAAAATGGAATTCATAACGTCTCTTATCAAGTTTCCGTCCATGATTATAGATAAAACTCTTGGCATTATGAAATGCTTTATTTGTTAGTTGGTTCATTAATTGTATGATCCTATAGAATTTTATTTCCTTATACATTCCCAATTCTGTATTTATCTATTGAATGATAATTGAATTGGGATTTATTGTTTGTAATTAACTTCAAAATGGTGTCTAATTATATTGCATCAAAAGAATGATTACTGTATATTGTTGAAAATAGATGTATATCTATGTATCTTAACAGTGGTAATTATATCAACGTTTTTCTTTTTATCTCTATTACAAATAGTTCATAATCTTCGGGCAACTAACAAAATAGTTAATCCAAAGGAGAATCACATTGAATTATAAGATAACAGTTATTATGGTCTTATTTCTCAGTTTAATTGTATGGTCTAATTCAGGCTTTGCTGCAGGTATATCAGACGGTCTTGTTGGATATTGGCCACTTGATGGAAATGGAAAAGACCAATCCGGTAATGGTCATGATGCTGAGTTAGAAGGTGGGGCAGATTGGGTAAAAGATGGTTGGATGAATGAAGCTCTGATGACGGATGGAGCAGGTGGACATGCCGTTGTTGATGCTGCTTTTGAATTGGTAACTCTTGAAATTACGGTTGTAGCACGGATAAATGGATGGCGAACAATACCTTGGTCCGGAATAGTAGTAGGACGAGGTCCAACAACCTTTTGGATGGGGGTTGCAGACAACGATACTTTAACCTATGTCTGGAATAACAACAAGGCTGAAACATGGGCATGGAAAGGTGCACCAGCTGTTCCAGAAAATAAGTGGGCAATGGTTGCTATAGCAATTGAAAAGGATAAAGCCACAAGTTATATCTACCACAGAGATAGTGGTAAACTTGATTCTGCCGCTAATGAAATCCCTCATATTGAACAGACTGTCATAAACCTAAAATTTGGTTGGGATGAATGTTGTGGTGCCAGATATTGGAAAGGTATTATTGACGAAGTCATGATTTTTGATCGTACTTTAAGTGCTGATGAGATTAAACAATTAGCATCACAAGGATTAGCAGTTGAAAGTCAAGATAAACTTACAACAACTTGGGCAACCCTTAAACTTAAGTAATGGAACATAAGCTTACTATTTAAACCAAGTTGCTACTAATGGATTTTGATCGTTTCTACACAGTTTTCAGGCTCTTTCCTCACCCCAGAGGGGTGATAGGTCTATAGAAAAAGGTATATCAACATCCTGCACTCCTGCGGAGTGCTATGTAAGTAAATAGGTGGCAACCTGGGTTATTTAAGGAAAGTTTAACTTTTTCTGCATAATGAATTATTGATTTGGAAGGATAATACCAAGTTTGCAAAAAGTGCCATTTAGGCAATATGCTGCTCTACTTTCACAATATCTAATCCCTCTAAAGTATAGAGTTGCATTACTTGCAGTATTTATGTTTAGTGGGATTGGTCTTCAACTGGTTAATCCCCAAATACTACGTTATTTCATTGACACTGCCAAAGAAGGTGGTGAAACGCGTAACCTGATAATTGCAGGTTGCGCGTTTCTTGTTATTGGAATTATTAGACAAATCCTCACGCTAGTTACAACCTATTTGGGACAAGATGTTGGATGGCGTGCAACAAACAAGATGAGAGGAGACCTTGCCGAACACTGTCTTCAATTGGATATGTCATTCCACCATGAATACACACCTGGTGAGATGGTTGAACGAGTCGACGGAGATACAACGACACTCTCCAACTTTTTCTCAGAATTCATACTATACATCATTGGCAGTATTTTTCTACTAATCGGTGTAATAATCTTCATATATCGGGAAGATTGGCGGATAGGGATTGCTTTAATTGGGTTTGTAGTTATAGCATTGATTATATACAATCTTACACGGAGCATTGCTGTGCCAATCTACACATCAGAACGGGAAGGATATTCAAAACTATTCGGTTTTCTTGAGGAACGGTTCACCGGTATTCCAGATCTACGTTCCAATGGTGGTATTGGTTATTCTATGCATCGATTTTATGATGAGAATAGAGATGTATATGGACGCGCTGTAAAAGCACAAGTGATGGGTGAGGTATTACAAACAATTAGTGGAGTAATGTTTACACTCGGATTTGCCTTAAGTATGGGAATGTGTGCATATCTATTTCAAAAAGGAGACTTCACGCTTGGTACAGTCTATTTAGTGATTCATTATACCAACATGTTACGTGGTCCTTTAATAATGATAAGTAGACAAATCAATGATTTACAACGTGCCACTGCAGGTATCACACGGATAGAAGAACTCTATAGAATAAATTCTGTGATTGATGATGGAACCGAAACACTTGAAAACTCTGATACAGTTGGGATCGAATTTGATAACGTCTCTTTCAGATATACTGATGATGAGTATGTACTCAGAGATATATCATTCAATTTACAACCTGGTAAATCTTTAGGACTATTAGGTAGGACTGGAAGTGGTAAAACGACAATTACCAGACTCCTTTTTCGTCTGTATGATGTTAATCTTGGTACAATAAGTATGGGTGGCAAGGATATAGGTAAGATCACATTAGATGATTTAAGAAACAGAATTGGCTTAGTTACCCAAGATGTTCAACTCTTTAATGCCTCGGTCAGAGATAACATCACTCTATTTAATACCGAAATATCTGACAAAGAGGTTCATGCTGTGATAGAAGAACTCGGTTTATCTGATTGGTATCAATCTCTACCAAATGGTCTTGATACAGTTCTTGAAGGAACAGGTATGTCAGCTGGTGAAGCACAACTATTAGCGTTTGCAAGAGTATTTTTGAGAAATCCAAGTATAGTGATTTTAGATGAACCCTCTTCAAGATTAGATCCTGCAACAGAGCAACGAATTGACCACGCTGTTCAACGCTTGTTAAATGGTAGAACAAGTATAATCATTGCACATAGACTTGGTACTGTTCAACAAGTAGATGAGATCATGATTCTACAAGATGGTAAGATTCAAGAATATGGTGAACGTAATCAGCTTGTCAACAATCCAAGATCTATCTTCTCTGGACTTCTTAAAACCGGTATGGAGGAGATGATTCAGTGAAAGCTGGTAAAGCAACTATTCAACTGTTACGGTTCCGTCCGTTTCTATTCCTCGGTACTATTCTATTACGCGGTTTAGATGACTTAATGCCTTTTGTGGTTGGGATCATCATGAAGGAATTTTTCGACATCTTATCAGGAGATTCGACAGCTGGATTAAACCCTTGGACAATTGTTGCTCTATTTGTAGTAGCTGAATTAGGAGATAGAACTATCCTGATAAGTTCAGCATTTGTGTGGGCAAGATGGCGTTATGCAATCACAAGCATATTAAGAAAAAACCTTTTGTCATCAATTCTGAATATGTCAACCCCACAACGTGTTGGATCAGCATCTGGTGAAGTTACAAATAGATTTAGAGATGATGCACAAGCAATACTAAGTTATCTTGAACAGTATATACACCTATTGGGAAATCTTACATTTGCTGTATTAGCCATTATTTGGATGGCTCGGATTGATGTTTTAGTGACAATAATTACTGTCATTCCAGCAATACTAATTATCACTATTGTAAATGTGTTAAGAAGGTTTATTCAAAGATATAGAACTGCACAACGTGTGGCTACTGAACAATCTACAAACTTCATCAATGAACTCTTTCAATCGATTTTAGCTGTAAAGGTAGCTCGTTCTGAGACTAATGTAATTTCTCATTATAGAAAACTAAATGATTCCAGACGAAAAACGACACTTATAGACAACCTCTTTGACCAAATCCTTCGATCTATCAGTTTAAATATCAATAATCTTGCTATAGGTGTGGTTCTAATTCTTATTGCTGAGCAGATGAAATCAGGCACATTCACTGTAGGGGACTTTGCTCTCTTTGTTACCTATATCGGTGATGTGGCAAGAAGTGGTTCACTAATTGGGAGTACAATGGCACAACATAAGAGGGCAGAAGTCTCTTTTTCACGTATGGAACAAACAGTTGATGAAATGGAGGTTAAAAATTTAGTCGAACATACATCTATATATCTTATTGATAAACAACCCCCATTAATCCCTGTAGAAAGGACATCAACAGATCGGTTAGAGAATCTAACAGTTTCTGGTCTTACATATCAATATGATAATGGAACAGATGGAATTGATAATATAGATCTGAATATAACTGCTGGTTCATTTACAGTTGTTACAGGACAGATTGGCGCGGGTAAAACAACATTATTACAGACACTCATTGGGATATTACCCAAACAGAAAGGAGATATTTATTGGAATGGAACTTTAGTGGATGATCCAAAATCACATTTTATTCCTCCTCGTTCCGCATATACACCACAAACACCTAAACTCTTCAGTGAGAAATTGAGTGATAACATCTTAATGGGAATACCATGGAATTGGGATTCAATTGATCGGGCTATTCGTCTTGGTGTCATGGAACAGGATTTACCTACATTGGAAGAAGGTCTTGATACAATCGTTGGACCTCGTGGTGTAAAACTTTCTGGTGGACAAATGCAACGTACGGCTGCAGCAAGAATGTTCATTCGTGAATCAGAACTGCTCGTTCTTGATGACCTTTCATCTGGTCTTGATGTTGAAACTGAACAAACACTATGGGAACGACTGTTTCAGACAAGAAAGGTTACCTGTCTTGTGGTATCTCACCGAAGACCGGCACTACAACGTGCCGATCAAATCGTAGTTTTAAAAGATGGACGAATTGATTCAGTGGGAACATTGGAGGAATTACTTAAATCTTCAAGTGAAATGCAACGGCTATGGTCAGGTGAATAAGATAGAAAATTCTCTATTTACAAACAATTATACCAATTACTATAAACAACGTGACATTAATGATAATACATGGTAACTTAACCTGAAATTTCAAAACTATTTTAAACCTATATTATACCTTTTCTATTTGATTATATGCCATTATATCACACCCTTCTCTGTAGGCGGGGAATGCCAATAAGGCATTCATACCGTTGATTTAAACTCCGATTCCTGACCTTCTTTACAACGGTTAATGGAAAACTACTATTAGAAATGGTATTAGAAAAACTGTGTATCATTAACAAAGGAGTAAACCATGCGAAATCTGTTATGTTCAATATTTTTGCAAAGTATTGTAGTGTTTATGTTTTCAATCTTTATAACTACAAGCCATGCACAGAACGTAAAAGAAGAGGATTTAATTGGGCACTGGACATTTGAAAAAGGTGAAGAGGTAAAAGATCTTACAGGTCACTTTGGAGATATTAAATTTAATGGTGCAGAAGTTAAGAACGGTAAGTTATACATTGGAGATGGTAAATGGGCATTAACAACAGGATACAAAGGCCCAAAAATCGGACCTGATAAGACATTGGTCACATGGTTATTTTTGGATGATCTGAACATTCGTAGAGGAGCAACCATTGCTGTCAATCAAAGCAGTTCTGATAAATTCGATGCAATTGTTTATGCTGAAAGACAAGAGAGGCGATGGATGGCAGGGAGTAGTCATTTCAGACGCACTCAAGATGCTGTCCCAGGTTTTGAAGAAAAAGAAAAAGGTAAGTTGATTCAATTAGCTATTTCATATGAAAATTCAGATGCTAAAGCGAAAGTAATCATATATCGTAATGGGGAAAAAATAGGGGATTATACACAGGGACCAATCGTCTCTTGGGAAGAGGATAATGTAGAGGCACTTTTCGGTCCAAGAGCACTGATTGGTGGAACAGCATATGGTTGGGTAGTCGCACGCGTTGATGATGCAAGAATCTATAATGCCGTTTTGAGTGAAGATGAGATTAATACCTTAGAAGTAAACACACTCAATGTTAATGTTGCAGGTAAACTGACGACTACATGGGGAAAGATTAAAGGAAATAAAGACCAGTGACTTACTCTATTAAGAAAAAATATCAGAGAGGAATCTTAAATTGAATGACAATCCATTAACTTTATCGGGTACACATCTATTCTTAGATGATGAGCTAATTTCATCAAAACAGAATGTTAACCGGACAATTCACCCTTGTAAAAAACATCCAATCCCAGTCCTGGAACCAGACCCAGATAATCCATGGGAACATGGGGGTCCAGATCAATCAAGAAGAGTTCATCTATATGGGACAACGATGTATGATGAACCCTATGGAAAATATCGTATGTGGTATATGTGCCGTATGGGACCACATTGGCGATTTAATGCAAACGAGATTCCCGGATTATATGTGCCTCGTCCTGATAGAAACCCATCTACATATAGAAGAAAGACACACGATTCCTATGGAAGAAAATTTGTTGAGAATGATCGGGGTGATTTGACCTGTTACGCTGAAAGTGATGATGGAATAACATGGAATAAACCAAATCTCGGAATATTTGAATTTAACGGTAACCCTAATAACAACATCGTTTGGGATCTACATGGTGCATGTGTATTTCGTGATGAAAATGAATCTGATATACAGAAACGATATAAGATGATTGGTTTCTGTAGAAGATATCGAAATGTTTTTCTACTCACATCACCAGATGGTATCCGTTGGGATGATTCTAACTACTTAGATCCGGTGGCAGAACGTAGCAACGAAGGAGCGTTCAATGTCGTTTATGATAAGAAAACATCCCTGTTTCGTGCATACTGTCTTACGCGTGATAAAGATAAAGACGCACGAAGGATGATTGATTATACAGAGAGTTCAAGTTTAGAAGGTCCGTGGAAACCCCTTGAACCTATGTTCAGGGCATCTGAACTCGATGATGAAATTGGAACGAATAGATATAATGCTGATAGGGCAGAAATACACAATATGTCCGGGTTTTTATATCACAATCACTATATTGGAATTGCAGGTGTATTGTATGTTATAGGTCCTGGGGCAGCAGAACATGAAATCCCTGTTGATGGTCCTATAGATGCACAATTGGTTTGTAGTAGAGACGGATTCAATTGGGATTATCCAGATGGTAATAGAACACCAATTATTCCACGGGGTGGTAATGATGCATTTGATAGAGGAATGATAATGGGAACTACAACCCAACCAATCATCACTGAAGATGAAATTCATTGGTATTATACGGGTACCGAACACACACATGGTGCTATGATGAAAGACCGACACAAGGCTATTGGATTGGCAAAATGGAGATTAGATGGATTTGCTTCTATGGATGCTACTGAAAAAATTGGGATTATTGAAACCATTCCATTACAACTTCCTTTGAATACTCTTGAAATTAATGGAGATGCCAGCAATGGTCAAATAGGTGTTGAAGTATTATCTGCTAATGGAAATGTTCAACAAGGATTCGCAATTGATGAATGTCTATTATTGACAACGGATGATATACATCATCAAGTAAAGTGGAAGAGCGTATCAATTACACATGCAACACAGCCCTTAAGATTAAGGTTTATTCTAAATAATGCCAGTCTCTATTCCTTCCGTTTATAGGAGAGGATTCCGTTCCCAATCTTCTCTTCTGTAGGCGGGGAATGCCTAATGAAGATTAAGTTTTAAATTCGGTAAGTCCCATTTTCCCTAACTTGGTAGGTCCGGTTTCTAACCACGGGGAATGCTAAATAGCATTCATAACGTTGATTCCTTGATTTCTGGATTCCGATCCCCGATCTTATATTTCTTCCATTCTTCCATTCTTCCATCCTCCCTCTTTTCTTCCTCTTCTGTGGGAGGGGATTCCGATCCCCGATTCTTACAGATCCTGTTCCCACCCTTGGCGTAATCCGTGTAATCCGAGATTCTAAAAAATCCTCTTTGTACCAGAAACTTCTAACTCCTTCATATTCTTGTATTATTTGGCTATTTTTTAACGTTTAAAATCTAAATCATCAAAATCGAACAAATAAATAGATTATCGGCTAATTCTGACACTGCCTGCCTGCATAGCCTTCTCAGCCTCCGCCTCAGTGGCCCAATTGAAATCACCTGGGAAGGTATGTGCCAATGCTGAATAACCACCAGCAAAATCAACCGCTTCTTGAGGAGACTTACCATTCAGTAGACTGAATATCAAACCAGAAGAAAAACTGTCTCCACCACCTACCCTGTCTACAAGTTCTAAGTTTTCATAGATACGCGATAGATAGAATTCCTCACCATCAAAAAGTAGTGTCCGCCAGTCGTTGAGCCATCCTGTTTTGGCATCACGTAATGTTGTACCTATCATTTCAATAGTTGGAAACGCATCTTTAACTCTGGAGGCAACTTCTTTATAACTCTCTGGTTCAAGTTTACTATATGATTCAGTTGCACCTTTTGCAGCAAAACCTAACGACTTTTCAAAATCTTCCTCATTACCAATCAGAACAGAGACATATTCCATCATAGGACTATTGGCAGCTTGTGCTTCTTCTGCACTCCACAATTTTGAACGGAAATTCAGATCGTAGCTTGTCTTCACCCCTACAGCACGAGCTGCTTTTAGTGCTTCAGCAGATACTGCAGCAGCAGATTCCGATAATGCAGGTGTAATACCACTCAAATGAAACCAACGCGCATGACTAAAAATAGACTTCCAATCAATTTCTCCCGGTTGTACATTGGATATCGCAGAATGTCCACGATCATAAGTAACACTACTGGCACGTGGACCTGCACCCATTTCAAGATGATAGAATCCATTACGTTCAAAGCCAACACCGTCAAAATCTATCCACACGATGTTCGACATATCTACACCAAGTTCTTGTCCCTTATTACATATATAACGTCCAGACCAGTTGTCAACAAGTCTTGACACCCAAGCTGTTTTCAAACCGAGTTGAGCACCATTGACAGCAACATTCATCTCCGCTCCACCAGCAGTCATATCCAGAGAATTCGACTGTTCAAGTCGCATAAAATCTGGTGAAGTCAGCCGAATCATCGCTTCACCAAATGTAACTAAATCATACATATCTAATTATTCTCCTGAGTCTACACTGATTTTACTTTTATAATCTTGGTATAATTTCTCTATGCAATCCCCACAAAATGAGTAAATTTTCCCATAATCACCTAACTCTTTTTCGAACAACTCTGTTATAGGAAAATCATTATAACAAATTGCACATTCTTTAATTATTTCTGTGGGAGTTGTTTCTGTGTTGTTTTTTTCTCTGGTAGATAGGAGTAAAATACCAAATACAGTAAGAGGAACAATAATTACACAGAACACAAAAAACATAGGTTAATCCTTACAAAGTCTAAGCTACAAGCATAGATTTAATATAATCGAAATATACCATCATGTCAACCAAAATCAGTTGTACGGGTGGAGAACTCCTTGTCACTTTACAACACTATCAGTAGCAATAATTTACTGAAAATGCATAAAACTAAATTAACATGGAATAGTATAAACAAATCTTTCTATTAAAATGAAGAAATGGTATCATTAACAACTATGAGTAAAATATCAAATATAGAAATTTTCCCTACCTCTGTAGGAATGAAAGATAAATTCACCATCGGCACCGGATTTGTTGGTGATCCAGATGCCGCAGGCAACCATGTATTTGTCAAGATAACAACTGATGATGGGTACACAGGTTGGGGTGAACAACGCGCACTACCATCTTGGAGCTATGAAACACCTGAGTCGATCACATCGACAATTCGTTACCATATTGCTCCCTTACTCTTAGGTCAAAATCCACTCTCACGAAATGAGATTGCAAAGAGTATATATAATTCATTAAAACCAGCAGTAAGCAATGGGCACCCATTTGCTAAGGCTGCTGTTGATATCGCGCTACACGACCTCTGCGGAAAAATATTAGACACCCCCCTACATACACTGTTCGGAGGAAAACAACACGATTCCTTACCCCTCTGTTATGCACTGAGTATTGATTCACCAGAAATTATGGCTTTGAAAGCAAAAGCACTTCATCCCTGTTCATGCTTTAAGGTCAAGGTTGAAGGTATACCAGAAAGGGACGAAGAAAGAATTCGTGCAATAATTGACATAGCAACAGAAGCAAAACTGTGGATTGATGCTAACCAATCATATACACCTGCTAATGCCTTGGAACTACTTAGAAGAGTTGAAGACATCAACCAAGTTTATTGTATGGAACAACCTGTTGCCAGTCAGGATTGGTTCGGTATGAAGCGAGTAAGGGAAGGATCACATCTACCAATAGCAATAGATGAAGGATGTTTTTCACATTTTGATCTTGCTAAGATAGCAAAACTCGAATGTGCTGATGCTGTGGTGCTTAAACTATGTAAATCAGGTGGGTTGTCAGAATGTCTAAAGACTGCCAATATAGCAGAAGCAAATTCTATAGAAATCCTTGGAAGCGGTTTGACTGAGGCAGGTATAGGATTTATTGCAAGTGTACACTTATTCTCTACTTTTGATCTGGTATTACCAGCTGAACTAAACGCACCAGTATTTTTGGATTCCATGGTCGCAAATGGTGTTGAGATACAGGATCATGTTGTATCAGTGCCAGATGGACCGGGTTTAGGAATTTTTCCTGATGAAGAGTATATCAAAGCTAATCCTATACATCTTGATTCTTAGATCTGATTAGTATCTCAACCACTATTGATATGCAGATTACACCAGCACATAAAATATATGGACTCTGAGCTCCATATTCAGAATCAGATACGTATCCCCCCAATAGTGGTCCTAAGAGACTACCCATACCTAACACAGCTTCATGCCATCCACTTTTATTTCCCATATCATCATGTCTATCTAATCCGTAATACAGACTACTAAAATAGGTAAAAGCAACAGATATACCTATTACGATGAAGGCACATAGCCAGATATAGTTGTTTTGAATCATTCCAATACACACCAAACTAACTATAGATAGCACTTGAACAATAATCAATGGACTTAGACGATAGTGCCATCGAGTAGAATAACCTGTACCAAGAAATAGAAATGCAATCGGCTGAATTCCACCAAGAGCAAGCATCATGTTTCCAAACATTGATGGGGGTATGCCCATCTCTTTTGTCAATTTAGGCGCTAACCATCGCAACACCCCTAATGTAAAATAAGAAGCGAAATTTGCACACCTGGCAATGTTCAGATAACTATTCCGGGTTTTCACAGAGGGAAACAATGTTTGAGACGTATTACTGTCTTCGGAGGTGTTTTCGGTCCGTTGTTTCGTTTTACAGATTGTTATGACTCCAATTGTTATAATTCCAAACAGAGAAGATAGATAGAAGGGTCTGAAAGGATTTGAATCTTGATATAAATAACCTGAAAATGCCGGACCCAGCGTTAGACCCGTACTCCAAAATAGGTTAAAGAGCATGACTCGGTGTAAAAGTTTACCTTCACCTTCACGTTCAGCAAGCCATGCTTCATAAGCAGGCCAGAACAGAGACATACTTATACCAATACAAGGAAATATAAGCAACAGATGGATCTGTTTACTACAATAGGGGAGTAATAAACCTACAACAGCAAGAAGAAGACAACCAGCATATAGCATCTGACGGCGATCTATACGATCAGATAATTTACCCATTGGAATTGCAAGCAGTGTATAACACGCAGTTGCAACGGCGACTAATAAGCCAAAAAATGACGAGGAAAATGTCAGATAGCTGGAATAAAAGGATGAATTACTCAGAATACTGCCAAATGCATAATCTATAAAAAGGGCAGGAATATAGATAAGTATTATGTGAATGGGTTTTACTCGCATTTAGTGTGAAGTCTTGGAAGGCTTTATTATAGGGTTTCGGTAGTATTATACACTAAGTTGCTACTAACGGATTTTGATCGTTTCAACACAGTTCTTCAGACACTTTTCTCACCCCAGAGGGGTGATATGTCTATAGAAAAAGGTATATCAACGTCCTGCACTCCAGCGGAGTGCTATGTAAGTAAATAGGTGGCAACTTGGGTTATAATATTTCAAAGCAAATAATCTATGGCTCAACTATTTTAGCATCAACCGTATGGTATCCAATAGCATCGACAGGTTCAGCGGTTATTCCAATTTCATCCTGAGTTATCCCACTAAAGGTTGTAGCTCTGGCATAAATCTCTACAGGTCCGATCTCTTTTGGCACATCCCAGACCCATTTCCACAATACCCAAGCCAGAGGAGTATCCTTCGCCCAAATTTCAGCTTCATGCCATGTTTCACCGTAATCAATACTCACTTCAACCATTTGAATCCCATCATGATGTCCACCATCAAAAGCAGCCCCACTCACTATGAATTCAGAGCCGGCAACAATCTCCTGATCAGGTGAAGGTGTTCCAATCACAGTAGCAAATTTAATATTTGCAACAGGATCCCAACCCCTTTTTTCCCAATAACTCTCGTGTGCAGAGGCTAATTGGATGTTAACAATCCATTTTGGATTCTTGGTCCCATAGTGTCCAGGGTTTAATAAACGGATTGGGTAACCGTGTTCGATTGGCAAGGGTTCTCCATTCATTTCATAAGCAAGAATGGTGTCTTCTCTTACTGCATCTTCTAAAGGTATTGCAGTATGATACCCATCTGCACATACAAAAACGACAACTTTCACACCATCTTTGATTCCTGAATTCTCTAAAATATCTCTTAGACATACTCCCTTCCACATAGCATTACTCATCTGTTCAGTTCCTATGGGGTCACCAATACATTTTAGGGTACGCATGGTTTCTACCGATTCCATCGCTTTGATTGAATCCAGAGTCAATGGTGGAACAAATTTTTCAATCATGCCAGTCACTGGCAAACGCCAATTTTTTCCATCAATTTGTGCAGGCTTATCAATCTGAAGAATGTAGAATTGGTCATTAGGTGTTATTAATGTGAGTGGTTTTAGCAATGGATTCTCATGTGCCAATGACTCTAATTTAATCGGCAATACCATACCTGCTGAACTCATTGCTGCTAATTTGATGAAAGTTCTTCGTTTCACATTGACCCCTGTTAGGTTAATTTTGTTTATTCTTACGACTACGCATACGTATAGTTATTTTTGTAACACCCCTTACCATGATAACTGTACCGGACAAGAGGAATAGATAAAGACCCATTTGCCATTGATAGAAAAAATATGAAAGAACACATACCACCATAAAGACAATAAAGGTGTTTAATAATGTCGTGTTCTCATACCACTTTTGCATAGGATTGGGTTAGAAGATTGTTGAATACTACAACCTAATTAATGATATAATATCTCATAGAATGCTTATGATAATACCATAAACATAGTCTTTATTCAATTCATAATAGAATCTAAAATATCTGTATAAAACTAATTTCAATGAAGGACACGGACGATTATGGCAAAACAACCGAATATTCTTTTTCTGATGACCGATCAACAACGTTTTGATACGATAAGAGCACTTGGTAATCCAATAATTCAAACACCTACTCTTGATCGAATAGTGCGTGAAGGAACAAGTTACACATCTGCATACTGTCCTTCACCAGTATGTGTTGCATCTCGTTGTAGTTTTCTATTGGGTCAATGGCCACACGAAACTGGTTGCACAACCAATTCCGCAATGCCACAAGATCGTCCTTCCGTTATGGAAATACTCAATGAGGTCGGATATCAAACCCATGGAATTGGAAAAATGCACTTTACACCACAGTCAAAAAAGATGTGGGGTTATGAAACACGTGATTTTTCTGAGGAGGGTTCAGGTCAGGACGACTACACAGATACTTTAGTTGAAAATGGTTATGACCATATTATTGCACCCCATGGAGAACGCAGCGAATACTACTATATACCACAACAATCACAAGTTCCAGAAAGACTACATCATACACAATGGGTAGGTGATAGAACACTTCAGTTTCTATCAAATAGAGATACAGAGAGACCATTTCTATGTTGGAGCAGTTTTATCAAACCACATCCACCATTTGAATCACCTGTCCCTTGGAATAGACTGTATCGACCTGTTGAGATGCCACTCCCATTTCTACCTCAGGACTATGAACATCTATACACATATTGGAATCGTCATCAAAATCGATATAAATATCGTGATCAAGGCAGAGACATGAACCTATTAAGGACAATGCGTGCTGCATATTATGCTGCAATCTCTTTCATAGATTATCAGGTAGGACGGATAATTGAATACCTTGAAAATGAAGGTGAACTTGATAATACACTCATTATATATACTTCTGATCATGGTGAATTACTTGGGGATTATGATTGTTATGGTAAACGTTCCTTTCTTGATGCTGCTGCCAGGATTCCTCTGTTGGTTCGTTATCCAGAACGGTTTTCAGCAGATATTCAGTGTGATACACCAACAAGCCTGGTAGATGTTTTACCAACCAGTCTTTGCGCCGCTGGCTTGACCCCTTCTTCTGACCATAGTGGACTTGATTTAGCAGATATTGCGTCCGGTCATGCTGAACGAGAAGGGATCATAGGACAATTGGCAGATCAAAACAGAGGTCTATATATGTATATGACTCAGGAGTATAAGTACATATATTCTGCTGCGGATAGGAAGGAGTGGCTGTTTTCACGTCTGCCGGGACAACTTGATGATAGAAGCCTTGCTGGAAATCATGGCTATGGTGGTGTATTAAATGATTATAGAAACAGATTGATTAACTGGTTCAAAGAGGATGGCTATGATATACCACTTGATGGTAATAAATGGCGCGAATTTATACCTCCTTATGAAAATGAAAATCCGGATGCAGAACTACTCTACCAAGATGGACGATCGGCGAGTGATCAATTCCCACAAGGATATGTTCCACAAATTGATCCACTCAGAAGACGGACTTAATACATGGGTAGTTCATAATGTCTAAATCACGTACATTGAAAAAAAAGTTCTCAAAAGCAGCATGGAATGCTTATAACTATTATCGTTTTGGAAGAGACCATAAGTGTTTTGTTTCTTATGAATCTGACTCTTTTAATTCACAACGTGGAGAATTAAGGCATCATCAGGTTGATAGCCTACGTTATTTTATCCACCATGCAGAGCAATTTTCACCTTATTACACGAAATTATTAAATGGGATTACCCTAAATCAATTGTATGAATATATAACAGATGAAAATATTAATCTATCATTCATGCCTCCACTTGAGAAAGAACATATTCGAAATCATCTTGATGAGTTATGTTCCACAAAATACAAACCGAGAGAAAGAATAAAGAATGCAACAGGTGGATCAACTGGAACTCCTCTCAATTTCTATCAAAATAGATATTATTGGAATTGTCGTAATCTAAGTGTTTACTATTTTGATCGGTGGGCAGGATGGGATTTTGGTGAACCACAATTGATAATTTGGGGTTCATTAGCAGATCTTGATAATGGAAACTGGAAACAAAAAATAAATCGTTTTTGGCGGAATCAGTATTGGTTGAATGGGTATAATCTGACAGAATCTGAAATGTCTAAGACATTCAACATGATGAGACAAATTAAACCAACTACGATTCTTAGCTATCCTTCATCTCTATATCAATTTTCAAAGTTTCTGTCTGAGAATAATCTATTACCAGATTGGGAGATACATGGAATTATATCTTCTGCTGAAATGTTACACACACATTACAGAACATTAGCAGAATCCGTATTTAACACAAAGGTATATAATCGGTATGGGGGACGTGAAGTAGGGTTAATTGCAATGGAGTGTGATGAAGGAAGCATGCATATCAACTGTAGAGACCTCTATTTGGAGATAGATAATCCTGATCCATATAATCAACATGGAGATATTCTCATTACTCAATTCAATAACTACATTATGCCTTTCATCCGATACAGGATTGGTGATATTGGACGTCTGTCAGATGAAATGTGTCCATGTGGAAATGAACTACCTATTCTTGCGGAATTGTTAGGAAGAAGCACTGCAACATTCAAAACAAAAAATGGGAAATTAATACACGGTGGCTATTTCACACAAAAGTTTTACAATCTCAAAGGAGTTACACAATTTCAACTGATTCAAGAAACATTGGATCGTTGTAGTTTAAAACTGGTTAAAGATGAAGATTGGAATGTAGATGAAAGATCTTATATTGAAAGGGTTATCAAAGATAGTTTAGGTTCAGATGTATCATTATCTATGGAATTTGTTGACGAAATTCCTTTACCCAAGTCAGGTAAACGTGAGTTCACAATATCAAAAGTCACATAGCTCCATGAGTGTCTTGTCTCGTTCTGTTCCCCCATCAAGATATGCTAAAATAAGTCCATCCACTGGAAGATCTTTATTTGCGATTACACCTGTCGTTCGTTCGGCTGTCATTCCTTTTGACATCAGAAGATAGAAGGCATCCATTTTCCATCCTGGGGTTGTGAAGAAATTACCTTGTCCTTTTGATATTACGAAGTCTGATTCTAATAATGCATTAATAAATTCAGGTGAAGAACGGTATAGATTTGTTCCAATAGTCTTAGAACCAGAAGAGATAAGCGTGACATTACCATCCTGAATGGCAGATTTTAATTGATTAAATTGTGGATAGTTACACAGATCTTTTAGATCCTCAAGAGTTACATCATTACTTGCATTTTCAACTTTCCCAACAATACAAATTTGATGTCCACAATTTAATAGATCTTGTACGAATGCAAGATCAAATATAATCTCTCCATCATTATCCGCAAGCCATAGCATCTGTTGGGGCGGTGCATCAATTACCTTTTCTACAAATTTGTCAAAGCAATCTATAGCGAAAGGTGTTTCTACTGCTGCACTTAGTGCTTCTGTGAAGTATTGTGGGTTAGAATTCACCTTTTCTACAACCCTCGAACTACTGTAATCAATTACATTTCCTGCCACCACAAGTTTCAAACGTGTTAACCAATTATCATTCCAAAATTTAGGCATCAATTCAAGGGCAGTCTGTCGTGCTTTGATCTTATCTCGGTGGTATGGATTAAGATTACCTGTATGAATTTTTGCCATCTCAAAAATTGTTCCCCATACCTCTTCTGCAGTAAGGGGTTCAATGATATAATCACCATTCTCACGACGCATATCTAAGAGAGTTTTTACGGCGTTATGCGTTGATTCGAGTATATCTGGATGGGTTGTACATCTGGGTATTAATTCAGAAACACTATGCGAATCAATATGATTACGTAAGTGATCCCAATCTGGTAAATCTCTTTTCTCAGCAAAGGTGTAAACGCCAGGTCTATAATCCGTAGGAACAATCATTTGGAATAATTGGTCTGGAACATCTGATGGAGTTTGTGGATATGGAACCCCGATATTTTTGTCTTCTAATTTTATACCAGAAGGAATAACTGTTATGTGTACATTGATTCCAGTTAATTCAACATTACTACCTACCTTGACTTCATCAAATTCGCTGTTTCTAATATTGCTGATAGTGTTGAGTCCAAGAATCGGTCTTGATATGGAAGATGGTAATTGATTGCTTTCAAATACTGTATCATGTGCCTTCACATTCTGTAAAGCTACTGAATCACCGACAATTGTATTCCCTTGAAGATTGACATTCTCAAGTCTACAGTAATCACCTATCTTGACCTGTTTTCCTATATGAACTTTCCCTATTAGATAGCAACCAATCCCAATCTCAATGTCCTCATCAGCAAGCGTAATTTGAGCAGAAGGGTCAACACGTACACCTTTTGTAGTCAGTAATTTTCTTGTCTGCCCATATAATGTATCTTCTCCAACGAGTACATTTGACCACCTATTTATCCCAGATAGAACTTCACCTTTATAAATGAAGGCGTTCGTCTTGAGTCCGTCATCATAAAAATGACGAATTAAATCTACATGATGCAATTCATTGTTTCGATTTGCATGGGGTTGTAATTTATCTATATGCTTCAATAATACACTTTTCCGTATAATAGTAATTCCGGTGTTTGTGTATGCATTTCCATTTGCTAATCGATGCCACATCTCATCTTGTTCTTCTTCCGTCATATCGTACCATTCTTTTGTACACATTAAATTCCCTTTGTCGTCAAAGAAAAGACCACCTTTATCCTCAACAGTTTCAGGAATTTTACCACACAATGTGATATCTGCTTCAGAAAGTAGATGTGAAAGCAATGTGCTTGCTACGATTTTTCTATCTAAGAAAGGTTCATCTCCGAATGAAACACCAATCCACTCAGCATTAGATTTTCTTATTTCTGGTATTGCAGCTTGTAATGCTCCACCTGTCCCATTCATCTCAACTTGAACACACGGTATCACATCTGTTCCTAAAAGATCTTCTTGAGATTTATCCTTAGAAATTCGTGCTGCCATCTGTTTATTGATTATTACTATATGGGGTAGATTTCCCGGTAGGTATCGCCGTGAAAGTTGGAGTATGTTGTGTTCTCCCAACATTATGTCAAGCGTTTTACTCATCCTTCCTGTTGGGTCTATCCGTGTACCTTTACCAGCTGCAAGAATAACCCATTGGGGAGTCAGATATCTTTCCAATGAATCGATTGGATGACTATTTAGGAAGGTTTCAATTATACTTGAATCAAAAACAGAACCTGATATAAGATCATTGAGTTTACAATCAAGTATTTTTTCAAGGATCTGAATATTATTTTCGGTTGGCGATGCATGTTTATTCATAGAGATATTAGTGGATAGAGAAAGATTATTGGAATTAAGTTTAAATATGATTAGAAATTAACAACTACATTGACAGTCTCCAGTATACCATAGACAAAAGAAGGTATCAAGATTAGATAGAAATGATGCAAAATATAAACGTAATGTTATCATAGTCATTCCTTGACATCACAGATAGAATCTGTTAAACTTCACATTATTATCACTGATAAATGAGATCTGATGCACAGAGGTACTATCCCTTTCTTTTTTATTGGATTTTTTACAACCATTGTCCTATTCTTAGGATGTGTATCAGATAAACAAAACGAACTATCTGTTTTTGCAGCAATTAGTTTGAAGGATGCATTAACTGAAATTGGTGTTGGTTTCACTGATAAATATAAAGTAAAAATATATTACAATTTTGGTGCTTCAACAACCTTACAAAGACAAATTGAGAAAGGGGCATCTGTAGATATATACATTTCAGCAAGTTCCCATCAGTTAGACGCTCTCCAGCAGCAAGATCTCATAGATTCCGTTACTCGACAAGATTTACTTACAAATGAATTGGTAGTTGTTACACATAAGGATAATAGATTATCTCTTGATAAGTTGGATGACTTTACAGATCCAAAAATTGCCAAAATTGCAATTGGACAACCGGGAATTGTTCCTGCAGGTACATATACAAAAGAGTCATTAGTTCAACAAAATATATGGGATAAGATACACTCTAAGTTAATCTTTGGGAATAATGTGCGCTCAACCCTTGCGTTTGTTTCAACACGAAATGTAGATTTAGGAATAGTATATCATACTGATGTCATAATAAGTAATAACATAAAGATTGTACTTAACATACCTACCAATTCCCATTCCAAAATTAGATATCCAGCAGCTGTAATCAGTAATACAAAACAAAAAGAATTGGCAGTGGAATTTATTACATATTTAAATTCAGAATTCGCATCAGAAATATTTAATCGCTACGGTTTTACCACTCTAACTTCTAAGCTGTCACAATAATATCATATCCATATAAAGAATGAGGATTACATCTGTAGAAATTGCGGCACTAACACTATCAGTAAAGGTCGCACTGCTTAGTCTTATAATAATGCTACCACCCGGGCTATTTTTTGGATGGCTACTGGTAAAACGAGATTTTATTGGAAGAACATTACTCAATACAATTGTTATGTCCCCTTTAGTTCTTCCTCCTGTGGTAAGTGGTTATCTACTTTTAATTCTTCTGAGTAAACAAGGACTATTCGGAAACGTATTATATAGAATTCTGAAACTGGATATCGTTTTTTCTCCTGCAGCCGTGGTAATTGCTGTCTCAATTATCTCGTTTCCACTATTGTTAAGAGGGATTATGGCGGGGGTTACTTCTGTTCCTGTAGAACTGGAAAATGCTGCCCGAACACTTGGTGCAAATCCATTTAAGGTGTTTATTACAATCACTCTTCCTTTGTCATATAAAGGTATTTTGGGGGGTGTTATTCTTGGATTTACAAAATCACTTGGAGAGTTTGGGGCTACAATTATGGTTGCCGGAAACATTCCAGGAAAAACACAGACAATTGCACTCTCAATATTTGATGCTGTCCAATTAGGGAATGATATTGCTGTCTTTCGATTGGTTCTAATTTCTACAATAATTGCATTTATTGGAATATGGGTAACTGAAAGGTATACTTATCGTCATCAAAATGGCAATAATCCATAGAGATAATTTTATGTTGAATCGAATTATCTCATGAAGGAGAATTATGACTCAACTTATTCTGATTCTAACAATTCTATTATTGGCATTCATAATTTGGAAGGTATATTCATCCCGTCGAAAACCGAAGAAAAAACAACCTAAAAAAGAGAGGACAACTACAGTTGAAGAGACGAATCCAAATGACGATATGGAAGATGTTCTCCTGACTGGGTTAATACTTGGTGATGTATTTGGTGATAATTCTTCTGAGGAGGAAATAGTTGAGGAAACGAGTGAAGATATATATGATGATAGTTTTGATGGAGACCTATTCTAACCAGATTATGAAAATCCTATATTTGAACTAATTGTTATCAAGAGTTTCTTTCAAATAGTCTCAAGTATTTATTTACACATAATGTCAAACAATACCAACTTAACCCTCCAATTCAGAAAAAAGTTTAACGGTTTTTCATTGGATATTGATTGTATTCTAAAAGAAAAGGTTACAGCCTTCTTAGGTGTATCAGGAAGTGGTAAAACTACACTTTTAAATTGCATTAGTGGAATTGTAAGTCCAGATAAAGGAGAAATTGTATTTCAAGATCGTAAATTTTTCTCATCTAATCTGCGTATAAACCTACCTCCTGAACAGAGAAGAATTGGGTATGTTTTTCAGGAAGGACATCTTTTTCCACATATAAATATTGCGGCAAACATTCGGTATGGACAATCTCGAAGAAAACGAAAACAGCATGAAAATGTTAGTGAAATTATTGAAATACTTGAGATAGAAGATCTACTTAAGCGCTACCCCAAACAATTATCAGGGGGACAACGTCAAAGGGTAGCAATAGCTCGATCCCTTGCAATGGAACCAACAATTCTACTTATGGATGAACCACTCGCTTCACTTGATTCAGGTCTAAAAAACAGGATCATACCTTATCTATATGAAATAAGAGAAAGGTTTGAGATGCCAATTCTGTATGTCACTCATACCATATCAGAAGCAATGGCTCTCGCTGATGAAGCTTATGTTTTATCTGATGGGAAAATAACAGCAAAAGGACAACCCCATCAACTTCTTACTTCCCCATCCGCTTTGCCGATTGCAAATATGACTGGTGTAGAGAATGTCTTCTCATTATCAGTTTCAAAATCTGATAAAGATAAAGGTATAACGGAATTAGAAATTGGCAAACAGACTCTTAAAATACCCTATATTGATAGGAATATTGGGGAATCTGTACCGGTTGGAATTCGTGCTGAGGATATAATGGTATCGCTCGAACCTAATCTACCAATAAGTGCACGAAATTCACTGAAAGGAAGTATTGATGAAATAGAGATAGTAGGTGATATGATAATATTGTTTATTATTGTAGAAGGATTTCATTTATCAGTGAAAATTACACATAGTGCAAGAGAACAACTTGATCTAAGACAAAACACCGAAGTATATTGTGTTATCAAAGCAAACGCAATTAATCTGCTTTGGCAGAATTCCTTAGACATATCTGAATCTGTTCCCACAAATCATCAACCAGATCATTAAGTTCATTGAGATTTCCTTCGTTTTCTATAACAATATCAGCATATTTGACTTTTTCTGATACAGGCATCTGTGAATCTATTCTGGCTTGTGCTTCCTCTGGACTAATAGGTCTATTCAATAAATGGCTTCTTTTTATGATTCTGTCTAATTGTGTTTCTTCTGAAGTGGATACAACGACAATCATATCTACAGAATTGTAAGCACATGCCTCAATAAGAAGTGGGGCATCTAATAAAACCACACATCTTGGATTATCAGATACAAGCAGCCTTGCTTCTGAACGGGATCTTTCAATTATTATGGGGTGTAGTATATTATTTAATTTCTTACGCGCATCTTCATCCTTAAAAACAATTGAACCCAATTTATTCCTACTAACATCTCCTGATTCCTCAAGTATTTCAGGTCCAAATGTGTCAATAAGCTCATCTATTACGGGGCTACCCGATTTTAAGAGTTGATGTCCAATCTCATCGGCATTGATTGGAATTGCCCCTTTGTCAGCAAGCATCTTTGAGACTGTGGTCTTACCACAAGCAATTCCTCCAGTTATACCAATGATAATTCCATCATTATTCTTGCGTTTAATCTTCATAATTATTGAGTATACTGTATTCGAAAAAATATATCAATTCCATAATGAATTCTATGACACAGATTATTAATATCAGATATTTAGCATAACAACTAATAAAATATCAAACTAACCTTATCTGTAAAGAATTGTTCAATCTGAATTCAACCTACCCTTGACAGGTTGCTCATCATCTGTTATGATGTATACAAATTCTTTGTATATGTAAGGAGTTCTGGCGTGGCATCACAACCTATTCAAGTTGGAATTATAGGGGCTGGTAGAAACACAAAATCACGACACATTCCAGGTTTGCAAGCAATAGATGGAGTGGAGATTATCGGTGTATGTAATCGAAGCAAGGAGTCTTCACAAGCGGTAGCCGATGAGTTAGGTATTTCAAAGACATACGAACATTGGCAGGACGTAATTAATGACAATGATACAAATGCAATTGTCATTGGAACATGGCCTTACATGCATTGTCGGACAACAATTGCTGCCCTAATAGCAAATAAACATGTAATGTGTGAAGCACGAATGGCAATGAATGCTCGCGAGGCACATGCTATGCGTATGATGTCACGAAGAAAACCAAAACTTATCGCACAGATTGTTCCATCACCTATGACGCTCCGTGTAGATAAGACTATTAAACGGCTAATAACTGAAGGATATGTTGGAGACATTCTTGCAATAGAAATACGCGCGGGTGGAAGTTTTTTAGACAGTGAATCTGCAATTCAATGGCGACAAGACTTTGACCTAAGTGGTATGAATGTCATGAGTATGGGGATCTGGTATGAAGCACTGATGCGATGGGTCGGTGAAGCAACAAAAATTATGGCTATGGGGAATACCTATGTTAAAATGCGTACTGATTCTGATGGTAACATGAAATCGGTGAGAATTCCTGAACATATTGATGTTGTTGGTGAGCTCACTTGTGGGGCACAATTACATATGCAAATATCTTCTGTCACAGGATTAGCAGGACAACCTGAAGCTATTATATTTGGAAGTGATGGAACGTTACGATTCTCAGAAAACAAACTTTTTGGTGGACAGAAGACTGATGATGAATTAATGGAAATTGATATATCAAAGGAAGATGAAGGTGCTTGGAGAGTTGAAGAGGAATTTGTAAACGCCATCCGTGGAGAAGAAGCAATAACCCATACAGATTTTGATACGGGTGTTAAGTATATGGAATTTACTGAAGCAGTAACCCGTAGTATGATGTCTGGAAATGCAATTACATTACCATTACAAATATAGATAGTACAGATTAATTGAACAGAACAACAAAGGATAAATTGAGGAAATAAATTGACATTAGAAGATTTGTTTGAACTTTGTAAAGATCTTGAATTGCGTCAGGCTAAATTATATGCATCACTATCTCTATTATTAGGAGATGTTGATGAACGTATCGCCCGTTTTTGGGAAAGAATGAGTACAGAAGAATGGCAACACTATATCCTCGTTGATTTTGGTCGAGCATTATGTGTAGATATTTATGGAAGTAAGAAGGAAATATCTCCTAATGACACTAATGAGACATCTGACTTACCGCCGTTTCCTGATATTTCTATTAAAAGAATAACAGATGCATTAGAATCACATGAGAAGAGAATAGAAAGTGGTAGAATATCCTTAGATGAGGCATTCGAAATAGCAATTGCTATTGAAGGAAGTGAAGCAGATACTATATATATGTACCTATTGTCAATCATCAGACAAGCAATACGTGAAAGCAAACAACCCTATCTATTGACACGGATTGTCCAGATTGAAAGGGATATGGTATCGCATGTTGATGGTTTGATTAAAGCCACCCAACAGTTTTCAAAAGATACAGCTTTGATACGGAAGGCACATAGATTGAAGGAAGAGCATATTTAGGTAGATTGGAATTAAGTGTGTTGGGCATTACACAATAGGTTGGTGTCTTTTGAGCATGCCACATTCTCAAGCTGAAGAGTGGTGTGGTGTATACCAAAACGTTGTTTTAATTCGGTATTGATCTGTTTAAGTATTTGATCGTATTGGAGTGTTGTGTGCTCATGTATCACTACATGCGCACTTAATGCACTATAGTTAGAGCACAATGACCATACATGCATATCATGGATATCCTTAACTGATTCCAAATTACATAGGTGCTCTGCTACAGTGTCTGCATCTGCATTACGAGGAGAATTCTCAAGAAGAATATATACTGCTTCCTTTGTTACATTAATCGCACTAATTAGTATGATCCCACCAATAAGTATGCTTAATATGGCATCAATAGGTGTCCAACCAGTAAAGAGTATGATTGCACCACCAATTACGACAGCAACTGAAGACAGTGTATCTCCAACAACATGAAGTACTGCACTTCGTACATTTAGGTTAGCATGACTCTCACCGTGTAATTGCCATAGAATAATCAAATTAGCAATAAAACCAATACAAGCAACGATAAACATACCTGTTACTTTTATCTCAGTAGGGGAAATATATCTATGATATGCTTCATAAAAAATCCAAATAGAAATACCTATGAGTGTGACACCATTTAAAAATGCTGCAAATACCTCTGTTCTGTGGTAACCGTAAGTACGGAATGATGTTGCTGGACGAGTTGAAAGATATATGGCAAACCAACTAATCATTAAAGAAATTACATCAGACATCACATGTGCTGCATCACTCAATAGGGCAAGACTTCCTGACCATATACCTCCAATTAGTTCACCTAAAAATACACAAAATGTAACAAGGATCGCTATCTTAAACTTTTTTTGAAGATGATGTTGATGGGAGTGATCATCACCATGATTATGGTGATGATGGTCCTGGTGAGTATGCAATTTGGAATCCTATATTTGAAATGAGATTCAGGAAATTCCTACAGTTAGTCTGAGTCACTTGACTTTTTCTTTGATTCACTACTTTTATCAGTTTTCTTTTCTTTCTTTTCCTTTTTCTCACTCTTATCGGATGAAGTATCATTATCTTTTTTGGCAGATTCTTTATATCCATCACTCCGATAATCAGTGATATAAAAACCAGATCCTTTGAAGATTAGACCTGCACCTGCACCAATAAGTCTTTTCACTTTACCGTTACAATCTGGACATTCTTCTATTGGATCCTCTGTGATGCCTTGAAATTTCTCAAATTCTGTTTCACATTCAAGACACCTATAATCATATGTAGGCATATAAACGATTCCTCCATTTAATTATTGATAAAAAGAGAGTGTTTTGATAAATTTTAAGTTGTCCATTCCTAAATGTCAAGACAAAATTGACCCTTATGATAAAGTAGTAAGTCTTCTGGTGAAACCCATGTTACATTTCATGATGATAAAACACTATAGATCCTAATAGCAATACCATGAGAATTCCATTTGATAGTGATAGTTTCCCGATTGGCAAAGCACCTATTGCCATGTTGATTCTGTTTGTAGTCTCTTCAATATTGCTTGTTGCATCTTTAGAAAAGAAAGATGAGAGTTTAGAGTTCTGGATTTTTGCACCCACTCATTATGACGAATATCAGGCAAGACTTCCTCTATTTAACCAACTTCACCCTGATGTGAATGTTCAGTTGATTAACTTTGGTGATATGATGCATGACAAACTTCTCACCGCTTTACTTTCTAATTTTGGTGCACCCGATATTGTTGAAGTAGAAATTACCTCAATTGGCCGTTTCTTAAAGGGAGCAGTAGATGAAATAGGGTTCTTGGACCTTCGTCCTCTATTGGAGAGTCAAGGTTGGATGGATGATTTAGTTCCAAATCGTTTTACACCTTGGTCTTATAATGGAAGAATATATGGAATCCCACATGATTTACATCCTGTAGTTCTCCTATATAGAGATGATCTTTTTAAAGCAGTAGGAGTTGATCTGACAGAAATCAGTACTTGGGATGAATTTATAATTGCTGCAAAAAAAGCAACTCGTGATACAGATGGGGATGGTAACACAGACCGTTATGCAATTGTTCTGGATAACAAAACAGAGAGCGATTACTTCAACTTTCTCCTACAAAGGGGAGGCGGTTTTTTTGATGAAAATGGAAATGTGATTATAGATAGCGAGATTGCAATTGATACTTTAAACTTTTATAGTTCACTCTTCAATGAACATAAAATTGCAACTCCAGTTTACGGAACATGGCATGGACATCCAAGTAATTTCGCTGCGATGCAGGATGATAAGATACTTTCCATTTTAGCACCCGATTGGTATGTTGGGATACTAAAAAGTCAAGTTCCTCAGATGGCAGGAAAGTGGAAAGCAATACCAATGCCAGCATGGGAAGAAGGTGGAAGACGAACAACAACACGAGGTGGTACAATGATTGGAATAACTAAACAATGTAAAAATCCCGAACTTGCTTGGAAATTAATTGAATTTACCTATTTCAACAGAGAAGGATTAGCAAATAGATTTGAAACTACTATGATTATACCACCTATCAGATCTGCTTTAGATGTACCGATTTTTCATGAACCTGACGAATACTTGGGGGGACAGAGAATTGGAAAATTGTTTATTGATCTGGTACCAGATATACCACCACGATATCAGAATCCATATTGGTCGGAAGCTTCTGATTTATTGAATGATGCAATCTTTAAAGTGGTCACTGAAAACAAGTCGCCAAGAAAGGAACTGACAGAACTTGCTACTACAGTAAGGAATATAATATCAAAAGACCAAACGAGATGGGGAACAGAAGAGATTAAATAGAATTACAATTTCTAAAAAAGTTAGTCTTAATCAATTATGCCGATTAATAAAACCTTTAGTAAGAATATTTGGAATCAACAACAGAAAATCGCACCCTATCTGTTTATTGCTCCATTCTATATACTATTTGTTGTTTTTATGGGGTATCCGCTACTCTCATCTCTCATTATGAGTTTCTATGAGATGCGAGGATTTCAGAGTAAAATATACGTAGGATTTAGCAACTTTATAGATCTTTTTAATGATCCAATCTTTTGGAAATCTGCATGGAATACGACATATTTTGCACTTGGCACATTAACTCTCCAATTACCTATTGCTTTATTACTTGCCTTAATCTTAAATTCAAAATATGTCAAAGGAAAAAACATATTACGTTTAGCATTTTTTACACCTGTTCTTGTCGCAGGGGTATTTGTAGCAATCATCTTTAATCTTATCTATGATCAGCGTGCAGGAATTATCAACAATGAATATATACTTTTTGGTCAAGAGATAGGATGGTTAAATGATGCCAAATATGTTATGCCTGCAGTTATATTGACGGGAGTCTGGCAATGGGCAGGATTCAACATGATCTATTTTATTGCAGGACTTCAAGGAATTCGTCAGGACTTGTATGAAGCTGCAGCTGTAGATGGTGCAAATTGGTGGCAAGCCTTTGTTCATGTCACACTTCCTTCATTACGTCCTGTAATTGCTTTTGTAGTAGTTGTTTCAATGATAGGTTCATTCCAACTTTTTGACCTACCATTTATTTTAACGAATGGTGGTGAACCTGCAGATGCTGGCTCTACAATTGTAATGTATTTATATAAGAATGGTTTTCAATTTATGCGACTTGGATATGCTGCAACTATAGGTTGGGTGCTTTTTATAATTATTGCAATCATCTCAATCGCACAATTGAAATTACTCGGTATTTTTCGTGAAGAATAGAAAGGATATTAAGTGCAAATATTACCCGCAATTGATCTACGTGGTGGTAAATGTGTCAATCTAATACAAGGTATTGCTGAACAAGAAACAGTTTTTTCTGATAATCCTGTTGATATGGCAATCAGATGGGAATCCGAAGGAGCTGAATACCTACATCTTGTTGATCTTGATGGAGCATTTAAAGGGGTATCAGCTAACTTAAAGATAGTTGGTGAGATCGTCTCTAAACTTACAATTCCTACACAACTTGGTGGCGGTATTAGAAATATGGAGCAGATCAAGGTAGTTCTGGAATTAGGGGTTGATAGAGCAATTTTGGGTACTGCAGCTTTAAAACAGCCGGTGCTTGTATCAGAAGCATGTAGTATGTATGGGGAAAGAATCGCAGTTGGCATTGACGCAAGGGATGGTATGGTTGCTACGGATGGTTGGTTAGAAGTATCTGAAAAATCTGCTATACATTTTGCTAAAGAACTATCGGTAGTTAAGACTTTAATATATACAGATATAAAAAGTGATGGAATGTTGAAAGGTCCTAACGTAAAAGCAACCGCAGATATAGTAGATGCTGTTTCTGCCGATGTGATTGCATCGGGAGGGGTCACATCCCTTTCAGATATAGAATCCTTGAAAAACATTGGAGCATCTGGAGCTATAATAGGACGTGCTCTATATACAGGGGATCTCTTACTCAATGATGCAATAAAGATATCGAGTTAGATTTCACTAAGAAGGTAATTAAACAACTTCTGTTACAATTCCTAAACCAATTCTTGTATCCATCTTTTTTATTTCGAATGTCGTTCCAACTTCCATAACAAGTGGTATGTCAAGGGTAATTGAAATCTCAGAATTTGAAGATGGTGATATGAGTGATAATTCTGGTGGAAGTTGAATCCGGGCAGGAACATCTATTCCCCATAGGTGAATCTCAAGTTTATCATTTTCCACAATAGGGATATGTGTTCCACTTTCTTCTTGGCTAAGTAAATAAACGATAGCTGTAAATTCAGTATGTGCCTTTATAGTCTTAGGGGAACATACAACTTGTCCAACAGATAACCAGTCTGGTTCAGATTCTACTGTAATTTCATGTTCTTTGATATTTAAACATTTTGTTTTAATCCTATCCCCTTTGCCAACTATATCAATAGACTGTCCTACAGAAAGATGACCTTGTATTAATTCCCCTGAGAATGTCACAGTCTCTTTACTTTCATCTACTATTTCATGTATAGGTAACACGAGATGAAGATCTGATTTATCTATAGGTTCAGGCATAATACTGTTCAATGCAGAAATAGTATCAACGATAGGTTTCCATTGGTCTGATCCCAAATTTACAGTTTTGTAATTTACGGCATTATGTGCATCACCTACTAATATTGGTGAGTAATTCTCATTCCATCCACATTCAGTGAGTATTTCTCTCATTTCCTGTTGACAGATATTCACCAACTCATCGTCATCAGTATTGTGTATATTCAGGAATGATACAATATTGGACACTTTTACACTACTCGCAATACATACCAGTTCTTCTGATTCTTGAGTTACACCTGCATCAGCATCGACTACCCATATTGCCCCTTGAATATCCATAGCACCACTGACCAACAATTTTACAATATCATGATGTGTATCACAGTCAATCTGTGTATAGTGTTTTCTACTGGTTTCATAGTCAATGGATCGAAATGTAAATCCAACATCTTCACATATCTGGTGATGATTTGGCAACTGATCAGCAAATTCAGTATTGGTATCTGAACGAATTGTTCCAATTTTCTCTATGACTCTTTCCATACCTGTTGTTAACGTAGTCTTACCATGACCATCAGCACCAAGCATACATATAGGTAACGATAGATGAGTTGATGTCTTTTTCTTATTCATTTTTTCACCGAAAGGATTTGTATAGGGATGGATTTAGTTCTTAGTGTTTGTTTATTATAGCAAAAGTATAGTGAATATGCAATAATGTATAGAAGAATCATATTGACAATTCATGAAGTAATTTCCTTAAGTATTCAGATAGTAAGAATTCATTATGACGCTGAGTAAAATATATACACGTACTAAACTATCATTGCATTTAAATAACCTTAGAAAACAAGGTAGTGTGGTCGTAACAACGAATGGTTGTTTTGATGTTTTACATTTAGGTCATTTACGTTATCTTCAGGCTGCAAGGAAGTTGGGTGATCTTCTTGTTGTCGCAGTTAACAGTGATGATTCTGTTAGTCAACTCAAAGGAAAAAATCGTCCACTGGTTCCTGAGAATGAACGGGCAGAAATGTTAGCAGGTTTAGAATGTGTTGATTATGTTGTGATTTTTCCAGAATTAACACCTATCGAATTACTATCTGAATTAAAACCTAATATACATGTTAAAGGTGGAGATTATAAGTTAGAGCAGCTTGTCGAGAGAAGTATTGTGGAAGAAAATGGTGGTAAAGTTGTTGTAGGTATAAATGTTCCCGGTAAATCTACAACTAACTTGATTGAAGTAATTTGTGAACAGTATGGAACATCTTGATTCCTAACATAGGATAAGATAAGAAAATAGAGGACACATGAAGATTAACAATTCATTGAAAATACATGATCTGAAAACGAAAATAGAAAAGGTTATTCAGTATTCAGGTGAAAAGATTTTGTCCATAGAAGATACTTGGTTACCGGAGAATGGAACACCTGTTTTTACAGTTGCTGGTACCTATACAACCAGAGGATGGACAGAATGGACGCAGGGGTTTCAATTCGGTTCTGCTATTCTACAATATGATGCAACCGGAAATGAAAAGTTCTTAGAAATAGGCAGACGAAATACTATAGAAAAAATGCATCCACATGTCACACATATTGGAGTACATGATCACGGCTTTAACAACGTCTCTACCTATGGAAATCTTCGTCGACTTATGCGAGAAGGTGTAATTCACATGAACGAAAATGAAATGCACTTTTATGAACTCGCATTGAAATCTTCTGCTGCAGTTCAAGCAAGTCGATGGACTCAGATCAAGGATGGATCTGGTTATATTGCTTCATTTAACGGCCAACATTCTCTATTTTCCGATACCATCCGGTCTTTACGAGTATTAGCAGTAGGACATATACTTGGGGCAGTTCTTATGGGTGAAGGTGATGTTGCAATTAACTTATTGGAACGGTTAATCCAACATTCTCAAACAACTGCAAAGTATAATGTTTACTATGGTGAAGGTCGTGATGCATTCGATATCAGGGGTCGTGTGGTTCATGAATCTATCTTCAATACTAATGACGGAAATTACCGTTGTCCAAGTACACAGCAAGGTTATTCTCCATTTTCTACTTGGACACGGGGTTTAGCTTGGATAATAACAGGTTACGCAGAGCAACTTGAGTTTTTTGATTCACTTTCTGATGATGACCTTGATAATTTTGGCGGGAAAACTGAAGTGACTTCCCATATGAGAAAAGCAGTTGAAGCAACAGCAGATTTCTTCATTGAGAACACAGCACAAGACGGTATACCCTATTGGGATACAGGTGCTCCCGGGCTGGTTGAATTAGGGGATTACCTATCAAGTCAGTCTGAACCATACAATGATTATGAACCCGTCGATAGTTCTGCTGCAGCAATCGCTGCACAAGGGTTAATTAGATATGGGAACTTCCTTTCAAAACATGGTGAAGAATCAAGTACCAAATATTACCAAGCTGGTTTAACTGTAGCAAACACTCTCTTTGATGAACCCTATTTATCAACCTCAGAAACACATCAAGGTTTACTTCTTCATTCAGTATATCACAGACCCAACGGGTGGGACTATGTTCCAGAAGGCAGGAATATTCCATGTGGTGAGTCATCTATGTGGGGAGACTATCATGCAAGAGAACTTGCACTATTGTTGCTCCGCGAGATAGAAGGCAAACCATATTTAACATTTTTCTCTTAAATTATTGTTGATTAGGTTGAATACTCAATCAACAACATTTTCAACATATCCAGTATCCAAGGATTTGTTGGCTGCAAGTGTTACAGCAAGAGTTTTATATGCATCAGCATAAGAAGACCGAACTATACTCTGATCGTTTGCTTCAACTGCCTTGATAAATTGTTCTACTTGACGATAATATCCTGCTTCCTCTCCATTATAGGCAACACCTTCTCCTCTAATTTGTCCCTGTAAACCTAAATCATGTGTGAGTTTGAGATATATGTCGTCTCCTATCAACTCGGTAGCAAAATGGTCATGTGCACGTGCAGCACATGTACTTGTAATACTCCCTACTGCACCACTACTAAATTTGAGATTACAAACAGTGCATTCCTCAAAATCTGCAATACCACCTGATACATCTTTAATACCGAAAGCATGGACACTTTCAACATCACCAAGAAAATACCGTATTAAGTCGAAAACATGAGTAGTTTGTTCTACCATCTGACCAAGAGAAATATCAAATTTACCCCACCAAGGATGACTTGCACCCATTCTACAGAGAAATCTACCTATTCCCATGGTTAGTGGATTATCACCAACTAATTCCTTTGCTTTATCTGAAATGTCACTATATCTTGCCATATAACCGACCTGATTGATTACACCAGACTCAGCAATTGCATTACTGGTATTTCTGCCTATCTCATGATTTGGGGCTATCGGTTTGGCAACAAAAACTGCAGCACCCGATTTTGCTGAATCTGCAACCTGTGTAGAGTGTGCTCCAGGAGGAATACAGATAAACACAGCATCCAGTTTCTCTTCATTCAACATTTTTTCGTGATCTGTATATGATGTGGCATTTTCGTCAGATGCAATAGAATTTGCTCTATCAGAATTTATATCACATACCGCTGAAATAGGTTTGTTTAGTCTTTTTAGACTTCCTCGATAATTCCCTGCTATTCCTCCAACACCAATAAAACCAATTTTCATATTTTTCTCCTTTTTAATCATCTGCTGGGACGGGTATACCAATCATACCTTCGTGTTCAACAGTACTATACTGTTCTTGCTTTCCCTTACTAAATACATTCTTTAAATCTGAGGTAATCGCATACAGAGAAGGCATTACGAAGAGAGTCATAACGGTTGCAAAAGCCAGACCAAAGATAATGGTATTTGCCATTGGCATCCATATAGGGGACTTACCTCCTAATCCACTTGCCATTGGAATTAGACCTATAATGGTTGTCATTGAAGTAAGCATAATTGGACGTAATCTAAGACTACTTCCTTTTAAAATAGCGTACCATCGATTGTAACCCCGTTCACGATACTTATTGATAAAATCAATTAAAACTATTGAGTCATTAACTACAATCCCTGCAAGTGCAACAATACCAAACATTGCGACCAAACTCAAAGTAGCATTTGAAAAGAGAAGTCCTATCATTGCTCCTATCATTCCAAAGGGAACAGCTAATAGAATTATGATAGGTTGGATAAATGATTTAAATTGTGCTCCTAATATTATATATATGACAAAAATACCTACGACAAAGAGTTTCCATAAATCTCTAAAAGAATCTTGAATTTCATCAAATAAACCTCTAAAATCTAGTCTGTATCCAGGATACAATGTTTCAATATCTTCAAAGGCTGAGATTAAGGCTTGATTGACTTTAAATGGGGTCGTAATAGTTCTATCTACAGTAGCAAAAACAGTAATTGCTCTTTCACCTTCAAATCGTTTGATATCAGCATAACCCTTTTCCTCAACAATATTTGCAACTTCCTTTAATGGAATAATAGTACCAAGTGGAGTTGTTAATAAAAGATCACGAAGTTCATTGATTGACTGTAGACGATTTTCAGGATACCTTACTATAACATCAATTTCTTCATCAGCTTCTCGATAAGTAGTAGCAATAGCACCTTCAATTGCAGTACGAACAGTCTGTGCCACTTGAAAAGTTGACATCCCATGTTGAGCAGCTCTTTCAGGTTTCAAATATATACGTAATTCTGATTTCCCAATCCTAAAGTCATCTCGAATATCCTCAACACCCTCAATTTCATTCAGTGTTGATTTCAACCTATCAACAATTTCAATTAATTGATTGAAGCGAGGTCCTTTAACTTTTACTTCAACATCCTGTCCTTGTGGTGGTCCGCCTTGTATTTTTTCAAAATTCAGTTTTTCTATACCACTAATGTTGACAGTTTCTTCCCTTATAGAGTCAATGACTTCATCAGTAGTGCGTATTCTTTGATTCTTAGGCACTAATTCGATAATGAGTTCACCAAAATTGGAGCCATAAGTTATCCCTTCCATTAATCCACCTGTTGGTGTATGAATTCCAATATTGCTAACTACAGCTGCTACTTCATCCTCTGGTAAAGTCTTTGCTGCATCTTCAAGTTGTGCGATGACATCTGTAGATTCCTTAAGACCATAGGTAGTTGGCATTTCAGCTTTTACATAAAACTGAGGGAAATCTTCTCCGGGAAATAGTTCTTTATCAAGAATAAAGAAGGCACCGACACATGTTACCAAACCTATCATCAAAACAGTTCCAACAAAAACATAGCGATATCTTATTGTTCGTTTCAGGATTTTTACATAGAACCCTCTTATAACATTAAACCATCTATTTGATCTTGTTTGTTTGTGTTCAGGTCTACCCCATTCAGAAACATGCGCGGGTAATATAAAAAATACCTCAAAGAGTGAAGCAAGTAATACAAGAATTGCCATTATAGGTACAATCCGCATAAACTGTCCAGAGACGCCTGACATTAACATCAGTGGTCCAAATGCACCTATGGTGGTTAAGCTTGCTGCAACCACTGGCCACCCAACTTCTTCTGCACCTCTGATTGCCGCTTCCTTTGGTGTAGCTCCTGATTGAATATGTCTATAAATATTCTCTATTACAACAATAGCATCATCAACAACAATTCCTACTACCAAAATGAGACCAAAAAGAGATACACCACTTAACGAATATCCTGTAATAGACATAAACCAGAACGTTGCCATAAATGCAACAGGGATTCCAAGGGCAGCAAATAGAGCATTACGCCATCCTATGAAAATGAAAAGCATGAATATGACAAGTACTAATCCGAATACAGCATTAGTTTCAAGAATCCCAAGACGTTCTTTTAAAATTACAGAATAATCATTAACAGGTGTCAATACCGCGCCATCAGGAAGATTTTTATTATGCTCTGAAACTAATTCACGAAGTTGGGCGACTAATGATATGGTGTTTCCTTCTTTCTTCTTCTGTATACTTAAACTGATTGAGGATCTTCCATCTATTCGTGATAATGTTCGCGGTTTTTCATAAGTATCTGAGACAATTGCAACATCACTAAGACGAAGAGGGGTTCCTGATGGTAGAACAGATAGAATTGTATCGCCGATATAATCTGGGTTTGAGAATTCTCCCATTGTTCTAACCATAAATTCAGTGTTGGCAATTTCCATCGTACCAGCAGGAAGGTTTAAATTTCTTAGTTGTAATGCAGTACTCACCGCAGTAATTGGTAGGTTATATGCTTTCAATTTATCTGGGTCAACTTCTATCCAAATTTCTCTTTCACGTAGTCCTGCAATTTGTACATCTGCGATATTCTTTATTTCTAATATCTTGTCCTTTAAATTCTCTGCAATATCACGCATCTGAGACTCAGATATAGTGCCCCCAACTACAATTGTTAACATGGGGAAACCAGATGAAACATCCAATTCCTGCACCAAAGGGTCGTCTAAGATCTCTTCTGGTAGGTTGTTAACTTGTTCTACAGCTGTACGTAGATTTTCCAGTTCCTTATCGAATTCTCTATCAGTCATTTCTTCAAAATCTACTGAGATGATTGATCTTCCTTCAGAAGATGTAGAAATCATGAGATTGATCTTATTGACATTTTCCTCTATTGAATCTTCAATAGGTGCACTGATAAGTTTTTCGACTTCTTCTGGTGAGGCACCAGGATACAGAGTAGTAATTATTGCACTATGAAGGTCTATTTCAGGAGAGAGTTCTCTTGGCAGGTTAATCCATGCATACAACCCAAATATCATAATTAGTATCATCAGCATATTTGCTAATACAGGGTTGTTCACAGATATCTTTGGAATGGACATTTACTTAATACTACTCCTTCAAATTCAATCTAAAGATAGGGTTCTATAATAATTGATTATTTATTGTTCGACAATGAATAATACCTTATCACAACAATATGGATATTTGGTTAGACTGAATTCTACCCAAATATCCATAATATACTTACTTTCATTTAGTAGATATATAATATGTATCAAAATAAAGATACAATGAGAGAGATATCATTCTCTTTTTCAATTGTTAATGGATTTTATGTTTCCCCATGTGGTTGTTAATTTTGAGAGGGGATCAACAGCAAAAGGTTTAATACCATCCCCATCAATGGATAATTGATCAATCATGAAAGTTACAGTCTTACCACCCCAATTATTCATAAAGCCAATACCAACTTGTTCTACATTGAAACTATGATTCCACACTTTTCCACCAGCCAGCGTCCAATCATCTTTTTCATTTCTTCGATAATAACCAGAAAAGGTATCATCCTCTTTGACTATTTTTAAATGTAGAGGAACATCAAAACCGGTCTGTGGATGTCCTTTGTCTTGCCAATTACCCTTGACCATGCTGCCGATTAGAGTCTTCTGTGGTTGATTTGATTCTCCACCAAATAAGAAGCATGCGTAATTAAGATCGCTATCACTATATAGAAAAATACCGATCCAGGCATCTGCTGGTTTATCAGGTTCACTTGTAAATATACCGCTCACAGTGATATTTTTTGCCGCACTATTTGGAACATCCCGTTCTATCATGGGTTTATCAGGTGTTGTGTGCCCCCAATTTCCAGGATTGGTAATGTGTAGGTATCCATCCTTTACTTCGTACTTAGTTGCCTTGGCATTATGATCACGAAATTCCCATCCTTCTTCTAATTTATTCCCATCGAAATCATCTGTCCAAACATCTGCATATATAGTAGATATGAGACCGATAATTGTGAGTACAATTACGATAAAGAACAATCTATTCATATCCATTCCTCCCTAATATTAGTTTCATTATATCATGTATCAGAAAGATGTTGCAAACATTCCATGATGTTTATTCTATTTCAGTAGAGAATAGAAATCTTATGAATAACAGTTAATTTCAGATGGAAGTATTTCTGATTAAGGATACAATAAATAATAAGGACAGAAATACAATCCTGTCCTTATTATTTATGAAGTTTAAATAAATAGTTCGGTAATCCAGACCATAAGATCATCGTAGGGACGGCCAAACTTAAATATAACCAAATTAAATATAAAAAGTCCCGCCCGTATATTACCAAGTGAATAACTTAATCTTCATTAGTAATATGTATGTAATAATTTAATGAGACTTTAAATCAGCCCAAGTCGTTGTCAATTTCTTAGTTGCATCAACTGCTGCAACACCACCTAATGCCTGATCTAATCCATTATCCATGATAGTCTGAAGATCGGCTTCTGTTAATATAGCCTTAAAGATTGCCACTTCATCTATAATTCCAACGAAGAATGAACCGCCATTCCATGTTCCTATGGTTACTGGATCAGCATTACCCGCAGGATTCCCAGGTCGTGTACTTGCCCCAGCATGTTTTCCATTAACATATACGTTAAGCTGGTTATTGTTTGCTGACTTATCGTATGTTGCAGCAAAATGAATCCATGTATCAGTGTCTGGCACACTTGCAGAAGCTCTGGGTTCCCATCCACCCAAATGTACAAACGAGGACATCTTATTACCTTCTTGAGGCGGATCAATCCGTAAAAGATATTCACCGTTCTTAGCAATTAGTTGCCGCCAAGTGGTAATATCTGTAGCATAAAACCATGCCATCATGGTGTGTTGTTCACCTAATTGTAAATCTGGAGTAGATTCAATTGAAACAGAATGAGCACCATCGAATTCCAATGCTTCTCCAAATTTTCCATCCTTCCATTTAGCACCATTGATCTTACCATGGTTTTCTTTTCCTGATGAATCTACTGCATCATCACCTGCGCCTTCATCGAACAACCAAACTCCAGCAGCAGTATCTGGATCTATTTTCGCTATACTAATTTCTGGTAGAATAAGAGCGATTGAGAAAACTATTCCTAATATCAGACAAATTATACGCATTTTTACTCCTTTTTGGATGTAAGTCTATAGAAACGATATAAGTGTTAGTTTAATTTTATTCTGAAATGGACAATATAATCCATCTCTGAGGATACGTCAATTATAACATCTGAAATTTATATCATCAAATTTATTTACGTTGTATCTCATAATTATGATAGGACTTCCGCAAAATCATTTCCTTCCTGAAGAATCGGAAGGGTGTAAGTATGGATGGTGGCTTCGATCCTTCCCTACGTTCCACTCTATCAACCGAATAATTACTTTCTGGTAAGTCCTGCACCAAAACCAAACACCTTACACCAACCCTCTTCTCCGCGATTAAGATATAAAATAATGAAGAAAATCTATACACGAACATCTAAAGTCACATAAGTGAAAAATATGGATGAAATATTATTTATATATATGTTAATATATTATCGTGTATAATGTGATAAATAAACAACATAGGTTTGTTATGTTATGATAAATTATGAATCTAAATCTAAAATGATAAATATCGGACATTTCTATACATTCCCATTATTCTACTGGGTTTATAACAGATTGACCCAAGAACACAGTTTTCAAGTTTTTCAAAATTGTCAACAGAATATCAACATATGTGATAATTTGACGCAAAAACAGAAATCAGAAAAATAACACAAAAATGAGAATATTCATAATTGTGCTTTCT
>CAZZBB010000078.1:0-37027 GCA_964652195.1 uncultured bacterium | reverse complement strand
AAAAGCCTACGGTTTTGAAGTACGGGGATTAATTGGAATGAACACCGAAAATGAGGTGGGTATCGCAGATGTTACTGATCTTGCATCCTTTATTATAAATCGGGGAATTTCTACAATGTTCGTTGAATCATCTGCTGCACCACATGGTATAAAAGCCGTTCAAGCTGCTGTTCAAGCCAAAGGTTACAATGTAAAAATTGGAGGATCTCTATACGCAGATGCAATGGGAACACCTGGAACATCAGAAGGAACATATTTAGGTATGATGCGTTATAACGTTGATCTCATTTCTAATTCACTACAAACTGAATTAGAGTTGGCATATTCTGAGTAATACCAAATCTAAATGAAAAGGTGTCATAACTACTTATGTTATAGTACATTCGGAGCGGTTACAAACCGCTTCTACCGGGTTGGGTGAATGGTGTTGATATGTCACATTATTTCTTAGAAATGGTATAAGAACAAGTAAAATACTTGTGACTTTTATCCACCGAATGAAGACTTTTCATTCGGTGGATATTTTTTTGCAACCATTTCTTGTTAATCACGTTTTAGTACGGAAATGCTTAATCTATTTGAGAAAATATACAAAAAATTACATTATCCATTGATTACTTAATACGACATCAATATTGAAGTATTTTAGATAGAACAAACGTTATAAATCCAATTGAAAGAATAGGTATAGTAAAATGATTAGTTATCTGATGATATTCTTAATTATTAAGAACTTTACAGAAAAACTTGGTAGAAAGTAATATCTCCAAGTTTAACGTTGAAAACCCTATCTCCATTCAATAGGTGGAGATAGGGTTTTGTTTTAGCAATCTTACATTGATGTCAGTTTGTTAATACTATTCCAGTCATCTAATACCATTTCTAAATGAATAGGTGCCATAAATACTCATGTTATATTATATTCGGAGCGGTTCCAAACGGCTCCTACCGTGTTAGGTGAATGATATTATGTGTCATAATATATCTTAGAAATGGTATAATTTATTTATAATACCCATGATTGCAATTCCTGTGCAATCAGATCAATATCACTTATTTCACCTCTTGCGATACTAAGTCCCATCTCGATAATTGAATTATTAATATCATCCCTTAATTCACATCCATTCTGATCTAAGAATAAGAGTGCACAATGCATTCCGATACGTTTGTTGCCGTCAAGAAATAAATGTCCTGTAATGATGTGATGTGCATATACAGCAGCTTTTTGGAAGATTGATGGATAGAGTTCGTGTTCTCCGATTTTGGCTGAAACCACTTCTACCAGATATTCTAATTGATCCTCCTTCAACAATTGATATCCATTAACCTGATCCTCAGCAATAATCAGTATCTCATCAACTTTAAAATATCTCATAGATTGCCCAGAATCTTCCAAGCATGTTCATATTTATTTAGAATCTTGTCAGATGCAATTAACATTTCATGTCCCAATCTCCTTGCAGTCATTAAATCTCTTTTCGCCATATCTCTTTTTCCAAGACGTACCAAAACACCTCCACGAGAATAATATGCCTCTGTAAAAAGAGGTTGTAGTTTGATAGCTTTGGTGAAGTCTTCTATTGCAGGTTGGTTTGATCCTTTTTTGGTGTAAACTTCCCCCCGATTATAATAAGCCAATTCGTCTTTAGGATTTATTTCTATTGCTTTATTATAGTCATCAATAGCCTTCACAAGCTCACCTAAATCGAAATATGCAACACCGCGATTATTATATGCTCTGAAATCATCACTCCTGAGTTCAATAGCTTTCGTGTAATCTTCTATTGAAAGTTGATATTCTCCTAATTCACTCTTGATGTAACCACTGTTGAAGTATACCTCGAAAAAATCGGGATTTAGTGTTTTCGCTTTGGAATAATCTGTAACTGTGTATTCTGTCTCACCTTTTTGAAAATAAGCAGTTCCTCGGTTATAATACGCCTCTGCCAGTTTGGGATTTAAGTGTATGGCAATGTTACAATCCTTAATACCTTGATCATAATCATTCTTTTCGATATATGCTGCACCACGATTTGAATAGGCTGGTGCATAGTCAGGTTCAGCATCAATTGCTAAGCCGAACCAATGGATGGCATTATCATACTCACCTTTCTTTAGACAATTAATTCCACGATCATTATATTGCACAGTATTATCTTGCTTCCCTGAATACGAACTATATACAAAGGTGAAAGGGCAAATTGGATGAAGAATCTTTTGCGTAACTTCCGACATAAGGTTATCCTTACGAGTTGAATATGGTTGTTTAATAATACCATATCCTGAGATTGGAATTCAACGTGCGGCTCATCCACTTCTGTAGGAGGGAACTCCGATTCCCGATCTTTATTATATCTCATATCCACTTCTGTAGGAGGGAACTCCGATTCCCGATCTTGAGCACTGTGAGTCGCGATTCGGATATCGCTCCTACAGAATGTATCTATTCTACAAATGAATCCTCTGCTCTCAACTTGATATAGGTTTGACAATGAACACATAATTAAGATATACTTCACATAGAAATATAAAAACTTACACCATAATTATAATGAGGTTATCTATCTAAATGAATTTATCGCTAAAACGAAGTATTCTGGCATCACTAATTGGATTTGTAGTGCTTGGGTTCTTAAGTATTACTATTACCCAGAGAACTGAATCGGATAGTCATTCAAAAACATATAATATCGACGCCGTTCATTCCGCAGTATTATTCCGTGCAAAACACCTTGGAGTCAGTTACAACTACGGGCGGTTTAACGAATTCTCTGGCTCAATTACAATGGATGAAACCGATGTATCGAAAAGTAGTATTGAGTTAGAGGTTAAAGCCGCAAGTGTTGATACTGCGAATAATAAACGCGATCAGCATCTCAGAAGTCCAGATTTCTTCAATGCAAAAAAGTTCCCTGTGATTACTTTTAAGAGTACTAAAGTGAGTTCTAAACCGGGACAGGAAAACATGCTTGAAGTAACAGGTGATTTCTATCTGCACGGTGTGAAAAAATCTATCACTGTAGATGTTGAAATTACAGGTGAAGGAAAGTCACGAAAAGGAGAAGCTTTAATTGGTTTCGAAACAACATTTACTATCAAACGTAGTGAATACGGTATGAACTTCGAGTTAAAAGGGATTAGCGACGAAATCCGAATTACGGTAAGCGTTGAAGCAATCAATAATTGAGAACATATAACAATTTCAGGAGATGATAACTGTTCTATCCACATTTCTATATTGCCTAATACACATCTAACCTACTTCTTCCTATACTATTGCAGTATATTTCGTTTGAGGAATGATTAATGTCTTGGTGGCAGACCTTTGCAGAAGTTTTAAAAAGGAGACATATCAGACACAATTTGCAGGCAGGGGTCTTTGGCATAGGATATCTCATCGGGTATTACCTAATTGAAGGAATGCCTACCTATCCACCTTTAGAAAGTATTCACTGGATTTTTTATTTTACAATTCTCGCCATTTTTTCAGGTACATACTGGCATTTATCTGGTTGGCGACCTGTAATTTCAAAACTATTATATTCCATTCTAATACCGCGTTTATTCTTAGATTCATACTTTCGACACAATTGGGGACAACTTGAAGGCTTTCTATGGTGGGGATGTATTGCTATAGGTGTCTTTCTCATATGTAACAGTATTCAATATAGTTTTACTACTTTTACATCAGGAACCACCTGTTCATTTGCTTTCTTTAATCTTTCTTGGGTAACTGCAGTAATTTTTCTTATATCAGGCAGTTTCCGATTATTCCAACATACGATGATTTTAATCCCACTTTTTGCTACCAATTGGATGATCGGGTATAATGTAAAGAAAGATAGAAAATCAGATTCCAATGCCCATGAAGATGTTTTTCCAGTTAATGTAGCACCCGTAGCATCAATCCTACTAATATCTATGTGGCTAATTGGAGGTTTTTACACGGAAGTGCCATTCATTAGTACAATCTTATTAGCGTTTTCACCACTATTATTTCAATTAGGTCGGATACCATCAATTCAGGAAATGAGTGCAAAAAAAGTAGAATTAATTCAATTAGGACTTATGGCATTATGTGTTTGTATTGCCATCATTGTAGCAGTTTTACAATCAGGTCTTTTCGGTGAAAACACCTATTAATAATATACATTCGGAGGAGAAATGAGAATGCCATCTAAATATAAACAGTCTATATTCCGAAACCTACGTCTGTATGGCGTATACTTAGGTATTACTTTAATCCTTGCTTTCATGCTCATGATAAATGGTTGTGTTCAGATGGAAGCAACGCGAAAAGCCGACTGGGAGACAAACTTCACCGATTTACACTTTGTAAACCATAAAATGGGATGGATTGTCGGTCTTGAAGGGTTAATCATTCACACCGCGGACGGTGGAAAAACATGGCAAAAACAGGAGGTCGGTACAACAGGGGATTTCAAAGCTGTATATTTTCCTAATGATCGCTACGGTTGGGCAGTTGGTGATGAAGGGTTAATCGCTACAACTGATGATAGTGGTAGACATTGGACGCTCCAAAAAAGTGGTTCATCTGCTATGCTGCGAGATGTATTCTTTGCAAATGGAAAATCGGGGTGGATTGTTGGTGAAGATTCGGATGTACTCTATACAAAAAACGGGGGTAAGTCTTGGAACAGATACGAAATGGTCAGCGAATTTCCGCTCAACGGTGTATGGTTTGCAAATAAAGAAAAAGGGTGGACGGTCGGCACCTACGACAGAATATACCACACAAAATCAGGTGGGGAAGAATGGCAGGAACAGAGTAATCGGTTTGAAGGTGAACGCGATCGGTTGATTAACGACAATAAGAAAGTGTTCTTCCTTGATGATAGAGAAGGATGGATTGCCGGGAGTGACGGTTCTATTTTCCACACAAAAACAGGCGGTATTAACTGGGAAAAACAGGACAGCCGTATTCCACTCATCAATGGTCATGTCAGAGACACTATCAATAGTATACACTTCACTGATAATAACTACGGTATCGCGGTTGCAGACGTAGGATTTATTACACGTACACAGGATGGTGGGGATAACTGGCAACTCATGGAGAGTGGTACAGAAAACAACCTTACTGCAGTCCAGTTTACCACTAAAAAAGTTGCTTGGGCAGTTGGATGGTCCGGAACTATACTAAAAACTCAAGATGCCGGAACAACCTGGGAAATGGTTAGTGGGACAACAGCAAATGACCTGCAAAACGTCCAATTTACCGATGCTGAACGGGCCATTGCAGTCGGAAAACGCGGCACAATGACCATGACCAACGATGGTGGAAAAACATGGATAGAATTAAACACTGATATATGGGACGGTATATGGAACATCTATTTCGCAACAGATAAACATGGTTGGGCAGTTGGGGAACGTGGGCTTATTGTTCATAGCAATGATGGAGGTGTTAATTGGGAACGACAAAATGCCCCCTCAGCCTTTACCTTGCGCGCTGTACACTTCATTAATTCTAAGGTAGGTTGGATCGTTGGTGACCTTGGAACAATCCTTCATACAAAAGACGGTGGGAATAGTTGGATTTCCCAAATCCCTGTAGGGGATTTCCATACACTCATGTTAAAAGGTGTGTTTTTCCTTGATGATAAGAATGGCTGGGCAATCGGATGGCCCGGTATTTGCCTTTCTACACAGGATGGTGGACTTACTTGGAAACAGCAATCAACTGATTCATTCAATGAATTATATGGAGTCTATTTTGTAAATGAGGATATTGGGTGGATTACGGGGCAATACGGGGAAATACTGCATACTAAAGATGGTGGGGTTAATTGGATTACACAACGCAGCCATACACAAGAAAGTCTGAATAAACTCTATTTTGCTGATGAATTACATGGGTTGATAGTTGGTGATAATGGTGTAATGCTAACCACAGTCAATGGTGGGAAAAATTGGATACCTCAAGAAAGTGGTACTGAAAACGACTTATACGGATTAGCTCTTTCACCTGACGGGGTTGTCGCTGTCGGAAAAGGTGGAATCGCTATGCACTACACTGTCGAAAAGACTAAATTACCTGTCAAATTACCACCAGTTGCTGACGAAACAGAAGTTATACTTGCTGAAGAAGAGACACCTGTTGAACCCGTCGTATATCATTGGGAGCTCCTTCGTCAAGCAACTTGGCGAACAAATTTCGCTGACACACATTTTGTGAATGATCAGAAAGGTTGGACTGTTGGATCTGGTGGTATGATTGCACATACTACAGACGGCGGAAAAACCTGGTTACCTCAGCACAGTGGCGTAAACGAACAATTACGCGATGTAGAATTCTATGACGAGAACTTCGGGCGTGTTCTTGGATCTGGTGTATTACTACAAACTGAGAATGGTGGAGAAACCTGGAGTACTATATTAAATACAACCCAACAAAACCTTCCTCGTATAAGTATGATGCACTTTATAAATAGAAATGAAGGATGGCTTGGGGCATCAATAGGACAAGTCCTACACACAACTGATGCAGGAAAAACATGGAATATTCAGAAAACAGGGACAACAAACGCTAACATCACAGATCTACACTTCATCAACAGTCAAGAAGGATGGGCAGTCGCACCACAACGTAGGGATGGAGGATTTATACTACACACTGTCGATGGCGGTAAATATTGGAAAATTCAATCCAAGACTAATCAACCGGGTATAGCCGTACACTTTGAAAATGAAAAACGGGGTTGGGTAATTCTCGGAAACGGCAATTCACTCTTAAGTGAGGATGGTGGTGAAACTTGGAAATTGCAGGCTACAAAAGCAGTCGCATCTGGTCTAAGAAGGATCACCTTCCGTTCACATACAAATGCCTGGGGAATCGGTCCCGGAATGGCATATATGACAGAAGATCAAGGTTTAAACTGGAATCCAGTGACTGTATCAACTGGTGAAAACATGCTTACAAGTCAAGCAACACCACAGGAAATCGCTGAAACACCTCAAGAGACTGAAACTGATGACAGTGAAGAATCCGAAGGAACTGAAGAGACCCTATTTGACATATTCCAAAGACAACTACGAGAACAGAGACAACGTGTTGGTGGAATTACTCCTGAGGGCGTGCTCCCTGAAAATACAGAAGCCAGACAAAATGAAACACAGCAACGTCAACCACAACCTGAACAGAGAAGACGTTTCAGACGTCGTGGTGGAAGTGGTATCGCCAGTGTATATTTCCTTGATACGCAAAAGGCTTGGGCTGTAGGCAGTGCTGGAAGTATTTACCGAACTGTGGACGGTGGAGAAAATTGGGAACGACAACTGGGTGAACAGGATCGTAATGACTTTCGTGATGTGTTATTCTATAACGATCAAGTTGGATGGTTAACAAATAATGATGGATCACTCTTAGAAACGCAAGATGGTGGACAGACATGGGAAAAACAAGCCATCATAACACGGCAACGTCTCATCGGTATCCACTTCGCCAGTCTTGAACCGAAATGGGGTTGGACTATGCGTAGAGATGGCACTGTCTTATATACAACAGATGGAAAAACATGGTCTGCTGGAGATACCCCTGAACGTCCACCTTTCTTTGAAGGAGACTCACCAGGCACCTTTTCATTAAACGATGTCGTCTTTGGTAAATTTTCAGAGGGATGGGCAGTGGGTAGATACGGTGATATCATCCATAATAAGGATGGTGGTCCCATTTGGACATTACAACGTACTACTACAAATGATACACTCACCAGTGTTGATATGAAATTCGCCCCCCTCGGTTGGACAGTTGGACAAGATGGGGCAATCCAACGAACAATTAATGGTGGTGATTATTGGCGGTATCATGAATCGAATACTGTCAGTGACCTAAATTCTGTTGCTTTTATATCAAAACGAATTGGATGGGCAGCTGGAGAAGCAGGACTTGTTCTAAAAACAATTGATGGCGGTTTTTCATGGGAACCAAAAATAACAGGTGTCACCAATACATTAAACGGAATTGTTGCCCTATCTGATCAAGAGATCTATGCTGTAGGCGAAGAAGGTATGATCATACGGTCTACAGATGGTGGTGAATCCTGGCAACAAGAACACACTGATATTGATAACAATTTATATGTAATTTCACAGGCAAAAAATGGGAAATCATTGTGGGTTGTTGGTCAATGGGGTGTTATTCTACGTCGCAAATTAGAGTCTTCACTACAAGCGTCAGCACGATGAGATATAATGAATCTTAACCCGTAAAGAGAGTATGATGACTTGGAAATGGTTTGTTTTCACCCCAGTACTTCTTGAACGTAGTTGGACTTATATTTAGTATCTGAGCAGCTGTAGCATCGTCAGGATATAGATAGGGGGCTCGGCGATAGATATTCCATTCAATTCGCGAAAAGGTTTGACCACCAAAATATATATAGCCGTGCTCTCTATCCAGGCGTTTAGATAGTACTTTCAATGCGAGATGAACAGTCCGCATCTGACCTTTCACTTCTTTGTATCGCCATTCTACCCGAGAGAGATTTTCCAAAATGAAATGCTTGATGGGTTCTGTATGAAGTCTCATGATCTCGTCAATAGGAAACCGTTCTATTTGGCGTAACGTTAGTTTAGATTCTCGCGATGAATTGTTCGTGTCATTTCCATCATCTTGTGTCCTATACAACAACCATCTGTCAAGCGTATCAAGTGAAGTACGCAATTCTTTTGCCGCTTTTTCTTTGTTTCCGCCATATTCCTTTACAATTTCGTGCAAGACCGTGGTAAGACTATCCCTATGAGTTTTTCCTTTTATACAAACGGGTTCAGCTTCCTCTGTGAGTTCAGGGTCTATTTTACTTCGAAACTTTGAGAATTGAGAGATGGCATTGTCAATCGCGGGCTTAATATATTCTTCCGTAAGCTTAGGAACGTCTAATTCATCAGTAGTGTAATATTCTTTCCGCCAATTCTCAATTTTGCGTTTTGCCTTATATGCCCGGTCGCGCCCATAGTTAGAGAACTCCTCCCACCATAGAGTGATTTGTTTTTCAGTGACATCTTGGGCAGCATCAGAGATAAACTGACAAAACACCGCGATGGGCAGGTCAAGTAGATTCTGATATATAGATGTTTCTTGCCTGTTTGTAGATCGTGTTCTTGGTGTATTCCGTTTTGAGTCTTCATCATCACTAACCATCCGTAGGTTTCGTGGAAGGTCTCTTGTTAAAATCACGCCACCTCTGGAATTCATTGCAGCTCTTTTGAGGCAGCTATATAGTTCTCGAACATTACCGGGCCAGTTATATGTTTGAAGCAGTGCCATTGCTTCTGGGGAAGGAGCGATAGTTGGCATGTCATTATCTTTTTCAATAATCTGCAGAAAGTGTGTGGTGAGTAGTTCAATATCCTCTATCCGATCTCGCAAGGGTGGCACGGAGATCTCATAGTCGCAGAGACGGTAGTACAGATCCGTTCGAAATTTATCTGTTTCCATCAATTGCTTCAAGTTTTTATTGGTAGCACTGATGACTCGTACATCCACGCTACGTGTTTGTTCACTGCCTACTCGTTGGAACTCTCTTTCTTGGAGAACAGTGAGGAGTGTTCCTTGTTGTGCTGGTGTCATATTGGCGACTTCATCCAAGAATAGTGTGCCGCGATGAGCCTGTTCAAAAGCCCCAATACGTTTATCTTTCGCATCTGTGAATGCTCCTTTTTCATGCCCAAATAGTGCATCTTCAAAGAGAGTTTCGGGTACAGCCCCGCAATCAATTGGTATATAGCGTTCCTTCGCACGTTCACTTTCTTCGTGAATTAAGCGCGCAACCACTCCTTTTCCAGTGCCTGTCTCACCCGTAAGTAGCACTGAAGCATTAAAACTGACAGCACGTCCAATTTGTTTATTCAGTTTAAGCATGAGTTTACTCTTTCCAACGAGAGGTGCTTGTTCCTCAACCTCATTTCCCTCAGGAATCCCGGGGATGTTACTTCGGATAGATAACCTATCAAACGCCCGATCAAGTGTGTCACAGAGCTCTTCCATATTAATGGGACTAAGTAAGACCTCTAATGCCCCCAGAGATATTGCCTTTCTCACTATATGTATTCCAGCTCTGATCACGATCACAATTACGTTGGGGTGTTTTTCCTTAATTTCCTTCAATTCATCCTCACCGTCCTCTGCTGACAATGCAGCACTGAGCAAAACAACTTCCAGACTCGTGGATTCGCTAATCTTTTCCAAACCTTTGTTAAAGTCGTCAACGATGATAGGGGTATATCCCTTAGTACTTAGGAAACTCTTCAATTTTCCAGAACTTTGATTATTATCAATGATTAGGACTTCTTTCACTACCTTGGCTCCTATGTTCCCAATAATCCGTTATCGGTAAGACTTATACCAATATTTCGTTTTTTTGAAAAACTTGTGTTGATTTTGACAAAACTTTTGCTGGAATCCCAATTTTCACACCGAATCTTGTATGGCATGAATCTTGCTACTACATCTATATGTGTATTGGTAATACATGTAAGTCGGATACAGAAATTGCGTGGAAAACATCAAGAATCGCCCAAGATTTGTTGGATACCGACAGGGATTTATACAAAAATTGAGGTTAAAATAAAAATGTTGTATTTAATTGTATTTTTTGGTATTATACTATTGGCATCCGTTTTAGAAGGTTCGGCGAGAGGGCTAGTCTCCCGAACCTCGGCACTGCCAAGCTCTGATTGCCAGTGCGGGTTCTATTATATCATACATACTATTTGATATGTATCATATTTTAAAACAGCCACGTAATATTGCTTGATTTTCTTCGGAATATCTCGTAACATTACGAATGGACGTTGGAGACGGATTGCCAGGGTAGATCCCTCTACCCCCGTCTCCACCCATCTGGCAATGGGCATACGTCTGGAAATACAACGTCCAAATACCACATTTTTTAATTCACTGTTGGTGGGCATCTGTCCTTTGCAGTCGCTTAGTTTTTCGTATTTGATACCAAAAAGTTGCGATGCTTACATGCAATCTTCCCACCACACGCTTCGCATTGATATATCCGTGAATGAGAAATCCGAATGTTGTCACAGACGGCTACCGGACGCGAAACGAACCGTAATACGGTTTGATGAAGATTCATCTTTGAATGTGTTATAAACGTGAACGTGCTATAAACGGCACGATGACAAGGAGGAAGAGAAACCTATGCAACTCAGATACTTTTTTCTAACGATCCTGTTATTTTTAGTTTCGGTATACTTCGGTTTTGCACAGCAATCGACAGTGCCTGAAAGCACGATTGTGCATCTGCCTGAAGAACCAATAAATGATATCGAGTATTCTCCGGATGGGGAGCTTCTTGCGGTGGCAAGTGAAAGCGGTATTTGGCTCTATGATACAGTAACGCATCAAGAGGTCAGACGTCTTGTGGGACACAGCGGTTTGGTCAATAGTATTTCCTTTAGTCCGGATAGTAAGAAGTTAGCAAGTGGGGATTCGAGTGCATTTGTTTACCTATGGGATATTACAACTGGCAAACTCCAATGGAGTCGTGATCCCTACTATAGGAGCACAAGTGTATCGTTTAGTCCGGGTGGTCAGACGTTGGCAAGTGCTGGGACTCAAAAGGTTTATCTATGGAATGTTGCGACTGGAAGGTATTCAGAGTTATTTAATTTAACTTGGGGTAAGGATGTTCTCCAAACTGTCTCTTTTAGTCCGGATGGTCGGATGGTTGCCACTGGAAATGTTGACGGGAGGGTGTTTCTATTCGATGTTAGGTCCGGCAGAATCCGACATACCCTTGAAGGACACACCGATTCAGTCTTAAGTGTTGCATTTCATTCGAGTGGTCTGATTGTGGCAAGCGCGGGATTGGACCAGACTGTCCATCTCTGGAATGTTATCACTGGCGAGCTCCGACATACACTTGAAGGACATACCTATGATGTCAATAGTGTCTCGTTTCGTCCGGATGGTCGGATTCTGGCAAGCGCAGGTGACCGGACAGTACGTCTATGGAGTGTTATCACTGGGGAACACATACAGACATTTCATGGACACACCGGTTGGGTCAACAGTGTCTCTTTTAGTCCGGATGGTAAGACGTTGGCAAGCGCGGGTTCAGACGGGATAATCCTTATCTGGTCGGTCGGATGGCCTGCTACCGATATTAATCGCGATGATAAAGTCAACATTTTGGATCTCGTTCTCGTAGCAAGCGTATTCGGGCAAACTGGCGAAAACGAGGCGGATGTCAACGGTGATGGTATAGTTGACATCCGGGACCTCGTCCTCATCGCAGGTGCAATCGGTGAAGATGCTGCTGCACCATTAGCGTTGAATCGCAATCTGAAAGGCGTTGTGTCAAGAGCAGAAGTGCAAGAGTGGCTATCCGATATACAACAGTTGAATCTGACAGATACGATGACACAACGCGGTATTCTATTTCTTGAGCAACTCTTGGCAGCATTAACACCAAAAGAGACAGCACTATTGCCAAACTATCCAAATCCGTTCAACCCGGAGACGTGGATACCGTATCAGTTGGCAGAACCCGCAGAGGTCACGCTGACGATCTATGCGGTGGATGGGAACATGGTCCGGACTTTGGATTTGGGACATCAACACGTCGGTATGTATCAAACCAGAAGTCGTGCCGCACATTGGGATGGCAGGAATGCACAAGGCGAAACTGTCGCAAGTGGGGTGTATTTCTACACATTGACTGTAGGCGAATTCTCCGCAACGCGGAAACTCCTAATACAGAAGTAGAATCCGAAATATCAGAGATTTATCAGAATTACCTTACATTCCGTACTACTAATTATCCGAATTCGATATTATGGTTAAGTATAAGGAGTCATAGAATTACAAAGGTGGTCGGATCTGAAATTAACCGATTGATTTATTGGCAATATAGGGTTGGAAAATTGACCTGCCATACATTCTTGTGATTGAGAACCCAGGACATTGTTGCTTCTTGTCCGAAAATCATAGGTACGACAATTATGAAATAGAATACTCCAAATTTTGATTTAGAGAGGTGCTTTATGTTTTTACGTTCAATTGTTGAATGGATTGTTTCTTTAGAATCTGGCGAGAACTTCAGAAAAATGTCTTCCTTATGGCTACGAATTTGTGGCGTGTTAAGCTTGTTGTTAAGTCTATCGGTTGGGATAGGGTTACTTATAGCGGTGCCAAAACTTATTTCGGCATATGGAATTAGTGAAGCCAACACGTTTTTCATGATTGGACTCACGATATGTGCTGCACTGATCTTTAGTGTTGGCATAATCCTTTTCATGCTGCTTCAACATAGAGCCAATAAAATCAACAGCATCGGAGAAGAATCGCATCTTATATTTGGTCCGATTGCAAGTATATATATCCGACTCGCCGGTGAAATTTGTTTTCTTCTATTAAGTGGACTGACATCTGTTTTATTTCTATTTGCCATTTTCGTTATCGGATTTGACTGGGGGATCGCACTTATTTGCTTCCTACTTTCTATTTTCTTTCTTTTGTTAGGGTATTTTACATTGAAATTCCTTTATATCATCGCAGAGTACGCCGGTTTGGTTGGGGATATCGCAACGAATGCCAGAAAGATTGAGACGACGTTAGCAACGGCTGTAGCTGCTACCACAGCACCTGAGTCCGTGCCAACAGAGGAAGTTTCATAAAAAGAATTAACGCAGCTTCAATGTGTTATAGATATAATATTTCATCTCAGGATAATGCATGAGGACACCTCTTAAATAAAATCGAAACCGCTCAAATCCAGTATTGCTTCATGCAAATCTCAGGAGTAAGATTGATGTTTATAAATTGGAGAAAAGGATTTTCCAGACTCATGGGTGTTTTATGGATTCCACTGGGTATTATGCTCCTTTTTATGAAAGTCCCCGAGCGTGGTTGGAAGGAAGCGTTAATTGTGTTAGGGTTATTTATCCTATTTTATGCTCTCACTGTCTATGTAATAAAAGGTTTTACCCGGCAAAAATGATTCGAAAGCCGATCCAGTTTGCGATTTACAAATGTTTGCTGGGTTAGTCCAAACTGCACAATCTTTGCTGTTGAATATAAAATGAGATAATTTATGGACGTTGGGTGCCTGGTGCATACTTCATAAGGACTATATTGCATGAAGACGTTTCTATGGAAGCTGTCGCCCACGGCAATTTGTCGACAAGGTTTCCGGATTTGAAAATGTCCGATTAAGTTTTTGGAAAAGAAATGCAAATTAGGAACTGTTTTTCTAATAGAACCAAAAACGCGAGTTGCTTTTATTGGAAAGTTAAAGGACTTTTGTAAGTCCAAAACTACTTATTCCGTAAATTTTATTGTCTGAATCAGGATTTCAGGTTTTACTGATTTACAAGATTTTGGTATCCATCCAAAATAACCATAATCCTTGTAATCCGATAATCTTGTGTCTCCCGGTTCAGTCAATATACAAACCCTACCCATTAAAATAGTATTCACTATCCATTCAACATTTTTAATTGGTATTTCTCCATTAAGTCAGGTAAAATTACTCGTAAACTACTGACGGATAAAGACGTTAACTTAATATGACAAGTCTTTCGTAGAATCTTCCGATATAGGAAATTAAAGAGTAATGCCTGAACCCAATAAACCCGATGACTATTTGGATCGGGTACGCCATTCTACTGCCCATATAATGGCGTATGCCGTACAACAACTTTTTTCAGATGGAGAACACACAGTAAAACTTGCTATTGGTCCTCCAATTGAGAACGAGTTTTATTACGATATGGAAGTCCCCCGTCCAATTACACCCGACGATTTTCCTGAAATTGAAAAGCTTATGAAGGCAATGATCAAATCAAATGTCCCTTTTGAACAGGAAACATGGGATTATGATAAAGCGCGGGAATGGTTTTCTGAACGCGGACAAACATTCAAACTTGAATTAATTGATGGGATCTCCGATAGAGAAGTAAGTGCATCAGATGAAGGTGTCGCAGATGAAGGTGTTTCTATTTATCATAACGGCGACTTCACAGATTTGTGTAAGGGACCGCATGTTGAGAAAACAAGCGAATGCAGATATTTTAAACTACTACGGGTTTCTGGAGCATACTGGCGCGGTGATAGCAATCGGGAACAACTACAACGGATTTATGGAACTGCTTGGGAAACTAAGGATGATCTGCAAACATATCTAAAACAGAGAGAGGAAGCAGCGAAGCGGGATCATCGGAAACTTGGACGTGAATTGGAACTCTTCCAAATGCACCCTGAATCACCCGGGAGTGTATTTTGGCTGCCTAAGGGAGCACACATATACAATCTTCTGTCTGAAAAGGTAAGAAAACTTTACCTGAGTGAAGGATACCAAGAGGTTCGTACACCTCTTATCTATGATAGTAGTCTATGGGAAACTTCGGGACATTGGGAACACTTTAAAGACGATATGTTTCTTATTGAAGATGGGGATGGTAATCAGACAAGTGCACTAAAACCGATGAACTGTCCAGCACACATGCTGATCTATAAGAGTACTCTTCATAGTTATCGGGATTTACCATACCGCATACATGATCAAGGAGTTTTACATCGAAATGAAGCTACTGGTACCTTAAGTGGGTTGTCGCGGGTTAGACAATTATGTCAGGATGATGCACACAACTTCGTAACTGAAGATCAAATTGCCGATGAATATGAACGTATTCTCGGACTGTTCCAACGTATATACGGAACATTCGATCTTCCATTCAGATGTGATTTCAGTACGCGCAATCCTGATAAGTTTATGGGTGATATTGATGTATGGGATCGAGCTGAAGACATACTTGAATCGGTTTTGAAAAATAATCAAATCGAATATGCTATTGACCCAGGTGAAGCAGCCTTTTATGGTCCTAAACTTGATTTTCAAGTGCGAGATTCTCTAAATCGAGATGTGCAGTGTGCTACAGTTCAACTTGACTTCCAACTCCCTGAAAGATTCGAGTTGGTATATATTGCACCTGATGGATCCGAAAAAAGACCTGTAGTCATACATCGTGCAATCTGTGGAAGTTTTGAAAGGTTCATTGCTATGCTAATTGAACACTACGCGGGGGCATTTCCAACATGGTTGGCACCGGTACAGTGCGTTGTAATGACAATTAGTCAAAAATTCGTGGATTATGCCACTGAAATTCAACAACTTCTGCAACAGAAGAATTGTCGTGTCGTTTTAGACAACAGTGATGATAAGATAGGTGCAAAAATTCGGCAAGCTCGATTACAAAGAGTGCCGTACATGTTGATCATTGGAGAACGTGAACAGGAAAGTAGAACTGTAAGTGTCCGAAGCCGTGATGAAGGTGATATTGGTGCAGTGTCTTTAGATAGTTTCATTGACAAAATTGCCAATGAAGTCGATTTGGATTTCTAAGAATCTCATTGCATTTTAACATATAATCTTTCTACTTGATGGTTAGTTAAAGAGTTACGAATTAACTATATACTAAGGAGCATATAAATGTACAAAGTAATGTCTTGCTTATTATTCATCGGAATTTTATTAATTGGTGCCTGTGGACCTTCCAAACAAGTTACACGGATAGATAGCGATACAACTATTGATCTATCAGGAAGGTGGAACGATACAGATTCCCGGATGGTAGCTGAGAAAATGATTTCTGACTGTTTAGGACATGGATGGTTAATCAATCATTTGGAGGATACCTCAGTTAGACCAGCAGTTATTGTAGGCGGTATACGCAATAAAAGTACCGAACATATTGCAACCCAGACTTTTATAAGTGATATTGAAATGGCTTTCATCAATTCTGGACGGGTACGACCTGTATCCAGTAAAAGTGAACGCGATGAACTCCGTGAAGAACGGGCTGATCAGAGTGAAAATGCATCAATTGAAACTATCAAACGGATGGGACGAGAGCTCGGTGCTGATTACATGATGACCGGTGAAATCAATACAATTGAGGATCGTGAAGGGGGAAAACAGGTAATCTTTTATCAGACAAACCTTACATTGACAAACATTGAAAGTAATGAAAAGGTCTGGATAGGACAAAAAGAGATTAAGAAATTTATTGGACGCAAAAAGTTCAAAATGTAGACTTTTCTAAAATTTATTTGGCATATTAGGGTGGGACATTATCCTACCCTAATATCGTTAGAAAGTAGTAAGTAAATGAGTAGAACATTACCTCTTCTTCTTATCACACTTATCATAGTAGGGTGTGCAGGATATAAATTTGAAGAAGTTGAAACTGGTTTGAATGGTGGACACCCTGAAAATGCCTATAACTATCTTAAGAAGCATGAACCGAAGAATCCAGATATACCACACAAATATGAATTAGGTCTAACTGCCCATTATGCCAATCAATACAATGAAAGCAGCAAGGCATTTGACCAAGCAGAACAAATTGCTGAGGAACGATACACCAAAAGTATTTCTACAGAGGCTTTATCTCTGATTACCTCTGATCGAATACGTCCGTATGTAGGTAAATCTTATGAACGACTTTTATCCCATTACTATCATGCCTTAAACTATATCAAACAGGATAAGTTAGACGAAGCATTGGTGGAATGTAGACGTGCAACAAATCTAATTCAATACTTCATAGGTGAAGAAAAAGAATACGATTACATTGGTGCAGGATTTTTGGCATATTTTTCAGGAATTTTATATGAATCTTCAGGAGAGTTGAATAATGCGTTAATCTCATATAAGCAAGCAGAACAATACTATAAAAGTGCATCAGATACAACTGGCATTGAAATACCAAATGACGTAGGTTATTCTTTAGTGAGAGTTTCACAAAAACTTAATTTTAAAGATGATCTTGAGCGATATAGTATCCTATATGGTGGTCCTCCTAAATTACCAGAGAATCATGGTGAGTTAATCCTTTTCTATGAAACAGGTTATGTTCCTCGTAAAAGACAACAGACTTTGACATTCCCAATTCTCAAAACCGACAAATTTGGCGAGGATGATAGTGATACTGTTGAGTTTGCCCGGACACTAAGAGGTCGAGAAGGATTAGTTGTAGAAGAGATCAAACTTGAATACTTATTACATGTTGCAATTCCAATTATCGACTCCTTTCGTCCACAATATAAAGGTATTAGAGTTTCTATGGATGACACATCGCAAGATGCAGAATTGGTAGAGGATGTAGAAGCAGGAGCCATTTTAACACTTAAGTCAGAAAGAACAGCCATATTGATTCGTACATTAGTACGTGCATTGGGAAAATACTTAATTACTCGAAAAGCTAAAAAGCAAAATGAAGTCTTGGGGGCACTTACTAATCTTGCTGGTGTCTTAACCGAAAGTGCTGATAGACGATCATGGCAGACGCTTCCAAATCAGATCTATCTGGTCCGTATGCCACTACCCTCAGGAAACCATCACCTAAAACTCTCCTTTTTAAACGAAAATGGGCATATTCTCAATACTAAATCTCTCCGTAATGTTGAAATTACAGCAAATAAAGCAACAATTTTGAACTATCGAACATATAGATAGACATTCTTTGAACAGACAATAATAACAACATTATTTACTGACATGGAACGAATTTATCTCGATTACAACGCCACAACTCCACTCCGTCCTGAAGTTCGGGATGCAATGATGCCCTATCTCACCGAAGCCTTCGGTAACGGGTCAAGCATTCACGCCTATGGTCGTGAAGCAAGAAATGCGATTGACACCGCACGTGAACATGTTGCTGAACTCATCGGGGCAAAAAGCCCAAGTGAAATCGTATTTACTGGAAGTGGTACTGAAGCAGATAACCACGCCATTAAAGGGTTCGCTGAATTGCAGAAAAGCCGTGGAGAAGGTAATCATATCATTACATCCTCAGTCGAACACCATGCTGTCCTGCATACATGTCAATATCTGGACCAACGCGGTTTTGAGGTCACCTATTTGCCAGTTGATAGATATGGACGTATAGATGCAGAACAACTAAAATCTGCTATCAGAGATACAACTGTTCTGATTTCTATCATGCATGTGAACAATGAAAATGGCACCATCCAACCACTGGAAAAGATATGTGAAATAGGAATAGAACATGAAATCCCTGTCCATACAGATGCCGTACAATCAGTTGGGAAATTAGATCTGAATGTGCAGGATATAGGTGTAAATCTCTTGTCCTTGTCGGCACACAAAATATATGCCCCTAAAGGAATTGGAGTTCTCTACATCCGTAGAGGAACTCGTTTAGCTAATCTTGTTCATGGTGGATCACACGAAAGGAACAGACGGGCTGGGTCAGAAAATGTTCCAGCAATCGTTGGACTCGGTGTAGCTGCAGAACTTGCCAATAAAGATAGAGAGGAATACGCACTTCATTTAGATAAAATGACCCAACGACTCCGTAAAGGTCTTGATACAAATATAGATAAAATACATTACAATGGACACCCTGATCATTGTGCTCCTGGTACCCTAAATGTGTCATTTGAATCAGTTGAAGGTGAAAGTCTTATCTTAAGATTAGATATGGAAGGTATTTGCGTTTCAACTGGATCCGCCTGTACATCTGGTTCTATGGAACCTTCCCATGTGCTTGCTGCCCTTGGATTACCCCCAAGATTAGCACAAGGAACGGTACGATTTTCACTCGGTAGAAACACAACTGAAGAAGAAATCGACACCGTCATTGAAAAATTACCAAATGTAATTAAACAGATGAGATCTTTGTATAGAAGTTAATGTTGGATCAATTCTGTAATAATCCTATCTATTCTTTGGATTCCATATTGCACAAATAACAGCAGTAATCGGAATTGCCAACACTAAACCGAGTGTACCCGCCAACAATCTAACTACTTCTGCTGACACAACACCTACACTAAGCAATTGGACAGGTGGATCTTTAAACAGATCGATTTTTGGTGCTCCAATGGTTATCACCAATAACAATTCAACACCGATATATGCAAATACTAAAGTATTAATCATTGTACCAAGGATATCTGTACCGACATTCAATCCCGATGCAATCAATTTCCAAGTTGGCATGTTAGGATTAGCACGCCGAATCTCCTCCATACTTGATGCAACTTCAATGGCACCATCAACCGCAACACCCAGAACACCCATCAACATACCTGCCAATAATATCTGAACAAAATCATAGGTCTGTGTACGTGTTGCCTCAACTATGTCAGCAGCTATTGCATCCTCTAAACCTGTAAAATGTAACTGCTTTTGTGCCAGGAGAACGATAAGACCTGCTACAAGAATACCTCCCATTGTACCAAACACTGCAGAAAATGTTTTTCGACTTGGACCGATTACAAAAACCAATGAAACGAAAGCAACCGCACCCGAAGTAAGTGTTACAACAAAAACAGCATTCATACCTTGTGAGATTAAGGGTAGCATAAAGAAGTAGATTACCATTCCAGAAATTATCATAGCACATACGGTACGAATTCCCTCTATCCGACCAACAAGTACAATCAGCAGGAACATTCCTCCTACAAACCAAATGAGAAACCTATCACGTCCATATTCCTGCACAATGTTCACCAGACTAATCTGTTCAGGATTTCCATTAACACGACAGAGAACAATATCACCGGGTTCCGCAGGTATACTCAACAATGGCAAACTGTGGTCTACAATGTTCCGGAATACTAAACGTTTCCCTTTATACATACCTCCAAGGATTTCCATTTCAAGTACATGGTGCTCCTTTTGTGAGTCATATACCTTAAGTCTATCCGAGCCATCTTGAGCAGTACGAACACTAAATGTTTGTTTGTAATCAATATCTTGAATTAACCAACGACTATCCTTCCACGGTTTAATTGAAACAGATATATTATCAGATAAACGATACTTTTTCTCTTCAAATGCCTTACGCAATTCGGTAGGAATTTCTTTTCTGTCCAATTCTTTTTCATTTGAACCATTAATAGTGAAGAGATATTCTCCAGTGGATTCAAGTAGTCGTAATACCTTGCCTTTTGCATACTCAGATCTATGGTCTAAATCTCCCTGTTCATCATACTGCTCTGATATTGTTGCAGACTGACGATGCGACTGAGAATAAAAAATAGTTGTCCCAATTACCACCAACAGCATTACTATTGGAACTGCAATACGACTTGGTGAGATTCTACCAGAATCATCCGTAACTTCACCACCAAACAATTCCTCTAATTCCTCTTGTGTAGGTATGTCTTCATGAATATCTGTTCGTTTCACCTTAATATATTTTGTTAGAAAACCTGCAACTGTTGCTGCTATAGGAACAGTAAGCACTAACCCTATCGTACCGACAACTGCTTGAACGATGGCAACCGTTGTAGCTTCCTCATTCACTATTCTCAGGAACGGGTATAATAACCCAGATTCAGGAAAATGAATTCTTGGTAACAACATGGTAATCATATGAGCACCAAGATACGCAAAAATGAGCGTATCTGCCATAGTTCCCATGATGTCACGACCGACATTCAACCCGGCACGGATGGATTGTCGCACACTTATGTTAGGGTTTACCTGTTTTACTTCATGTACACTTGATGAGATGGACATACTCACATCCATCATTGCTCCTAAAGCACCTAAGATAATACCAGCAGAGAGAATACCCGCAAAGTTCCAATCTTGCGCCCCACTCCGCCATAATGCTAAGCCAAGTTCTAAGAAACCAAACTCCTGATCCATGCCTGTTAGTGCCATAAGATTTTGGCTCAGGATTGATAGTACTCCAACTGCAGTTAATCCGCCGAGTGTACCAAGAACACCTGAAATTACTTTAACACTAAACCCAGTTATGAGAATGAATGTGCTAACTGTTAAGAATGCAGCTATTATCAATGCTGCCATAATTGGGTTGAATCCGCTAAGCGTTAACGGTACAAGTAGGTACAGAATGGAGAATACAGTGACAAACAGTGTTAAAATAGCACGGATGCCCTTCATACCCGCAACCAATATCATGAGTATGCCTAACGCACCGGCAAGATATAATAGCAACGGAGTTCGGAAATACTCTCCCATAGAAACCGTACCTATTTCCGGGTTATTTGGGGCACGTAATGGAATTTCAAGAAAAAGTATTTCTCCCTTACTCATCACCCTGTCACCAAATGCACGTCCAATCCAGATATTATTTACCTGAACTGTCTCACCACGAAATTGTCCTGACAAAATCTTAAAGGTTAGAATTTGGTCAACTTCTTCACTTGTATCTATCGCTATGACACGACCAAGACAAGCCAACGTCTGAAGATTACCATCACTTGTAATCTCCGCATAACGGTATAACTTCAGATGCAAATAGGTGACACCCAATAGAATAAGAAGTATTCCGATTATCTTTATAATTCTCTCTCGCATTATTCTAACTCAGTGAATTGTAAAACTGTTTGATGTTCTTAATTATATCTACTTTTATAAAAAACCATTTGTTATCAAGCAAGTTATATGCCAAACAGGAATACTATTTAGATAGGAATACAATGGGATGTGGTAATTTGTACTGCACAATTATGTGCAGTTAGTTTGTAATAGTACATTAATGGGCAGGTAAGAGAGCTATTCTCTTTAAAGGTGTTTTCGGATATTTTCAGCAACACTACGAGGAATACCCTTAACTGAAAGGAGTTCATCCAAACTTGCATGACGGATTGCGTCTATTGAACCAAATTGTTGTAGTAACGCTTGTTTACGTTTAGGTCCAATGCTTGGGATCTCATCCAAAACAGATGTGGTAAGGGCTTTCTGGCGGAGTTTACGATGATATGTCACTGCAAACCTATGTGCTTCATCCCGTAAACGTTGAATCATGTGTAAAGTTGGATTGTCTTCCCGTAATACTATCGGATCAGGATTCCTTTGCAAGAAAATCTCTTCAATCCGTTTGGCAAGTGAAATCATTGGTATATCAGTAGGAGTGGGTTCTAACTCAGACTGTAAAAATGTCTGTAATGCCTCTTGTGCAGCACTTAACTGTCCTTTCCCACCATCAATCAATATTAAATCTGGCAATTTGCTAAATTTTTTATCTCCACTCTCTGCACGTCGAAAACGTCTGGTCAATACCTCCTGCATCATCGCATAATCGTTCTGTCCTGAGACATTTCGTATTTTAAACTGACGGTATTCACTTGACATAGGTTTCCCATCTTCCAATACGACCATAGAACCGACAGCATACCTATCACCAAGATTTGAAATATCGTACGCTTCAATACGTCTAAGCGGATGATTTATCTCAAGAAGTTCCTGAAGTTCCACGAGTGCCGGATCAACATCGCTACTATATACAACACTTTGTTCACGCTGCATGATAAGCACTTCTGCATTTTTTGTTGCTAAAGTTTGAAGTTGTCGAAGTCTTCCTGCTCTCGGAACATGTAGAGAAACCTGATTCCCGCGTTTCTCGCTTAACCATTCTTGAATAAGATCTGTAGACTCTATAATCATAGGTAAGACAATTGTCTTTGGAACTAAAACTGCGTTCTGATAATACTGAGAAACAAAAGCACTCAAAGCAGTAGATATTAATTCAGGATGAACATCATTCAGATAATAATGTTCACGTTCGAGCAGTTTTCCATCTCGCACGTGTAATACTTGAACACATGCAACATCCCCCAGTCGATTCTGCAATCCATGCTGAAATGCTGTTGCGATACCAATTACATCTTCATCAACCGATGATACTTTGTCAAGATTCTGTTGTGTCGTAACGGCATCCTGAACGTCCTTCAACATATCACGATATTTTGCTGCCTTCTCAAAATCTAAAGACTCTGCAGCATCTGTCATCTGCTGTTTTAGATCTTTTACGACAGCATTCGTATTCCCACCAAGAAATTGACATACTTTACGAACTATCTTTTTATAGTCCTGAACACTCACCTTATTAGCACACGGTGCAGGACATCTACCAATGTGGTAATCAAGACACTCACGATAGTTGTTCCCATATTCCGTAAGAGGTAAACTACATGTACGGATTGGAAACAATTTTGTCAATTGTTTCATAACTTGCCGTGTTGAACGAACTCGTACAAAAGGCCCAAAAAACCGTGTTCCATCATTTTCTGTTTTTCTCGTAATCATAATACGAGGAAATGGCTCATTCGTAGTTACACGTAGAAATGGGTATCTCTTATCATCCTTTAATTTTACATTATAGCGTGGCTGATGCGACTTAATAAGATTATTCTCAAGAATCAATGCTTCTATCTCATTACTCGTAACAATATAATCAACTTCAGTTACATAACGCATCATCTGTGCAGTCATAGGATTCTCGGATATACCACTTTGAAAATAGGATCGTACTCTATTACGCAGATTAACTGCCTTCCCAATGTATATAGATGATCCATCGGAAGCTTTCATCAGGTATACCCCTGGTGAACCTGGTAGAGATTGCCATAATTTCGGTTGGTTATCCATCATTCCCTCATTTACCCACAAATTTCACCTTCGCATATATTGCTCGTAAAGCCAACTTACATTCAATTGAAACTAACTGCATTACATCCTCTACCGAACGAAATATACTCAAAGACCATTCCTCACCTTTCCGTAAATACAGCTCAACATTCCTATTGTTCTGAGAGACCAGAACATACTCTTGTAGAGATACAAGGGTTTGATACGAAGCAAATTTTTCATTTCTATCATAGATTTCAGTTGATGGGGATAGCACTTCTACTATAACTGTTGGATTGAGCAGTGCATCAAAATTATTGTCTTCAAAGTGTGGTTCATCACATACCACTACAACATCTGGATATGTGTATAGACCTGTGTCACTTACTTTAACTCGCATATCATTAATATATACTTCACATGAGTTATTTAATAATTGAATATATAACTCCCCAAAATGTTACCCGCAATGAAATTATGCTGTCGACTGGCACCGGGCATTGCAACAATATCACCATTGCGATATTCACTCTTGAAATCTGCTTCTCTTTCTTTTATAAGATATTCTTCAGGTGTATAGAGGATTTTTGCTGTTGCAGTTGCCATATTCTCACCATACCAACTTTAAGACCCGTATTCACAATTTCTTATATAATTTACGGAAGATCTCTCTACCTTCTCTCTGATACTTTAATTCAAAATTGGTAGCGATATTTTCATACCCAGTAAATTCTGAAGGTTGTAAAGTCGTCCACTTAGCAAGTCTTTCCTGTATCTCACTGAAATACTCAGCAAAATCAGTTACAACATATAATCTTCCCTCATTTGATTTGAGTGTTTGCATAATAGCAGAGAGAAACTCCTTATTCCGGAATATCCTTCGTTTTTGTTGACGCGCTTTCGGCCACGGATCAGGAAAATAGATATGATAAGCTTGTATTGATTCCTCAGGTACATACCTTGACAAAAAGTAATTGGCATCAGTCCAGACTAATCTAACATTCTCAAATATACCCGACCCCTTATTAATAGAGTAATGACGGATATATTTCTCAAAACGTTCATGAGTTATCTCAACATACTTTTTTGCCCGTTCAACACCGATATAGTTAATTCCCGGATTCTGTCTTGATGCTTCAAGGAGGAATCGACCCTTCCCAAAACCAATCTCGATTTCTATAGGGTATGCATTGCCAAACAGTGTTTTCAAATTGATCGGAGTAGGTAAATCCTGTAGGGAAGTCGCTTTATCACATATCACATCAATTATTTTAGAATAATTGGTGGTTTTTTTATAAAAGGTATCGTTGTACCGTGGTTCAGCATTCATGACTCGCTCTTCAAGAATTTATGAAGATGTGATTTAATCAAATTATCCTCAGGTTGATACCCTAATACCTCAACTGCTCCACTGATGTCAAGATAACCTTGCTGATATCCATCTGTATTCGCAGAACGTCCATAAGTTATGAGATATTTGACAGGACCATCGTAATCTATAGCAAGACTAAAGAGTTGAACACAATCACGTGGTGTTAAAAGGGTGCTGCAGTGTCGTATACCATTCGGTTCATAAGTGCCATTATAACTCCCTATTCGAATGCTGATAAACCGCATATCATATGCATCAACCAGATAGCGTCCAGCAATTTCAGCCATTCCTTTCATAGCACCATACCAACCATCAGGACGAAACTGGTCGCCTGTAGAAAATCTCGGTGGAGAACTCAGTCGTTCGTTCCATCCAGACACATGATTTGTACTTGCATAAACTATCTTTTGAACTCCACATTCACGTGCTGCCTCAAACAGGTTCATTGATGCCCCTATATCACTTACCTCACCCGGAACTTTGCCAAGTGAATCTTGACGGATATAAGCCAGATGCACCAAGACATCTTGTTCTTGACACAACTCCTGCATCGCGGTGTAATCCCGAATATCAGCCTGCTCCACGCGAGACGTTGAATTCTCAATTGGATTGATGTCCATCAGGGTTAACGTGTAGAGGTCCTGCTTTTCCCATGCCTGCCAGAGGGTTGTCCCTACCGTTCCAGCTGCACCTGTAATGAATACTCGTTGTTTCATAATCAAATCTATTCTTCAGTTGGCAACTTTGCCAGTATTTGTTCTCGAACACTCTGCGGATCTGCTACAGGTTGGACATAAAATCTATCAATCGCTTGTCCACCCAAACCAGAACACCTACACATCTCAACATTCAATTCCAATTCAGCAAGTATTCCACTAAAATAGTGTAGAAATCCTACCTTCTCTTCACCGGTAACAACAATTTCTGTATAATTCCTTGCTGTTTCAACTACGACATCATCTACACGCCAAGTTCCGCTCGGATCAATGTAATGTCTTTCGAAAATCTGTTCAAGAGTAACCTCTTGTGCCATAAGACTTCGGATATCAAAATCTAAATCACGTTTTAATTCTTCATCAAGTGGGAGTGGTTCAGCTAACGTATGCGGAGGTTGATGAACTAACCTGTATATTTCTAATTCCACACTTGTATCCTGTTTTGTATAAACACGAGCATCCTGTACATCTATGTTATTGGCATAGAATAGACCGCTCACCGTATGCAGCTTTCCTACTCGACTATATCCACATAGATGTAATTCTGTAAAACCTTGTTTATCAACAAATTGTAGAATTGCTGCACTTGGAGTGGCATCAATATTATCTGTATTCGTTGCTTCAGCCTGTCCAATCATTTTCATATGCATTGAAATTTCTTCTGGAGCAACACCAATACGATAGGTAACCGGCATATTGTGAAGAAAATCCTGAAATTCTTCTGGTTGCGCATATGTCCCCCACTGAGATTCCTCTTGACCGCCTAATCGCACACGAACAACTTCATACAGTCGCTTTAGATTATGTTTAGCAAGGTTGTTAAAGTTCTGAGAACCATTTGCTTTAGAATCGCAATATGTTAGTAAATAGAGTGCACTTAATCTTTCCATTGAATTAACTTTGGTGCAAAACTCAGAGATAGTACTTTCATCCCAATGATGGTATCTGGCTAAGGTAATCATCGTAAGATGTTCACGAATAAGAAAAGAAACTTCTTCTGTTTGCTGCGTGTTATACCCAAATTCTGGCGCAATTCGTTTAGCTTTTTCTGCCCCAGTTTCAGGATGTGTAGGATCAGGTTTGTCAATATCATGAAGAAATAGAGCCAGATACAGTACGGCTGGATCAGAAAGTGTTCGAAAAACAGTATTCAACTCCTCTAATTCAGATGCTGTAGACGGTGTCTGTTGTCCAAACTGCGGACCTCCAAATGGACTACCCGATTCAGTCCTACGGATTTCATCAAGATAACCTATGGCAACGAGTGTGTGTTTCCCTACAGTATATGGATCAAGGCTTCGTTCACTCCGAGTCATCATAGCTTGTTCAAAACGTGCCCCACCTTCTCCAAGTCTCGCTAATATGCCGAGTCTATGCAGACGGGTAAAGGTCTTTTCTACATTTCCAGGTGTATTAATTAGTTCTGAAATTCTTGATTTAAACCGATCTAAGTCAAAGGCTTCAACATAAGCAAAAATGAAAGTGGCAAGGGATGGTTCAATCTCAAAATCGTACTGTTGGAAATAGCTGAATAGCATATACAATTCATCGGTATCAAGTTCACCAAAATTATTGTCCATACAATATAATGCATCTGTACGGACACCTAATACATCGGAAACCGGAATACCGTTAGCAAGGAATTTACGGATCAGAAGTTCGGCTTTAAAATGAAGATATTTTGCTTTAGCATAGTATTCTGCCATAAACTCATAACGATTCTCATCAGTCTCATCTGAATAGCCTAATGCAGTAGCTATCTGACACTGTAATGTATCCTCTTGTTCTGGTTGATAGGAAAGGGAATCGTGGGGAGCATTCGCTAAGACATGAAGTAAATTCCGTACTTTAAACATAAAATCAAGCGAAGGTTTCAACTGCTCATCATCATATCGTTCATATAATTCAAGTATCGGTATGAAATCTCGTAATCCACACATCCAAAGAGCATATTGGAGTGTCCTTAATCCACCACGACCAGTTTTTACATCCGGCTGATTGAGATATATAGTATCCTCAGATGCTTTGAAAGAATCTGCTTTTGACTGAAGCAAATCTAAGACAAGTGAGATGTCAGACTTTTCTGAATAAACCGCCTTTCTGAACTTTTCGGTGAGTGTTGAATCACCAACAATAAATCGCATATCAATTAATGCCGTCATGTCCTGATAATTCCACTTCGCTATATCATCCATAGAACGATAAATAAAACTGAAGTCAAAGCCAGGGATTACGGAATGTAAACTGTCAAAAAAGTCATAATACCATCGTATAAGTTCCAATGTTCCTTCATCATATACATCCTCCAAATCAACAGAGGATGTATATACTACATCCACATCTGAATAGTAACATAATTCATGCCTACCGTAACTCCCTACCGCATATAGTGCTACATCGGGTTGCCATTCTTCTGATAGTTCGGCATAAAGGTCACTCGATTTTACTTCAGGAATTTTCAGGAGTTCTTCTACCTGTTTAGTATATTCAGATTGAATTTGAAATGAAGCCACCTCATATACTTTACGTAATACTGTATCCCATATCTGTGTATGTAACGAACACGCAGAAAAACCGCTATCTCCATTCAATATCTGTTCTTTAAGTTGTTCCCGTTCAGATTGAATGAATGCACTTAATTGTTGTCTTAGAACTTCCTGAGAAATATCTAAGTTTGGGACGTATTGAAGTATACGGTTTTCCATTTTATAATTGTTTTCCTTAGGGATTAATTACTTTGAGAAGGTTAGTGATATGTATGGAATTTGATGTATTGATTTTGTGAATTATACACTGATTGTGTTTTAAAGACAATATCTTTCTATGAAGTAAAAACACCTAACCTAAGACTTGTGATCCTAAAAGCTACAGTCCCCGCGTTTATATATCTCACTTCCTATTACATATACTCTAACTATTGAGAATTTAGATCAACTTCTTTTTACTTGACACACTTTATAGGGGTTGCTAATATGAAAAAGTTCCTATCATAATAACTCTATTCTACACCAAAGAAGGAGATATCACGAATGAACGAAGACCAAAAGTACATTTTTGACTTGACGGGATATCTAATTGTAGAAAACGCACTCTCGACAGAAGAGGTGGACCAGTGTAACGCAGCAATTGACCACCATATTGAAGGACTCAGAGAACGAGACAGTTCATTAGCAGGTGGTTCAGAAGCGCTCTCCGGCACTGCTCATCGTATGGATATGGGTGGTATGTTGTCATGGGAAAGACCTTGGTGTGAACCTTTTCGAGAACTACTAATCCATCCAAATATAAGGCCCCATCTTGAAGAAATCTTAGGCAAGAAATATAGACTTGACCACGGTCCGGGATTAATCGCTATGGAGAACGGCACAGAAGGTGGCACTCTACATGGTGGTGGAATTGAAAGACCTAATTTCTCTGAAGCTTATTTCTTCAAATACGGACGAATTTACACCGGACTTACCGTTGTTGAATACATGCTTGCTGACGAAGGTCCGGGTGATGGTGGTTTAGCAATTATACCTGGAAGTCATAAGGCTAACCTGCCTTGTCCTACAACTATGAAACGATACGAACAATATCAGAACTTAGTGGAGGAAGTTAATGTTAAGAAAGGTGATGCCGTTATTTTCACTGAGACTTTAACACACGGAACACTTCCGTGGACTGCATCACACCAACGCCGCGCTCTCCTTTATAAGTTCAGTCCAGGTTTCCAATCCTATGGGATCGGAGCACATACTGTTGTATATCCTGACTATATTGAAGATATGACACCAGACCAGCGAGAAGTCATGGAAGCACCGCATATAAGACGATAATGGAGTAGATTATGGCAAACCTAAGGGTAGCAGTCATCGGTTGTGGCAGTCGTGGACGCGGTCATATGCAAATCCTATCCGCTTTTGAGGATACAAATCTAATTGCAATTTGTGATCCAATAGAAGGTTCTCGAAACAACGCGGGTGATTCATTCAACATTTCAAAACGTTACGATACGATTGAAGCAATGTTGGATAATGAATCACTTGATGCAATTTTCGTTGCTACTCCTGCACATCTAAACGCGGAAGCAGCACTTCCTTGTTTTGAACGAGGAATCAACACTTTACTTGAAAAACCTCCAGGAATGAGTGTATCTGAAACTATCGTTCTAAGAGATACTGCCAAAAGAACTGACGCTAAAGGAATGGTGGGTTGGAACCGTAGGTTTCACCCTATAATTGTACAAGCAAAACAGATGGTAAAGGAACGTGGTAATATCACGCAATTAGTAGGTGAATTTCATAAGAGTATTACATGGTTAGCTCAATCAGGTAGGTTCCCTGAACATCTTATGGATAATATGTTCCTTGAAACACCTATTCATGCATTGGATACAATCCGCTATTTAGCTGAAGCAGATGTCAAAGAAGTTCATAGTGTTGTTAAACGTACTATATCAAAGTACAAAGATGTTCATGCTGCCTTAATACTCTTTGAAAATGGTTGTGTTGCACAACACATTGCAAACTACACCACGGATGCGCGTCTTGAAAGATACGAGATACATGGGAAAGATATCTCTGCCTACCTTGAAGGTGTTTCACACGGAAATGTCTTTTGTGATGGTACAAAGCATGAATTGACTGAACCGGGAAGCGGAGGAACGGTAGAGCAAAACAGGTATTTCCTCGATTGCGTCAAATCTAATACTCCTGTATCATTTCCTGCTGCGAATCTTGACGAAGCTGTTAAGACGATGCAACTTGCAGATGATATTCTTGATGGACTCCAGTAAATCATACTTGTCCTGTAAAGCAAACACACATCTTATACAACCTACAACTTAGGAAATGAATATGGCAACATTAGAAGAGCGGTATGAAACCTATAAACGAGATGGTTTCACTATTTTTGAAAAACTATTTGACGAAACACAGATGCAAACATGGCGAGAGAAATACACAGAACTCTCTGCAGAACATAATGGACAAACTTGGTTTGCAAATACCCTTGAATTAGCTCCTGATATTATGTGGGAAGCAGTCTCCGACCCAACTATTCTGGAATTTCTTGAAAAGGTTATGGGACCATTTGTTCAATTAGACAACCTGACACTTGCTGCTTTCCCATCCATGGAACCTGAGAAAGCAGAAGGTCGGGTTTCAGGGTGGCACCGTGATAGATGGGCACATGTTCCCTACACCGATGAATATCACCGACCTAATGCTATCAACGCAATCTCGTATTTACAAGATCTTACAGATGAATATGGTCCACTTCGTGTAATTGTTGGGTCTCACCGAAAACCAATTACCATCGAACCTGATGGACGTGGAATACCCCATCCTGATGAGACCATAATTCACATGAAAGCCGGAGATGTAGTTATCACGCATAATGGACTTATTCATTCAGGTACACCTAACACATCAGGGCAGTTAAGATATTTCTTCAGTATATATTATAACCTTACTTGGTTAAAACATACAGATCATCATACAGGACCACATACACAAAACCTAATTGAACAAGCTAAAGCAACAAATAATCATCAACATATGCGGTTACTTGGTGTAGACGAACAACTTCAACCCAGATGCAATTCCGGTTTCCTCTCTTCAGATGAGGAACGTTGGAAGGAATGGGCAGATGCGGATCGTGCTGCCATTAAGGAGGAGTAGAAAATGGCTGAAGGACCTATAGTCCCACCTACACTCAACGTTGAACTTGACCACCAATTGCAACAAGAGGTTAATTTTTTTCTAAAATGGGGATACCTTATTGTTGATGATGCCGCAACACCTGAACAGATTGAGTCGTTGCGCAACGCGCTTGATGAAAGTTACGAACGGCACAATAAGAGCCAATTCATCGGCGAACTGCTTGAAGAGGATGATAGATTTGCTTTTTTGCTTGACAATCCACCTGTGATGAAACGGATGGAAGCGATATTGGGGACGTGTGTGCAGCTTCACAGTGCAACAGCCCGTATCGTCGAACCGGGAACACCTGACCAAAACTGGCATCGTGATGGACCTTGGCCAGTTGATCCATTTGGAACACCTTACGGAAGTTTACCCGCTCAAATAAATTGCGGCTACTATCTTGACGAAGTGACTGATGAAAAAGGACCAACAGTCGTGCAACCCGGTAGTCACAGAGCACCATTCCGACCACCACCAAGTCCAGTTCAACTTCCAGACGAAAAACGCGTACTGGTTTCTCCAGGACAAGCAGTCATGTTTGATGGGTGGACGTGGCATCGTGGTGCTGCTAATACCTCTTCTCAACAACGACGCGTATGTTTGATGTGTTATCAAAATGCATGGATGAAGTCACGAGAACCGTTCAACGGACCGCGCGTAACAAAACTTCGCGAGGAAGGCACACCACAGCAAAAGTTACTTCTCGGTGCAATTCCAAAGTGGTAAGCAAAATAGTAGGCACAATCCTTGTGACATAATCAATGGAGAATTATATGAATATCGCTTATATTGTTATTGACACACTACGCTATGACCACATCGGTGCAAATGGTAATGATTGGATAGAAACACCAAACATTGATCGATTCGCATCCAAAGCATGGGCATTTGATCGCGCCTTCTGCTCCAGTTTCCCGACTATCCCCTACCGCACAGATGTCATCACCGGACAATACGGAGCACCATTCCACTGTTGGAAACCCCTCAGACATGAAAGACAAACACTTCCCTGGACTCTTGCACAGAGTGGGTACGCAACCCAACTGATTCACGACACACCACATCTCGTTAACGGTGGACATAACTTTGACTGGCCCTTTCATGCGTGGACATTCGTTCGAGGTGCTGAAGTAGATCGTGATTGGATTATGGACACCGTTCCGTGGCCTGACAATTGGGTTAAAGAACCACTCTTTGATTGCCTTGACGATCAGGCTTTTCAATCAAATATGCTCCGGAGTTATTCACGTGCAAACCGAAATCGTAAAAAATTGGAGGATTGGAACTGTGCGAAACTTTTCAACACAGCCGCGCAATTCCTTAAAGACAATGCTAAGCGAGAAAATTTTTTCTTGTGGGTAGATTGTTTTGATCCGCACGAGCCTTGGGACGCACCTCCTGAATTCATAAAAAAATATGACAAACGTCCCGGTTATGACGGAAACATTGACCCTCGTAGTCTTGGTAGTAGAAACAAACCAAGCCTCTCTGATGAGGCGAGACAACACATCAAGGCACAATATTCAGCAAAGTTAACATGGATGGACCACTGCTTCGGCCAATTCGTAGACGCACTTGAATCCACAGGACTTGATAAGAATACTGCTGTCATCTTAACAGGTGATCACGGTACAAACGTCGGTGAACGCGGCTCATTCGGCAAAGGGCAACCTGTGCGTGAACAGGAAGGACATGTGCCTCTCTTTGTGCGTTTACCGGATGGAGATACAGGTAGGAGTAATGTGATTGTTCAACCACAAGATTTCTTTCCTACTATCTTGAGTATTCTTGATGAAGATCGTCCGGATGGTTTAGAAGGACACGATTTTCTCACACCTGCCCGAGAAGGGAAATCAGGAGATAGACAGCTTGCCTTATCCGGTGGAAGTATTGAAAGATGGAAACAAGCCTCTCAACGAGAGAACGCCATCCTATTTACTGTCTTTGACCAAGATTGGAGTTTAGAAGTGGCTGCAAAACCGGAAAATTCCAAACTTGTCCGACTGGGTGAATTGGAATATGTCCAGGATAAACATCAGGATATTGTAGCTCAACTCCATGCAACTGGGTTAGATGAAATAGAACGTCGAGGAACTGATCCTGATCTTATATCCTGGCTACGAAGTGGTGGTGAAGCGGATTTTCCTGAAGACCCAGTATACTGGGACGGGTATCCAGGACCGGACGGTTTTAGACCTTACTTTGGAAAACTATATTCTGGTGATTGATCTCCAATAACAATAATAGCATCTTATGTAAATGCTGGTATGAAAATAGTCATATCAGCATTTTTGTTTAAATGTCCTAAAATGCCAAAAATCTCCTTCTATTAGACGTCATTATGCTATCAGGATCTACCCTTTAGGGAAATTAGATATACCTTGACTTTAGACGAATCGTTTGATACTATACCTTTTAGTAAGTATGCTTGTTCTGGAAATACCATCTATATGTAAAATAACAAATCTAACTGAGGAGTATATAATGCCACAAACATATAAAGCATGCCTTATCGGATGCGGACGAATGGGTGCAACTATTGACGATGAAGTTGCAAACCGTCCCGACAATTTTATCTGGCTCCCCTTCTCTCACGCTGCAGCTGCAGTTGCTTGTGAAAGAACAAATCTGATTGCAGTTTCAGATGTATTTGAAGATAAAGCTGAAGCCATTCGAAAACGTTACGGTGCTGAACGTGCATACACTGACTACCAAGAAATGATTGAAAAAGAGAAACCTGATATCGTCTGTATTGCGACTCGCCCCGGTCCGCATGCTGACATAACTGTGTTTGCTGCCGAGAATAACGTAAAAGGTATATACTGCGAAAAACCTCTTTGCTGTTCAATGGAAGAAGCAGATATTATGGTGGATATAGTTGAAAAGTATGGAGTTAAATTCAACTACGGTACACAACGTCGGTTTATGCCACTCTACCGTAAAGTACGGGAACTTGTTGATGCTGGAGAAATTGGAAATGTTCAATGTACTATAGCACAATACGGTGCAAGTTCTGCATTATGGGGATTAACACACGCTGCCGATATGCTTCTATTCCTTGCAGGTGATCCAGAAGTTGACTTCGTTCAAGGCACTGTTTCATGTTCGGATTCAGATTGGGATGGAAATAGGTTGAATGTCGATCCTGCTGTTACCAGTGGATACATACGTTATTCAAATGGTGTTCACGGATATAACACTGCTGGAACCGGTCCTGAATATGAAGTCTGCGGATCAGGTGGTAAAATACGAATTCAAAATAACAGTCGAGAAGTACAATTCAGAAAGAAAGATGGAACATTCTATGAGGATGTACCGTTTCCAGAAGTTTCTCGTGCTACGGGTACAGTTATGGGTATTACTGATGTTGCTGAAGCTTTGGATGAAGACAGGGAAACCAAAGGACCGATCCAACTTGCCAGAAGAAGTCAAGAAACTTTGATGGGAATTATAGAATCACACAGACTCGGTGGACAACGTGTTTCTTTACCAATGGGAAATCGTGGTCTCTATGTTGGCAGAAAAGATTGGTAAGGCTATTGCTTGAAGTAATAAGATACATTAGTCTTGTAAAAAATATTTGCTGATATCTATGAATTTAGACACACAGATTCAAGTATTTCGTGATACCTTCTATGATGTCAAAACCGAAGTCCAAAAACGTATTGTTGGTCAAGATCAGATAGTTGAAGGTGTCCTGCTGTGTCTACTGGCAAATGGACATGCCCTTATCGAAGGAATCCCCGGTTTAGGTAAGACGCAACTCATTCGAACATTGAGTGAAGCCTTAAATCTATCCTTTAAACCAATCCATTTTACTCCGGATATGATGCCGTCAGACATCACAGGTACAACCTTTCTTGTTGAGGACGAACAAGGAAGAAAGCAGTTTGAATTTCAACAAGGCCCCATCTTCGCACAGCTTATCCTTGCAGATGAAATAAACAGGGCAACCCCACGCACACAATCTGCACTCCTGGAAGCGATGCAGGATCGGACGGTTACTGTTGGACGAACAAGTCATCCATTAGAAGAACCGTTTTGTGTACTCGCAACACAAAACCCTCTTGAAATGGAAGGTACATATCCCCTCCCAGAAGCACAACTTGACCGTTTTCTATTTAAACTATTGATTGAATTCCCTTATGAAGATGAAATCGTGGAGATTCTTCGTCGAACCACAACTGACACTAAAATATCAATTGAAAAAATCACAAATGCAGAGACTCTAAACAATATGCGGTCACTTGTTCCACAGATCATCATCGCTGAACATGTTGAACGTTATATAATTCAGCTTGTCAGAGCAACCCACTCTGATTCTGAGAACGCCCCTGAAATTGTTAAACAGTATGTCCATCTCGGTGCAGGAATCCGAAGTATACAAGCAATTACTCTTACAGCAAAAATTAATGCTATCCTTGATGAACGATATAATGTTGCTTTTGATGATATCGATTCAGTTCTATATCCTGCTCTACGGCACCGGATCATACTAAACTTTGAGGGTCAAGGTGAACGTATCTCACCAGATACTATCATTTCCGAAGTCCGGGATTCCCTGCATCCGGCATCCGAAAGCTAATAGTACATAACATCAATTTTAACTTCCTATAATTCTCTATATGTAGGTGCAGTTGCATATCCTTCTGATTCTCCACAAAAACTGATAGGATCTGTTAATCGATCGAATAAACTTAACAATTGAATGCTGTGGCTTGTTATCGCCTTACTTTTTTGAGAGGCACGCATCGTTTTGCCATCTATAGCAATAGCGTCAAGACATCCTTTCAGATCAGGACGACTCTCAACGACGGTATTTACCCATTTCGTCAATACCTTTTCTACTTCCGC
>CAZZBB010000077.1:0-38794 GCA_964652195.1 uncultured bacterium | reverse complement strand
TCAATGACACACAATGTGTCAAAAAGTGTAACTTTTTTCCCTTTTTCGTCACTTTTTCGTCTCAGAGAAAAAATCAACATTTTCAAGAATTATTATCTAAGAATTTAGGATTAAAGGTCTGTTTTTGCACCTAATTAGGTTGTCTATATATTAGGATTAAAAGTGAATTCTACGACTATGAGTTCTATTGACATTTCTAAATGAAAATGTCTCTTTTTTGATGCATAACCTTTACGGAAAAATGGTGAAAATTTGCCAATAATGCCTTATACTTAATTAGACTTGCAATCAGATGCTTGCACTTTGCCATAGCATCGGTATCGTTCATTACTTTCAAAGGAGGAACCACAATGACAACGCGACTTGAACAGGCTTTTACAGAAGCATCCAAACTCTCACTGAAGGAACAGGATGCCTTGGCAGATTGGTTACTCGCTGAACTTCGCTCTGAAAAAAAATGGGATAGATTATTTGCCAATTCTCAAGACGCATTATCCAAACTGGCTTCTGAAGCACTTGCCGAACATCGTAGCGGTCAAACGAAAGAACTCAATCCAGACCGACTATGAATTCAAGAACAACAAAACATTTTTGCCAGATGTTCGCGAAATTACCAAGCTGAAGCCAGCAGATAAATAGAACAAGGTTGTGATAAGGAAGAAAACCATGAGCAAACCACTAAGAGAATTTTTTACCTATCATAGTAATCGCGGTGCGGCTTATACTCGCAAAAAGAAGTTTGATAATGCTATTAAAGACTTCAACACGGTAATAAAACTGAATCCGAATTGTGCGGATGCCCATTACAATCGTGGGAAGGTCTACTACAAAATGGGCAGATTTCACCGAGCAATTGATGACTTTAGCACGGTGATAGATTTTAAACCTGACGATCCATCCGCCTATTTGGAACGCGGGATGGCTTACCGCAACCTATTGGTTTTTGATAAAGCTATCCAAGATTTTAGCACGGCGATAAGACTTAAACATAAGGCATCTTCCGATGCCTATACACAACGCGGTATAACCTATCACAGCAGCGGTGAGGTAGACCTGGCTATTGAAGACTATAACGCTGCGATAGCACTGGAGCCAGGGTTTGCAGAAGCTTGGACAGAACGCGGTAAAGTTTACCACGATAAAGGTGAAATTGACAAGGCAATTGAAAATTACAACCAGGCAACTGAACTTAACCCAGAACTCGCTGAGCCTTATACCTATCGTGGTCTCATCTACAATCAACAAGGCGAATTAGACAAGGAGATTGAAGATCATAGCAAGGCAATCGCCTGCAACCCAGAATTTGCAGAAGCGTACGTTAATCGGGGACAGGCTTATTACGACAAAAACGAAGTGGACAAGGCGATTGAAGATTACAACAAGGCGATTGAACTCAATCCAGAACTTGTGGAGGCATACACACATCGTGGCAACGCCTACCGCGCGGAAGCCGAGTTAGACAATGCAATTGCGGATTACACTGAGGCACTAAAACTCAGTCCAAAGATTGCTGAATTCTATTACACACGGGGTGAGGCTTGGTTGCTTGCGAAAGATTGGGAAGAAGCGAAGACTGACCTGACAGCTGCACTCTTACAAGACGTAGATGTCGCCGCCGCATTTCAAAATACCTACGGGAGCATTGCTGCCTTTGAGGAGAAAATAGGGGTTCGTTTGCCGAAAGAGATTGTAGTATTATTGACACCGCGGAGTGAACCGTTTGAAATTGATAAGGATGCAAGAATAGCGTTGGGAATGAAGTATTATGGAAACGACGAACTCAGCAGCGGCTTGGCATCAAAGCTTGCAGGTATCCCCCGCATGGAATTCATATTTCTGATGGGAGATTACGGACTCTCGCCGTTTGGTGATGAGGAAGAGTACGCCAAGAGCGGATTTTAAAGAATGCCGATGCAGCCAGTGATTAGCAATACCAGTCCGCTTATTGGACTTTGGGGACTCAATTACCTTTCCCTATTGCAGGATCTTTATACGGAGGTGTGGATTCCACGAGAAGTTGAAAACGAATTCTTAGCATTAGATGCGATAGTCTTTCGGGAGGCACTCAACAGCGCACCGTGGATTAAAGTCGTAGATCTGACGGATCCGCAAAATGCTGCAATTTATCAGGGTATTGATGCTGGAGAAGCAGAAGTTTTCGCGCTTGCAGCTGAACATAATGCACGTCTCGTTCTTCTTGACGAAAATAAGGGAAGAAAGAAGGCTAAAGAAATTGGACTAACAGTTAAAGGCACAGTAGGTGTTTTGCTTGAGGCGAAGGAAGAAGGCTTGATTGATGTCATCAAGCCGCTTTTAATTCAGTTACGAGATAACCGAATCCACCTGAGCGAATCGCTTATCAGTAAGGCATTACGTCAAGCAGGCGAGTAGCATTCTTATATACATTTTTCGGCATGTGAGGAAATACAATAGAAATAAAACCCGTTAAAGGTATACCGATGCTGCATTATCATTAACATTATAACATTATCAAGAGGAAAATCGTGAATAAACCACTAAAAGGATTCATTACCTATTCACACAAGGATACAGAACAAAAGGACAAATTGCGTGAATGTCTTGCAGTCATGGAGCAGCAAAACGAGTTTTTAACTTGGGATGATTGCCAACTCACCCTGATTTTATATTCTCTTCTCTTATCTTCTGTGGGAGGGGATTCCGATCCCCGATCTTCTCTTCTCTTATCTTCTGTGGGAGGGGATTCCAATCCCCGATTCTTATACTTACACCCTATTTTTCTCAAACCAATTGACGGCAAAGTCTACAATAGTGCGTTGCGGCATGAGTTGGCAATTCGCGATGCCCACTTTTCCATACTGAACCACTTTTCCTGCTTCCGAACGCAAAAAATCCTCACCGAGGCGATCGAAATCTGAATCATCTACATCAATATCTTCAAAGGTGGTCCATATCCTTGAACCTGCCTGTGAAATCGGGGCACCCTCTCGGACGACACGTTTGGTTGGGAAGTCTGATTTCTCCCAAGACCTCCTGAAGCGCGATGATGACAGCAACGGCACCCCCACAGACCCATCCTATTGTACTCAAGGACGAATGAACGAGTAAAATCATTCCCTCTCTGATACCAAGTGCTTTGAAATCAGCATGCAGTGATTCTACTGTAGCGAGTGTTTCCGTCTTTTGAACAACTTGACCTTCTGGCATTATCAGTCCCACAAAGATAAACAAAATACTGAAATATGTGATTGATGATTTATATTCTAAACACATAAATCCAACTAAAAATAAAATTAAATGAAGAAAACCAAAACAATTAACAACTAAAGTATAAAATAGAATGACAATTGCTAAAAAATAGTTGGCATAATAGTAATAAATAGATATAATATTATTTTGTATATTAGATATATACCTTTGTTAACTAAAAAAACGAAGCTTTTTGGATACAGGTGGGATGGGTATCTATATAATACCAATACTAATTATTTTTCTTCCATTCTTTCGTAGGTCGGGTAGAGGAACGAAACCCGACGAATTCCCGGGGAATGCCTTAATGGCATTCATACCCGGTGAATGTCATAAGGCGTTCATACCGTTGATTTCTTGATTACTTGATTCGAATATAAAATCTGAGTTATCAGACTCATGTTACTCTAACGTTTTCTGATAGAAGTATTATCTGATAGAAGTATTATTGGTGTCGGGTTAGGAGATCTCCAGCTAAGAAGTATCTGAATTAAAAAAAATGAAGAAAAGATGCTTCAATGATAACTAATTAATAAGTGGAACTATCTTGGTTTCAAACAATCATACAAATTCTACTAAATTACAGATTTAGGAGATTATTATGAAGAAAGCATTTACAGCCATTTCTTATTTTCTTATTTCAGTCTTTTATGAAAAGTCATTATTTACACGGGGCCGTATAATTAATCGAAGGGTATTAAAATGGCGTTGTTGACTATTAGCTTGTTTACCTGATACGGTTCTGAGTATTGTTGGATAGGATTACTCAGTTAATTCTTTCAATTGCCCTGCTTGTGTACCATAACTTTATCACCGATTTTTAGACCTAAATAGGAGGATGCGTTTCCCATATTCACAGCGATTTCTACTAATCCGAAACTGCTTATGATAGCTAACAACGTTCCCGGCTTTGATTCGGTATAAGTGCTATTTAATCTATTTATACTTGTATTTCCAACCGAGATTTCAAAATCTACAACTTCAACATGTCTGTCAAGTTCTTTTAATCCTTCCATTTCTGATGTTGATGATAACAGAAATGATGTAAGTACATTCTCAGAAATATTTGTTATCAAATTTCCAAAACTATCCACATTAATAACCTCTCCTGTTAAAGTATTTTCTGTAATGTCAATCGCGGGAATAGGGAGTCGTACAAGATCTGTTGTAGGTTTTCCAATTTTATCAGGTGTGATACCGAGTGATAGGTGTGCGGCAACTGGAGCGAATATATCTCGACCATGAAATGTATTGCAGACCCGTGGTAAAAGATAATCTGGATTTTGGATGACTACGGCTTCAGTGAGTAGTTTATTCTCACTTTCGTTGTCTTGTAGGAGATAGCTTAGTACACCATTATTCGGACATACAAAGCAGGCTGTTTCTGTATGAAAGACAATTGCTTGTCGATCACTACCAACACCTGGGTCTACTACGATGATATGGATTGTGCCTTTCGGGAAGAAGCGGTATGCAGCGTTTATTGTAAACGCTGCTTCGCGAATATTCTGTGGGGTGATCGAATGTGTAATATCTACAATTTTTGCGTTGGGATTTATGTTTAGGATTACGCCTTTCATGACTCCGACATATACATCACTTGTGCCGAAATCGGTTGTTAAGGTAATAATTTGGGAAGGTTTATGCATTCTTATGAGTTGTAAGATATTCAATATAAACGCCGAGAAATAATCTCAGCGTTTATCTGAAACAGAATATAGATGTGATGAGTTCATTACTAAAGGTTTTCTTGCATCCATTTGAAACTCTTACGTTGTCCAGTTCCGTCGTTTTCTCGTCCTTCATATTCACAGCACCAGACACCTTCGTACCCCGCATCTCTTAAACATTTTATTGCTTTAGCTAAGTCAATTTCGCCTTCACCGAGTGCTTCACCTTTGTAATCTCCACGTGAACCTGTTCCATCTTTTAGATGTGTATGCAGTGTATAAGGTGCGATGATTTCATAGAATCTACCGACTGTATCTAAATCGTGTCCTGCCCAACGGTAGTTCATTGTATCCATATTTGCGCCGACATGCTTTGACCCAACGGTTTCAAATAGTTCTACTTGTAAATCACCATCGTTGGTGACAAGACCGTGGTTATCAACAGCCAAATACACGTCTTCCTTTTCAGCGAATTCCAGACATCGTGTTAGACAACCAGCCATTGCTTCTACCCAACGACTCTCTGGTACAGAATCTTTCATTGCCCCACCCTCAGTCCGTAGGACAGAAGTACCAACGCGTATTGCCAATCCGGCAATACGTTCCATCCTTTCAACTTGTGCTTTTATTTCCTCTTCCTCTAATACAACAAAGTCGTTTCCTGCTGAGAGTGCAGAGGCTTGGAGTCCGTAGGATTCTAATAATTTTCTAACCTCTTCAGCATTTTTTTCAGGATCTGTATCAGAACTCCATACATCTCCAAGTCCAAGTTCAACGTAACCAAATCCTGTTTCACTTGTAAATTTAAGAAAATCTTCTAATGATTTTCCAGCATAGTTATAATGGATTAATCCGAGTTTAGACATGTTTTAACCTTATCCTCTTTGTAAAGTTTTCTGGAATGTTCATAGTATTTATGCTATAATACTCTTATTAAAGATAACAGTCAAGCAGTTTTTAGAAATAGATTTATAGGGAAAATAATGGAGAAATATAACCTATTTACGGATCCAAATTTAGCACCTATCTACGAAAAAGTTCAAGCAGAAGAACGGCTTTCTTTTGATGAGGGGGTCACACTTTATGAAAGCCCCGATATCACTGGAGTAGGTTTCATTGCAAACCTTGCGCGAGAACGTCTTAACGGAAATGTCGCATACTATAATATCAACCAACACATAGATTACTCAAATGTATGTATTTTGCATGCGCGGTGTCATTTTTGTGCCTTCGCTCGTAAGAACATGGAAACAGAAGGGGCATGGGAAATGAGTGTGGATGAATTTTTAGATAAAGCGATGTATTCCATAGAAAATGGATGTACAGAAATACATAGTGTTGGTGGTTTACACCCGAAATTACCCTTTGACTACTACCTTGATATTATTCGTGGACTAAAGGAACGGATGCCAGATGTACATCTGAAGTTTTTTACTGCTGTTGAAATACATCATTTTTCTCGAATATTTAAAATGTCTGTAGAAGATGTACTGGTACAACTACGTGAGGCGGGTTTAGATTCGTTACCGGGTGGTGGAGCAGAGATATTTGCTGAAGAGACACGAGAAAAGATATGTCCCGGCAAACTTAGTGCTGAAGGTTGGCTTGAAATTCACGCTGTCGCACATCGATTGGGGATTTCTACCAACGCCACTATGCTTTATGGTCATCTTGAAACAAATGAGGATAGAGTTGATCATCTTATACGTTTAAGAGAACAACAAGATAAATCTAACGGGTTTGTTACATTCATTCCGCTTGCATTTCATCCTGCGAATACGCGTATGGCGTATTTGCCTTCAACTACCGGTTTAACCGATCTTCGGAACATTGCTGTATCGCGTCTTATGCTGGATAACTTTCCACATATTAAAGTTTATTGGATAATGACAGGGTTAAAAACCGCACAAGTTGCGCTGCGATTTGGGGCTGATGATATTGATGGTACTGTCACAGAAGAAAAGATAACGCACATGGCTGGGGCGGATACACCTGAAGCTGTGTCTGTGGAATCACTCACACAACTTATTGAAGAAGCAGGTTATGTACCAGTCGAACGGGATACATTGTATAACGAGATTGTTCGTGAGGGGAATAGGTGGTACAGGAAAGCCGCATAAGGGTCGGCGCGGTGTCGTTTTTGAATACCAAACCTCTAATATATCCGCTTCTGAACGGAGATATTGCTTCGGATAATATTCTTTTGAGTGTAGAGGTGCCAAGTCGTATTGCTACACAATTAAGTAATGATGAATTGGATGTTGGACTAATACCTATTATTGAATATTTTCGAGCAAACAATCAAGGTGCAGATTACAGAATTATAACGGATATAGGAATAATTTCACGCGGTAGTGTGCTTAGCATAAAATTATATAGCCACGTGCCGATTCCAGATATTACAAGTATAGCCTTAGATACAAGTTCAAGATCATCTATTACCCTCCTGAAGATATTGTTTGCAGAAAAATATAATAGGGTACCAACTCTTACTTCTTGTGAGCCTTCGATAGACCCAAATAAGATTGACTCTGATGCAGTATTACTTATAGGGGATGCAGCGCTAAAAAACCTTGATGCAACTGATTACAGTACTGATCTCGGGACTGAGTGGCATGAATTGACAGGTTTACCTTTTGTATATGCTTGTTGGGTTGCAAGAGGAAAAGTAGAGCTTGGAAATGTACCGAATTTACTCTTACAAGCAAAAGAAATCGGTATTAAACACATACCTGAAATTGTCAGCATTGAATCGAATAAACTACAGTTATCTGAGCCACTCTGTAGAAAGTATTTGGAACAACATATTCATTACGAAATAGATGAATCAGCTATAGAAGGTCTAAAACAATTTCACAGTTTGGCAGTTAAACATATGCTTGTAAAACCTGGAAGTAAATTAACTTTATCGGATGTGCCTTCGTGATGGTGTTAAATTCTAAAGTGAGTAAACTCAGAAATATTGAAGTATATTGATTATGGAATCAACTGAAGAATCAACTCGTGATGACGAGTTTGAACAGCAATTTGAAGATTTTTTAAAGAGCACAGGATTGCGTTTAACGCAAAAGCGGATGGAGATTCTGCGCGAGGTATTTGCGTATCCGGGACATTTTCAGACGGAGGATCTTCTTGTTCAGATGCGTAGAAATGGGTATGATGTTTCACGACCCACAATCTATCGGACGTTACCATTACTTGTAAAAAGTGGACTGCTCACAGAATTTATAGATGCTCATAAGAATACTCGGTACGAAAGCATCCATTCACTCAAAGAGCATGCCCACTTAATTTGTCTTCGTTGTGGTCAAATTGTCGAATTTAAAGAGCCTGAGATTGATGCATTGCAAAAGGCGGTTTGCGATGCTCATAAATTTAAGCCTGTCCGCTTCCGCAACGAGATAATCGGGTACTGTTCCGAATGTCAGGCAGAATTAGAATCAACGACCTCTATTGATTCTTAAGATGACCCCATGTAGTGGTTAATAGACCTATCGTATTCACAGGCAAAGAAGCTTCTTCAGCATTATCATAGTCTTCATCTGTGGGTTCATACTCCAAATCACTTGACCAGCAAAAAACATCATATTGAACCATGTTTGAACTCTGACGAGTCCAGATCATCATGACGTTTTCTCCATCCTACAATTTGTTGACTGTTCCACCATCTTTCCCAAAGTCGCCAGTTCTCATCCATACCCATTCCGGGCAATTTTCTTCAAAGATAATATCGTCAGGTCGAACGAAACCTGGTTCTGCTTTCGGGATTGCATCACCATCACCTCCAAGAACCCACAACCAATCGGAATGATTACTTGGATTGATAAGTCTACCAATAAATCGCCTGTCACCAGCTTTTCCATCAGCAAGACTGATATCAAATCTATATAAGATCCAACCTTTTCCACCGGCGTTTGTAACTATATCACCATAGGCACCATCAGTCGGATCTTTTGCACCTTCTTCTTTGCCTAATTTGTAAACATTGTCTGAATCGCGTTCGTCAAAATGTTCAGCTTCAAACGAAACTTGTTTTCCTTTTCCGTATGCTGAAACCTTTGTCACTTCTACTGCGGATACATACATAGAAGTGATGAATACTAAGGAAAGAATTAGAAACAGAGTAAATATAACATTTTTTCTCATGGGATTCTCCCAATATAATAGCATTTATTTTGATTGTCAATAGTGTTGTAACCTATCGATAATTTGACGCGTGTCTTATTATATGCTTATTTCAAAAAATATGTCAAGTTTTTGATACCTAACTTCCCTTGTAATATGGTTGCGCTCACAGCCAATTTCTGTTAAAATTGTCCGTAGAAGGAGTATTCAAACATCTCATGAAAACACCAGAACCCACAAACACAACTCAAGAAGAACAGGATCCCCGTTTCACCTTTCTATCGTACCACGAAGAAGATCTCCTTGACTGGGATGCTGCTATAACCGCGTATCCGCCTCGGCTATCGGGCATAAACGTGTAAAGTTAAAATACAAAGGGCGGAGTAAACCTTTTCCGGTAGAAAACTTTTGGGAAGAATAGATAGAATTGGTAGATATTGAGCTATGGAAACAGCAGAACTCAAAAAACATATTGAGCAAGGTGAAAGTAACACAACCGAATTCAAAGAACGGTTTGAGCAGGAAGTTATTGAGACTGCTGCTGCATTTGCCAATACCAAAGGTGGTACCATTCTTATTGGTGTGTCTGATAAGCGAGAAATCAGAGGAATTACCATCGGCAAAGAGACATTAACTGATGTAACAAACCGGATTTCTCAAGCGATTAATCCGCGGGTGGTTATGGAAATTGAAGCAGTTGAGGTAGAAAGAAAATCAGTACTTTTAATACATATTTCGAAATCTCCTATAAAACCTGTTTCTATTAAAGGGATTTGCTATAAAAGAGTAGGAAATAGTAACCGAGCCATGTCTCCACAAGAGATTGCACAGATGCACCTCAAGTCTGTTGGACAAACGTGGGATCAACTCACTGTTAGAAGTGCAAGAAGTGACGATTTAGACGAACAGAAAATACAATGGTACCTAACCCAGAGGGAAACGTCCCGAAATGTAACACACTCGCAAAACATGAATATGACTGATCTGTTAAAAAATATTAATTCTGTTAACGATACAAATATACCGACTCATGCAGGACTTCTCTTTTTCGGTAAACTCCCTCAAAGATTTTTCCAAAATGCACAGTTGCGCGTTGTTAGATTCAAAGGAACATCGGTTACCCATCCAGTCATTGATCGACTTGATTGTTCAGGAACACTCTGGGAAATCGTAAACGTTGCTGAGGAATTCATAAGAAAAAATATTCGACTACTCAGTCTTCGGGGTTCAAAGAGTTTTCAACGAGACGATAAATTTGAGTACCCACTTGAGGCACTGCGAGAAGCAATTATCAACGGGTTAATCCATCGAAATTATCAAGAACCTGCTGATGTGCGAGTTTTCATATTTGATGACCGAATAGAGATTATTAATCCTGGTAGTTTCCCAGAAGACGTTAGCCCGCACAAACCAATCCACAGACCGGTAAATCCCATTTTGAGTCAATTGATGTACGATGTTGGTTATGTTGAACGATACGGGTCTGGCATCAAAATGATGCAAAGATTATGTAGAGAATCGGAAAACAAAGAACCACATTACGAACTGCACCCACTTGAAACCAAAGTTATTTTTGATTCACCGATCCAAGATATTACTTTATTAGAAATTGATGATATATCAGAACAGTTGAATGATAGACAAAAGGATGCTCTGTTTTACGTGCAAACAAATAAACAGATTGCAAGAAAAGAATACGTAGAAATTAATAATGTTTCTGTACGAATCGCTTATGAGGAATTAAGGGATATGGTAGATAAAGGATTATTAACTGTGATAGGAAAGGGGAGAGGCACTAAATACCTACAAAAGTAAACGATTAGGTAAACGATTAGCGTCTTAAATGTGTTCTTAATACTCGTTTCTTGCTTGTAATTTGAAGAATAGGAAGTTGATTTCTTGGAAAAGTAAACGATTAGGTAAACGATTAGGTAAACGATTAGCGTTTCAATGTGTTCTCAATACTCGTTCTTCGCTCGTAATTGAAAGAAAAAGCCTAATCTGTTCAAAAGTAAACGATTAGGCAAACGATTAACACATTATTATAAATACAACAGAGGGATCGCCATTGGTAATAAAGGAGTTAGTAGGATTGTCGGACGAGAACCGGCCATCATTGTTTGGCAACGTCAGGATAATGTTTGAGGGTTTGAATACATTCAACTGCGGATAGTCAAGAGCCAGTTCTATGTCTTCGATACACTGATTTGCTTCAGACAACAGATAATCCGTGATGTCAACATCAAGCAACTTGACATGCAAATAAGGTATAAGATCGCGTTCCCCAGACAACATCTTGTAGCGTTGGCATAATTCTATTATTCAAGTAGATTAATTTTGTTATTAATGCTTTAATGCAGAATGTTTAGATGTAATAGGTTTCGCAAGTTCAAGCCAACCTGCTAACTGAAAATAATTCAGGAGTAACACTTTGAATAACGAAGAACTTAATGACCTTTATGAGCAAATTCATAACCTTGAACGAAATATTCACGATTTAGAAACAGCAATTGCATATCTGATCAACATAGCATATAGAGACATAGAAATAGACCATGATCTTAGGGCTATGGAAGATCCTGAGAACGTGTTTAGTAGTAAATCCAAACACGATGAACGTATAGGCAATTACAATAAAATGATTGAAGACATGGGAGGACCGCGGAAAGTCGTTGACGCGTTTCTCAATCCGTCAAGTAAAAAAGATAACCAATGAACACCGCTAACCGCATCCTCTTTATATCCAGACTCAAAAAATAATCTATGAAACGACTATCCATACTCATAATCCTATTATCCATCGCTCTATTCATCGGTAGTGCCAACGCCCCTGAACCTAAAAAGTATAAGGTGTGGGTTTATGTAAAAGCTGGTGATGAAGACAAAATTGAACGAGATATTGTAGAAAGTCATCTGAAACGAGAACTTCGTGCATTAGGCAATATTGTTATTGTAGACATGAATGATGAATGGGATTGGAACATTTCAATCGGTTTACTTGTTGGCAAATTGACAGATGGAAGCAAAACACGTGACATTTCAATTGCATATACTTACAACCGTCGAGTTATTGGCTTTGAATTTGTTCTCAAAAAACGTCCTCTATCTATATGGGACATTCCTGTATATGGTAGTGGTCCAGGTATTTACAATTGGAGTAAACACGAGTTGCCAACATGGTGTATATCTCGTGCAAACGATTTTGATAAAGTCCTAAAATTAATACATCAGTGACACTTATAGCGTTCAATTATTGGTGTAAATTCCCTTCATTGTTCCTTCATACTAAACGGAACATGCTGCCCCGCAGGTATATATCCAGTAGAATACGGACCAAATAGCGTCACATTGCCAAACACCGCCAGTCAAAATTAACATTTTTTACTCTGTTCTTTCCTATTGTTTCAAGTGATATGTTATACTTTAACCCAATGACAGACATTAACCCACAAGCCAAACTATAAATGAATCTAAAGAATGACAAGTTTTTATTATGAATGAATCACATTTATATGATATAGACAAACAAGCATTTCAAAATATAACCGAATCGTATGACGAAGATATTCCTATATGGAGATATTTTACATTGTTGGATTTTGTATCTCAAATATCAAAAAACAAATTATATTTTACTAATATAAAACGACATGAAGACAAAAAGGAAGGTACACTCTCAAAACCATCTATTGAAGAAACATACAAAAGGTTATTAACTGAAGATAATACTCCTGTTTTCAAAAATGAAAAATGGAAACAAATGAAAACAAATCAAAAATGGGAAACCGATTCAAGTCAAGAAAGAAGAAATTATAATAGAAGTCTAAACAAACTATTGCAAGAATCTATAATGTATTTAATCTATACCAATTCATGGATACAAGGCAAACATGAAAATATACTTATGTGGAACACGTATGGAAACCAAAAACAAGACCCATACACAATAGCAATAAAAACGAGAATACCAAAATTAGAAAATTCATTTACAAGACACAAAGACAAAATACACATAGGAAAAGTAAGATATATTGACTATCAAGAAAAATATATTTACAGATATGATAAGTTCTCAGAAATTAATTTTGAAGATATAAAAGATACTTTAGAAACATACTATTCACCCGCACTACACAAAGAGAGTAAATACGAATCGGAAAACGAAATAAGAATTGTAGTTTCTTATCCTTTTATATCAAAAACATTGTTAGGTAAAATATACATAAATAACATTCCATTTTTTCCAGAATTTCCAAATAACTGGGGTGTATCATTTGATGCTTTTGAAAAAACCCGTAACACCTATTTCGATCACAAAATGGATTCCTCAACAATACAGGAGTCCTCAACAATTCCGCCTTTTTTTTAAATAGATATTGAACCATCCGAATTAATACAGGAATTGTGGCTCAGCCCGTATTGTAAAGACCACCGAGAGGAATCAATAAGGACAATCTTAACAAATCTAAATATTAATGATGAAATTATCAAGACATGGAGATAGAAATACATCAATATAAGGCATCATCAACTTCAAAGGATCACCCGACTAATTGTATTTACAGCACAAACACATCCCCATACAACCCTTCCGTGCTTCGGATAAACAGAGTCAGATAATCCGTCACCGTCGTGCCCTCACTCCCCAACAGCGATATTTCGATATTCTGCTCAACAACACCCTGCGTAAAAGAATCACGATCGGGATCAGTTGAAAGTTTACCATGACCGAATTTGAATTCCATTTCATCCTTCGGTTTCTCACTGGGTGAGCGTAGAAACTTCAACAAAACCTATATCAGAATCTATTAGTATTCGACAATTGAAAACCTCTGAGTTGATACCCATAATCAATTGACAGAGGTGTCTATCTATGGTATTTTATTAAGCAATATATACCTTAAAAAAACCATCAGTTCACACCAGTGTGGAGACAACTCCCATGTCCCGTACAAAACAGTCGGATCTATCCATGATGGAGCTTTACAGACAGGTAAAGAAACAGCATGAAGATTCAATTCTTTTATGTAGAGTCGGTGATTTCTATGAAGCATTCTATGAAGATGCAGAATTAATCTCCAAACTCCTTGAAATAGCACTGACTACGAGAAGTCATAAAAACCAAAAAACACCCCCACCTCCAATGGCTGGTATTCCCCACCATGCACTTGATTCCTACCTCTACAAATTAGTCTCTGCTGGACATAAAGTGGCTATTTTAGATCAGACAGAGGATGCCAAAGTTGCGCGAGATGAGAATCGTCTTGTTAAACGTGATGTTGTCCGAATTGTTACCCCCGGCACTGTCACAGACCCAAAAGTACTTGAACATAAGACAAATAATTACATACTCTCTGTTTATCAGGAAAAAGATATTTACGGCATTGCTGTTGCGGATCTATCCACAGGTGAGTTTCAGGTGACAGAACTCACAGACTTTTCGCGGCTTTGGGCAGAGATAAATCGTTTTTCACCAAAAGAGTGTCTTTTAGCAGAATCTTTTCAGGAAGATCAATTGATTGAACAGCTAAAGATTGAATTGAAATCGGTTGTGAATTTTCTACCTGACTGGCGATACGATTTTGATTCTGCACGGACTGAGCTTTTGGAGCATTTTAAAACCATTTCACTTGATGGTTTCGGGTGTGAACATCTCTCTATTGCAATTTGTGCAGCGGGAGCATTGATTTATTACTTACACGAGACACAGAAGCAAGAAGTAGAGCACATTCTATCACTTCAGACCTATACACTTTCGGAATACATGGTTTTGGATGCAGATACGCAACGTAATCTGGAATTGACGACCTCTATCCGTGATGGATCTATGAATGGCACGCTGCTTGAAGTACTTGATCAAACGATGACATCAATGGGGGGACGGAAGTTGAGACAATGTCTGTTGCAACCCTTGCTTGATGTGAATGATATTCAAGAGCGTTTAGAGGCGGTAGATGAACTTAAGACACAGATAAGTCTACAAGAGGAGTTACGGGAAGCATTGGGGCAAATGAGCGATATGGAACGGCTTATTACCCGTATTAGTCTGGGGTCTGTTAACGGACGCGACCTACATTCCCTTAAGGATTCACTTCAGCTTGTTCCAGCTATTAAAGAGCAACTTCAGAATTGTCAATCTTCGCTGTTAACTACTCTGAATGAGGATTTGAATCCCATGGCAGAGTTGGTTGAATTGATTGAACGTGGTATTCATCCTAACCCACCAGCGACAATTCGCGAGGGTGGTGTAATAAGTGATGGTTATAATGTAGAACTGGATGAATTACGGGAAATTGTGGGACAAGGTAGAGAATGGATGGCGGCACTACAGGAGGATGAACGCAAACGTAGCGGAATCACATCTCTAAAGATTGGGTTTAACCAAGTATTTGGCTACTATATTGAAGTGACAAAACCGAATCTTAATATGGTACCGGAGCATTATATCCGTAAACAGACATTACGTAACTCAGAACGATTTATCACACCTGAACTTAAAGAGCAGGAAGCGAAGGTGTTGAATGCTGAGGATCGTATACAAACGCTTGAATACGATCTATTCTGTGAAATACGAGATGAAGTGGCAAAATCTACAGAGATAATACAGAAGATCGCAGGTATTATTGCAATGGTTGATGTAATTGCTAACTTCGCCTATTGTGCCTCTAAATATGATTATGTAAAACCTACTGTAGAGAATACAGATGAGATCATCATACGAGATGGACGCCATCCCGTCGTAGAACAGATATTCGTACAAGAGGGTTTTGTACCCAACGACACGTTGCTTAACTGTGCTGAGGAGCAGCTGCATATTATCACGGGACCAAATATGAGTGGAAAAAGCACATATCTGCGTCAGACAGCATTGATTGTTTTGATGTCCCAGATAGGTTGTTTTGTACCTGCATCCGCTGCGAAAATCGGTTTGGTAGATAGGATTTTCACCCGTGTTGGGGCGTCAGATAATCTCGTGATGGGTCAGAGTACGTTTCTTGTTGAGATGAACGAAACGGCGAATATTCTCAATAATGCTACCCAGAAAAGTCTTGTAATTCTGGATGAAGTTGGACGTGGAACAAGTACATTTGACGGTCTGAGTATTGCATGGGCGGTATCTGAATATCTATTGGATGAGAAGAAAATGGGTGCTAAAACGTTATTCGCTACACATTATCATGAGTTGGTTGAACTAGCGAGTAAGTATAAACGTGCGAAAAACTATAATGTCGCTGTTCACGAAGATGGTGAGAAGGTTACGTTTCTTAGAAAAGTTGTTCCTGGGGGTGCGGACCAGAGTTATGGGATTCATGTTGCACGTTTGGCAGGTTTACCGCAGGTAGTTATTTCTCGTGCTCAGCAAATCCTTGAAGTTCTTGAACAACATAACATCAGTGTTGAAGCGGATGCTGAAACGTCCCCATCGAATAAAGAAAATCCGACTATGCCCCGTCCTAAACGCAGAGTTACACGGAAGACGATCCAGAGTGATTCGCTGCAGATGGCTCTGTTCACGCCTAAAACCCACCCTCTTATAGAAGAGATTCGTAAGTTAGAACTCTCCCAGATAACTCCCTTAGATGCAGTCAACATCCTTTACGATTTAAAGGCTAAAGCCGAAGATAACTGATTTTCACAATTCGCCAGCTAAAATTTGATAGGGTGGTCTAAATCACAGAAATCTAATTTGTCAAATACCAACTGAGTGATGAAAACTCCATGGATCTATATGTGCTAAATCAATATAGTTAAACAAAATCTATAATTGCAGCAATTGCAGCGTTTATCTCATCCATATCCGTTGCTTTGAGTTTACCGCGTTTATTTGTGAACCGTGTAACATCTACTCCCTTCATTTGCATTGTGTCCACTCCTGATACGTGGCTCAAACCATAAGCAGCATCAGGTATAATCTCTACGATCCAAATCTTGTTTGAATATAGTTTTTCCAACTGGTAATTGGGGCAACCAATCGAATATTCAGATGTCTGATACTATTGATATTTAATACGACAGCGGGACGGGTTTTATTTATCTCTGTGCCAATGGTTGGATCGAAGTTTTTATCCCAAACTTCTCCCCGTCGTGGATTAGGTGTTTTCGGTCTCAAGAAATGCTCCTTCCCATTCCCGCCACTCTATATCGTTTTCGTAGAAGTCTGACATCTCTATTGCTTGTTTAGTTAGAATATTTTGTCTTTCCGTCTTAGATTTACCAAAGAATCCGTATCGAATGCTATTAGATTTTTCTGGTGAAGTTTCTCCAATTTGATTGAACAAGTAAGTAGAATCCTTTTTCGTAATCAATTCTTCCGAGAGTGCGTAGCATATTTGCTGGTGGAAGCGGTGTGGTTTTTCTGGATGGAGTTCGACCGGTTCATGTTTTTTCCAACCTATTCTATTTATCTTAATACACCACCCTTTATAATAAGAATTAGTGATTATTTTCAAATCTTTAAGCCGAAATAGAATAGCTTGAATACTCATGCCATATTTTTGCTTGAGATAGCAAAGTTCATCTATTTGGATATTGTGCCGTTTTCTACCAACATCCTTATGTAATTGTTCAGCCGGTGCCAGAAAAGCTGCACTAAATCGATTAGCCGTATCCTCATGGTTAATTCCATCCTTAATATCTAAGATGAGATGTCCAAGCTCATGTGTAATGGTAAGCCTCTGACGGTCCCCCGGTATACCCAATCGAATTGCGATTACTCCTGTACTGTAATTCTTGTCGTCATAATGAACTATTGAAGAAAATCCATCAAAACTTTCACTCGCGTTAACCTCAATAATAAAAACACCTTGATCTTCAAGAACACTTGTAAGATTACCTATTGGATCAATTCCCAAGTTCAAGGTTTTTCGTAGTTTGTAGGCTGCTTCTTCAACATCAATTAATTTTTTAATTTTGATTTCACGAATTGGAAGTTCAAAGGTGTATTGTTCTGGGAATTGCTCCAGTAGCCAAACGCGTTTCTCGATCTCTTCTGCTACAAAAGCTTTTATCTGTTTCTCTTCTTTTATCCCTAACTTAGATCTTTTTCGAAAGGCAATTGATTCTACATTACAAGTTGGTTCTTCCCATAATTGTGCCGATTTAATTCCATAGGCAACAGCAATACGATTGAGTATTTTGGCTGATGGTTGAGCAGCCCCTCTTTCATACTTTGATAAACTTGTGCTACTAACTAAATGATCTATTGCAGCACACAATTGGTTAATGGTCAATCCGCGTGCTAATCTAAATCTTTTTAGTCGTTCGCCTAACATATTACAACTCTCTTGTAGTAGGAAAATCTATCGTTGATAATTGTTACTATTAAACGCTCAATAATTCTTGTGGTATGATAGTTTATACCTTGACCAATAGGTTTTAGACAGAATTGACTTTTCAATGTGTTTTATTGACAAGTTTGGAGAGTTTTATGGATTTTATCCATTTTTGTGCTTTAGGGATGGAGGTGTCAAACGGTTCCTTCATTTCAAAACATTCGGTTTGTCCGGCATAGATGTGGTGCCAGTCAACGATACACGGCATCTTCTGCTTTTTTAGGTTTCGCATGATATATCCACGTACCCTTGCACGGGTATTGGTTGGAGGAGTAGTTATTGCTTGACTGATTTGTTGGTCAGTGATGATACGTCGCATACACCCTTCGTTTTCAAGTGCATAGTAAATACCTACGTCAGGATCAATATTGTGGTATTCAAGATCAAGACTTTTTAGCCACGGGTCATCCCACTCAAGTTGTTCTTCCTCTACTAATGCATCAAGAAACCACTTCTTCGCAGCCCAATCAAGACGGGTTGTCAGTCGTGTCCAATCCATTTCAAGATCATTGAGAACAGTTTCCCATTCATTCAATACCCACTCTTCTGATTCATCAGGATCGGTAATCATATCTAAAACGAAGTTGAGATAGATGCGTTGTATTTCTACAGCAGAAAGAGTTTTACCGTTCTGTAGATCTACATTCCATTGATAAGACGCATCTCTTGAAATGTGTCTGATGGCAGCAATAGGATCTACGAGATCAAGATACGGTATTGCAAGCTTCTCACCATACATATCATAATGCCTTTCAATAGCATCAAGTAGGAGCATGGTTGTTCCAATTTTGAGAGCGTTTGCATACTCCGACATGTTAGAATCCCCTACCAACAGATGGAGTCTTCTGTATTTTGTATAATCACTTAGGGGTTCATCACGTGTATTGATGATTGCTCGACTAAACTGTATCCATTCATATATTTCTGTGACGATGTGATCCGCGCGTTGTGAGATCTGGTATCCGAGAAAATCGTCAACACTATATTGGCCATCCCCGAATTCAAGGATATCATCATATCCTCCAACACGACCTGCCCCCGCGTAAATCTGTCTTGTTACGAAGAAGGGTAATAAGGTTGGGATTACAATTTTATAGAAGGGAACATCACGCCGTGCCTGATAGTTTTCGTGGCATCCGAAAGTAGCACCGGTGAAATGGTCGATATTATTTTTATAGAACCCTACATGTCCTATGAGACCCGTATCTTTTAGTATAGCAGTAATGACATGTTCGATGGCTCTATCGTATGCTATGGCATCAAAAAGGTTTCCACATTCAGGAGTTGCATACTCCAGGTGTCCCATGTCAATATAGAGTCTACCACCGTTGAATAGGAATCCACCGTTGCCTGGGGGTTCACCCCAATCCCTGTAGTGGAGATCGGGTATACCGAGTTCGAGATTTTTGAAAACATAGTCTCGAACGCGTGCAGCGACACCTTCAGGGGATACTTTGATACGTTGTGTTTGTATCGCCTGTGATTGGATCATACATCCAAATTCGGTTTCGATTCCGACTATTCTGTGTGCCACAGGAAGGTCCTAAATTGGTTCTTAGTTAAAAGTTGTTAGTTATCGGTATGACGTCGTGCTTGGAGGATTTCATCTTGCGTCATCAAGCGGAATTTTGTATCTGCGGATATTGATTCGTCAAGGAGACCAACTTCAATTTCGCCATCCTCTAATGCTGTATTAATAATTTCATCTATCTGTTCTTCTGAAACTTCTGTATTTTCTTCTGCGTCTTCGAATCGTTGGCTTAATTCTCTACCGACTGCCCATGTTCTCAATGCTAACTGAAGGGTTGTGTTCAAGTCTTGTTCTGTTCCATTTTGCTTGGAAGATAGATATTCCTGCATTGCCGTTTCAATTGGCTCAGTGCCACCGATGACACTTGAATCTTCTTGAACTCTAACGTTCCCATCATAGTTAATATGTGTAAATTGTGTGGTAGCATCTCCTTTACCGATTTCAACAAGGAGCATTTTGATGATGTATGCTTCACCGACAATTGCTTCAAATGCTTGTTTAAAAGTATGTGCTAAAACATAATGGGTTAACCGATGTAGGTTTACATCTTCTGTTGCGCTTTGAAACGCTTGTACACTTGCGGTGTCGGTTACAAGCATCCGTAGACGTTCAATATCGGCGGGATGTCCGATGGCTGATAGTGCAATTCGGTCATGAACTTCAAAGATTTTCTGAGCACCCTTACTGACTGTTAGGAGGAGACTGCCTTGTTCATATTGAAGTCCTACAACGGGACTCCCTAGTCTAAGTTGATCTTCAATATAGTCACGTCGGTCTTGAATTGCCTCTATCCAGCGATATGGGAGGTCACGCATTATGTAACCTCCGCATAGCATTCAGTTAGAAAATCATCATCAAGTGACTCAATACCCTGTTGCGTAATCGTTTTGACAGTTGGAAATATCTCAGCTTTTGCGTTGTATCCGCTCGTTGCAGCATCGTATTCACTTGCTGTATCAAGAAGTCGTAAGATAGTAATGGTGGCTTGTCGTTGATCCATTTGTTCTAATTGCGTATCTCCCCATCTGTCAAGGTAACGTAATACACCTCGGATCCATATAGAACCTGAACCTGTGGTTGCGAAATCGACATTCTCAAAATGTGCCCCGAGGGCATCATAGAAATAAATCTTACCACCGTTTTCAGATTCGTTAGCTTGTGGTGAATATAATGCATAGATAGGGATTACAGCACCGATACCCTGCATTGCCATGGGGAGGTTATCACGGATGAGTCTTGAAAGTGTACGTAGTTTTCCCTCTACACTGAGTTCTTGTAGTTGACTTCTACGGAAATATTGGAATGAATGTTTTAGAACACGAGCAATTTCATAAGCCATTGCTGGTGCTCCAGAAATAGCAAGGGCAGAATGTGAGTCTATAGGAATGACTTTCTCAGCACGGTCATGTACGACAGCAGTGCCAGCAGTTGCGCGTCGGTCACCTGCGATGATAATGCCTCCTTTATAACGCATTGCAACAACTGTTGTGGCTTCTGGTATTTGTAATTCCGATCCACTTTTCAGTTTTTCATTTACTGGGAGTTGAAAAGCATTATGTTCACTTTTCTTGTTGTCTTGTAGTGATTGGTGTGCATCACCTTCAGAATCTAAATGTATGTTGTCTGCGTTTTTTAGAAGGCTGAGAAAGTCGCCTTTATGGTTCATTATTCCCCCGTTCTTTGACGATAACGGCGTGATTGGTCTTTGTCAACCCGTCGCATCCGTTTGAGAAGTTCTTGGGTGTCAGGTCTGTTGACATCAGGTTTTTTGGGTGCGTTGTTATCGTCTCCACCATCGCCGGGTTCAACCGGTTTTACCGGTCTCTGTTTGCGTTCTGGGAAATATGCGATCTTATCTTTCATTGGAATTATCTCCTAATATGCTTCTGTAAGCAGTTTCTGGATTACAACCTAAGTGTACTGTATGAACACGTTGTGTTGATTCCTTCAACAAGTAAGATTATTGTAAACCGAGTTTTTCAACGAGGGTTTGCGGGTTAGGGGATAGGTCAAGAGCTTCATTATATTTTCTTGCGAGTTCTGGATTTGCGAGGGAGTTCATATTAACTGTAACAGGTTTACCTTCAATTTCAAAAGTAATACTGTCCCATTGTACGGTTTTTATAGCGTCTTCAAATTTGTTAAGGGATTTACCTCGGAAGTATGCACGTGTATCCAACGGAGGTGTGTGCATAGCAGTAATTATTTGTTCGTCCGTAACTATCCGTTTCATCTGTAATCCATAAAATAATCCTTCTTCAGGATTGATGTTGTGGTATTCTAAGTCAATACTCTGTAGCCAAGGATCATCCCACTCAATCTCTTCCGATTCAACGAAAGTTTCCAACAACCATTTTTTTGCGACCCAATCAATCCTATCTGTTAGTTGCATGTGATCATCTTCAAGGGTATTGAGTGTATTTTCCCATTCTGTCAGTATCCAATCTGTATCACCATTTTGATGTGAAAGATGTTTTTGTGCAAGTGCCAAATACTCTCTTTGATGGTCAATTGCACTTATAACATTTCCATCAGCACTCTGGAGCATCCATCGATAGGTTTGATCGTGCGATATAGTTTTGATAGCGTCAATTGGATTAGCAATTGCTAAAGTCGTGGGAATTAGTCTTTTTTCAATGAGATCAATGACAAGAGCAGTTGTGCCGATTTTAAGAGCCGTAGCGTATTCGGACATATTTGCATCACCGACAATACCATGAAGTCTACGGTATGTAGTCGGATCAGCATGTGGCTCATCACGGGTATTTACGATGGGCCGTTTATGCATTGTATCAACACTTGCTTCAACGTGGAAGAAGTCTGAACGTTGTGTGAGTTGGTAATGTCCTGGAGTTGCCAGTCCTGCCTCGGTCTCAATACCAATTTTGCCTGATCCAGCGAAGATCTGTCGTGTTACAAAAAATGGTAGGATGCACGTCTTTAGATAATCAAATGGAACTTCTCGGGCCATTAGATAGTTGTCATGACATCCATAACTATGTCCATAAAAATCGGTATTGTTCTTATATAGGAGTACTCGAGAGTCAAGTTCTTCACTCCGTGTTTCTGCGCATTTTTGTAGTATGCGTTCACCCGCCTTATCGTGTGCGACAAGGTCAAACAGATTCTGACATTCCGGTGTAGAGTATTCCGGATGTGCGTGATCATTATAGAGTCGTGCGCCGTTGATAAGGATACGATCACTCTTGATTTCTCTGAATGATCGTTCAGGTTGATTGGCAAATCGCTCTCTGTCCTTCTTCTCCTCCTCTATATCATCTGGGTGATTGTTAAGCTGTTCTGCTCTGAAACCGCGTTCGTCTTGAAAAGGATCTTCCCCATCATAATCCCAGATAGGTAAAAATGGATCTTGTTGGTAACTTTTTATAAGTTCAATAGACTCCTTGACGGGATCAATCTGTTCAGCGTTTTCGAGAGTGATTCCGTATTCGGTTTCGATTCCAAAAAGTCTCTGCATTAGTAGTGTCTTTCCATGGTACTCAAATATTCTGTGTAAGACTCCAAAATATTGGGTGGGCGTTAAATCACCGGACTTGATGATTTACGGGGTTCCCTCTTTTCTGGCTGAATTGGTGTGACTTTGACAACATTTACGGGGTCGTAATCAAGTAGTTTTAGCCAATCTTCAGTAGCCTCAGTGGGTGGGAAAATATCGTTTTCACTAAATTCTGCGTTTAGTCCATCTAAAAGGTCATCTATAGAGATCCCTGTTGCTGTTTCTGGATCAGCGATGGCTCGTTTTAGAGCGAATTCTTTTGCTCTTTGAACAATGGATTCAATAATTGCCCCGCTACAGAGATGTCCACGATACAGGATGTCTCGCCTACCACTACGGAGTGCCACTTCAAGGAATCGGTTTTCAGGTGTTTCGCCAAACATTTCATCAATCACTTGCGTGATTAACTCATCAATAACATCTTTTCTTGGTGTTTCGTCTTGGTTTGTAGCAATTGGGAGTTCAGGTGTAAGGTAAATACCAAAAATATCCTTAGCAGCATCTTTGTTTGGACGGGTGACTTTTATCTTTCTGTCTATTCGACCAGGACGTAGGATAGCCGGATCTATTAAATCAGGACGGTTGGTTGCAAGAATAATGACAACTTCTTGCAACGGCTCAATTCCGTCCATTTCAGCACAGAACATCGGAACAAGCGTGTTTGAAATACTATGGGATCGCATAGCGCGGCGTGTTCCCAAGATAGATTCAGCTTCATCTATAAAGACGAATGCCAGTTTTCCTTCAGCGCGCTTTTCTCGTGCAGCTTGGAAAATTTCTCTGACTTTACGTTCAGATTCCCCGAGCCACATGTTAAGTATCTCGGGACCTTTAATGTGCAGGAATGTACCTTCAACCTCTTCTCCAGTTTCCGTTTTAAGTTTTTCGGTTAAGTTGTATGCGGTTGCTTTTCCTATAAGTGTTTTCCCACATCCGGGAGGTCCGTGAAGTAAAAACCCTTTCGGAACGGTGTATTGGAATTGTTTGAAGAGTTCGGGGTGAAGAATCGGCTGTTCAATTGTGTCTTTAATCTTTTGAATAGTGTTATCAAGTCCACCGACTTTAGACCACGGTATTTCAGGCACAGCTTCAAGAGCATAATCTTTCTGTTCTTTTGAAGCAATATGTTCAATAGCCACTTTTAAACTTGGGTCAAGTCGTACTTCGTCCCCTGATTTTAATTTGGTATTTTCGAGTTTTGTTGATCGTTCGATAATAACGGATTGAAGGCTTGGTTCAGACCCTACGCGGATCCTCCCGTCTTCAAGGATATCAGAGACTTTTGCAATTGGACCTGATTCAGAATATCCGAGTTCACCTACAACAACGAAAGCATCATTAAGAAGCACGCTCATACCTTTTTTTAGGTTTCCAATATCTATTTGAGGATCAATATTAGCATAGTATTCGGAGCCACCCACTGTAATCCGTGCTGTATCATCTTTTGCAATTGCGAGGAGAGTGCCGATACGATTAGCAGGGGCAGTTAACTTATCGATCTGTTCTGTCATCTCTTCGTGGATGCGTTGTGCTTCCTGCTCAATGGCACGAACCCTGTGTCGGAATTCCCCTTCATCGTTGATAATGGAGCGACGCAGTTCAGTTAGCCATCGTCTTCTACTGTCTTCAACGGGTGTTTCTGATATGATGTGTCGGATAAGCTGTAAGGAATAACCGGAACTCGTACTGGTGTCATCAATATCTTCATCCTCATCAAGTTCCAACTCATCTTCGTCATCAATAAAGAACTTATGCTCTTCGGAACTAACGTCAACGTTTTTTGGGTTCTTCTTATTGTACATTATGAACGTCTCCTCAGACTAAGTACTGACTTAACGATAGAGTTTACCACAATTCTTACTTAAAGAGTGACTATTTTTATGTTATTTACGTTGTTAGTCAAATTCGGTAATTCACAACAAATGGTTAATTTTGTCTAAATTGTGGCAATTGCCTTTAGTTTAACACATATATATGATTAGGTGCAAGATAATTAGTTGCATAAAAACTATTTATTATTGATGTTTAATGTAGTAGAGATTGATAATGTTATTATAATATAAAGTGTGGACAACACAGAATACTATTCATGTTGTCCACATTGATTTCAATTCTATATTTATTCTATTCAACGACCCATGTGTCTCCAGCATTGAGGATAGCATTAAGATCTCCTTCTCCTCTCTGCTGCGTCGCCTGAGTAATCTGATCTGCCATCATATCCTCATAACATTCATGCTGTACACTACGGAAGATGCCGATAGGGTGGGGCATATCTGACATAGAACTCATCCGTGCCAGAAAATTGGCTAAGGTAGTGTCCTCAGTATACTGGTCATGGACAATAAGATCATCTGTTCCATTGTCAACCCTCGTAACTTCAGGTTGGAAGCCATTCAAACGAATACCTTTTTCTCTGTTTTTTCCAAATACCAAAGGTTCATCATGATCAAGGAATACAGTGTTATCGGCTTTTGTATCCTTTTCGGTATATAGAAAAAAAGCTTCATCATTGAATACGTTACAATTTTGATAGATCTCAATAAAAGAGGTGCCTTTATGTTCAAAGGCGGATTTTATGATAGTGCGTAAGTGATCCGGATCTCGGTCAAGTGAACGCGCTACATAAGTTGCCCCTGCCGCTAAAGCCAAACTAATCGGGTTAAAGGGGGTTTCAAGAGAACCAAAAGGTGTAGATTTGGTGGTTTTACCTTGTTCGGAGGTAGGTGAATACTGTCCTTTGGTTAAGCCATAAATCTGATTATTAAAGAGTAGGACATTGATATCAAAATTCCGTCGCATGAGATGAATAAAATGATTACCCCCTATGGAGAGTGCGTCTCCATCTCCTGTGATAACCCATACAGAGAGATCAGGATTTGCCATTTTTACACCAGATGCAATAGTCGGGGCACGTCCGTGAATCGTATGGAACCCATAGGTATTCATATAGTATGGGAAACGACTGGAACATCCAATACCAGAAATAAATACGATATTCTCTTTTGGAATACCTAAGTCTGGCATAATGCGACGTGTTTGGGCGAGAATTGAATAATCCCCACACCCCGGACACCACCGCACGTCTTGGTCGGAGGTAAAGTCTTTTACAGTTAGCGTCGGCACACCACTTGGAATGCCCGGATCTTTTTCATTATTCATAAGGTATGTCTGCCTTTTACACTTTAATCGAGAGTTTTTTACATGTGGAGTATTTTCTCAATAAAAACCAAGATTAAAGGTATGTGTCTATTTTTGATTCAAGTTCGTGAACGTAGAATGGCTGTCCTTGTATTTTGTTCAATCCTTCCGCATCAATTAAGAATTCACTCCGGATTAATTGACGAAGATGTCCGGTATTCAATTCTGGGATAAGAATTGTCATAAATCGTCTTAATATTTCTTCTAAATCGTTTGGAAACGGGTTAAGGTAACGTAAATGAACGTGTCCAATTGCATCTCCAGCTTCATACCTATTTTCAACAACTGTTCTAATAGTTCCAAAAGTGCCACCCCATCCTAAAATTAGTAAATCCCCTTCTTGTGCCCCAAATATCTCAGTAGGTGGTATATCATCAGCAATCCGTTCAACTTTTTCTGCCCTGATTGCGACCATTTTCTCATGGTTTTCAGCGTCATAACTTACATTTCCAGTAATATCAGATTTTTCCAACCCACCGATTCGATGTTCGAGTCCAGGTGTGCCGGGTTTTGCCCAAGGTCTTGCGAGTGTATCTGAATCCCTTTGATAGGGTTCAAAACCTTCTAATTCTGTTCTGAAATTCGGTTCTATTTTTGGGAGATCTGCTACATCAGGAATTAACCACGGTTCTGCCCCTAAGGCAATGTAAAGTTCAGAAAGAAAGATGACAGGAGTCCGGTATTTCACAGCAATGCGGCAAGCTTCATAAACGGTCTCAAAACAATCCAATGGACGACATGCTGCAAGAATAGGAACAGGGGACTCCCCGTTTCTCCCGTAAAACATTTGTAATAGATCTGCCTGTTCGGTTTTTGTTGGCATACCTGTTGATGGTCCGGCTCGTTGAATATTACAGACAACAAGGGGTAGTTCGGCAATCATTGCAAGGTTAATTGCCTCAGACTTCAAGGCAAGTCCAGGACCACTACTACCTGTTACCCCGAGTGCCCCACTAAAAGATGCACCAATCGATACACCTACAGCAGCGATCTCATCTTCCATCTGCATTGTAACAATACCAAAATTGCGATACTGTGCTAACCCATGCAGAATATCACTTGCGGGTGTAATCGGATAACTACCATAGACTAACTGTAATCCAGATTGATGGGCAGCTGCAACGAGTCCGAGAACAGTAGACATATTTCCTTCAATGTTCCGGTATTTTCCCGCCTCAAATTTTGCAGGTTTGACTTCATAAGAGGTTGCAAATTGTTCTGTAGCCTCACAATAGGTATTTCCTGCACGTAGGGCAGTGATATTGGGTACAAGAAATTCCGAATTTCGTGTGGCAAATTTGGTTTTTACCCATCTAATAGTATAATCCATCGGACGATTGTATAACCATAGGATCATACCGAGTGCAAAAAAGTTTTTACATCTGTCTTTCTTGCTTTGATCAAGATGAGTAGATTCAAGAGATCTTCGGGTGAGTTGTGTCAATTCTACTGGAAAGACCTGATATTTTGTTAGTGAATCATCCTCTAACGGATTATCAGCATAACCTGCTAACCGTAGGTTTTTTCGAGCGAAATTGTCAGAATTGACTATCAATATACCGTTGTCTTTTAATTTGTGTAGATTTACCTTCAACGCGGCTGGATTCATCGCGACAAGAACGTCACATGAATCCCCGGGAGTGTGTATGGTTTCACTTGAGAAATGTAGTTGAAATCCGGATACTCCTGCGAGTGAACCAGCGGGAGCCTTAATTTCAGCCGGATAATCGGGTAGTGTAGCGACGTCGTTTCCAACAATAGCGGAGGTTTCAGTCATTTGTGTTCCAATTGTTTGGGAACCGTCGCCGGAATCCCCAGCAAAAAGGACTGTTGCCGACTGAATTTGCTCTACTTGCTTACGCATCAATAACCAGCCTTATTCTATGCAATGATAATATGTCTGTGGTGTAAGACACCAATGACTACTTCGTCCATTTAGGTTACGCTCCTTCTCTCGCTTTCAAAGCCCCTCGTACTGGGTTCGGGGGTAATGTTAATACCTCCTGTGGAAAATAATCTACGAGATAAGAGATTACGTCACGAATTGAAACCATACCGATAGGGTTTTGTTCTTCATCAACTATTGGTATATGTCGGAAACCACCTTGAGCCATATATAAGATAGCAGTATCCAACATATCATCAGGTGATGCTGTCTGCGGATCTGCTTTCATAAATTGTGTAACCGGAATATCGTCGAGATCTCCTACATCTTTATTCATTATCTTCCGTAATACATCACGTTCACCAAAAATACCTCTTAAAGTAGAATTTTCAACTACTGATGCGGCACCAATGTGATGTTCGATAAGTAGGTCTATTGCTTGCTGCGTAGTGGCGGAAATGTCAATAGTGATACAATCTCGCATTAATTGTCGTAGAGGTACTTGAATTTGACTAACCTCTAACACCTTTTCTGACATTTCTGCATCTTTTTCCATTTGGGCTAATTCTTCATCAATCGCATTATCGTAGAGCATGCTATATATCTCCTTCCTGGTTCTCAATGAATATAGCGACATGGTCTAAAACATCGCGTGTAGAAATTATCCCTACAGGGAATTCCTGTTGTTGGTCATCAGTTATACTAAGTGGGACATGTCTAAAATGTCCAAGATGCATTAAGTTTAAAGCGAAGGCAATCGGGTCACTTGCACGTAATGTTTCAGGGTTGGGAGTCATGATATCTTCAACGTTAACTTCTGTTGGATCCAACCGTTTTCCATTTATATGAACAAGAAGATCACGATCAGTGATTATACCAATAAGCCGTTGTTCATCATCAACAACAAGTACACATCCAAAGCTACTGATTTGCATAATGTCAATAACATCGGAAACTGGAGCACCCACTTGTACTGTAGCAGGTTGTTTATAATCTAACGTACTAATAGGAAGGGATAACGTTCTCGCGTCCATCGTATATGCTCCTTGAAGGTAACGTCAAATAACGGGGAGGTATCTGAATACACCTAATATAAGATACTATATTTGCCTTGAATTTGCAAGAATATTTTGAGAGAAGGATTCTTGACTTTGACACCTGCTATGAGAGGTATTTATCCACGATAGATTTCTGATCTATCGTTCGTTGGAAGATTCATGGTTATTCTATGTATGTAAGCTGTACTTTTACAGCATATATGTGAAGAAACAATACAGTTGTTTAGGATTGTATCAGGGTGGTAACAGCCCGTGAAGAGGGTGAACCCCATCCGGGAACAACCATACTCCATCTTCCCGCTGGACCCCCGCCTATCATCAGAAGTAGATCTGATTCGGTATATTTTTCCGTATTCTCAGCAATATACTTGCGAATATCTGATTTGTTGTATCGATCCTCAGATATTGTCTTTCCGTGTTCAACGCCGATCACAATTAACGTTTCACCTCCACTATTCCCTGGAGAGGAAATGTTCTGACAGATAGTATTAAGGATTGCTTCGGCTGTATTGCTCCCGTGATCATTAACACTTTGTGGACTGCTACCAGCAAAGACAGTCACAGTACTGTCCTCTAAGCGATATCCGCGTTCTACATGAAGTGGGGTCCAATCGAATTCTTCTTCCTTCTCAGCGATACAGCATGTGATTTTTCCTGGATGACCAAATGCAGAACGATCTAATTCACCGGGTAATCCTCCACCTATGTTTGTACAGATGAGTCTGATTGCTCTGCCAATAGTAGCGTTTGCTCTCCAACCCTGACCGAATAAATTGAATCCGTCATTAATGTCTAACTCTTTACGGATAGGTCCGTTAATCACGAGAATTGGTGAGACATGTGATGTTGTAACTTGAACACCGTGAAGATTAAATTGTTCAGATGCTATTGCTTCAACACCAGCCAAAATTATAGGTAAATATTCAGGAAGACAACCCGCCATAACGGCATTAATTGCAATTTTTTCTACAGTTGCCCAACCCCATTTTGGAGGGAGAGAGGCAATCAAATCGTCTGGTGATTGGTTCGTACCCGTGAGCATTCTTTCGACCCGTTCAGGTGTGGGTGGAACGACAGGTAGACCATCTGTCCACCCTTCCTCATAGCAGGTTTCAATAGGGTCGTCTACTTCGTTAATTAATACCTGTTTCGACTGAAAATGTTGGCTCATATTAGTATTCAGAGTTCCTATTGTATGTGAAAATATAATGTGATAGTATAGTATCATATACACATACATATAGCAATATCCACATAAGTAGCGAATGTATCAGAGTGAACATTGCATCACGATTATTGTAAACCCTTACATTGGCTTATGGGTGTTAATTAGTGCTAAAACTGAATTGCTATTAGTTTCAACAAAATACATAAGTCCTCAAAGCGAGTTTGAGTAATTTATACTATACAAAATACGCTAAGCCCACTTAAATAGAGTTGTAAATTTTGGATATAATACCATCTCATTACCTGCTGTTAGAAACGAAACGGTGAGTACACAAACTGACAGTTTATGCTACAAAAAAGAGATATTTTCATTTAGAAATGGTATAACTTGACTTATTTTTTTGCAAATTGTTATCATAAATTATATAAAGGATATCATGTTGTACGATATAAAGTTGTACGATATAAAGGGTTATCGTACAACATGCTTAAAACATTAGATTTGTAAAAATCTCAAGGAGAAAGACAAATGAGAGTTTATGCAATTGGTATAACGTTGACTATGCTATTTACCTTATGCCCTGTTATCAAGAGTGACGAAGCCCTTGTCACTTCGTTTTCTGTCTGGGCAGATGATGATTTGGGAGAAGGTGGAAGCGTACAAGCTTATCTAACAGCAAATGAAGGCATACGAAGGACCAAATGGGGGTGAGATTTTCGACGCAGAACAACGAGACACCAAGCCCACCGAAACGGTGGAGGTTGGCAACTCTTCTAACTATTATTCCCCTGATGGTGCTATCGTCAATCGGTGGATTGGTGATATCGGAGAAAATGAGTATTATTTTGACGCACACACACACCTTCATGTGTATACAGCCACGGGGACTCATAAGGAAGACCACTGGCAAGCAGATACAGGTGTTCAGGAGTTTACTAAGAAGGACAATTGGTAAATCTATTGCAACGGCAGGGACACACGTATCCCTGCCACGCATTTTTAGGAGCAAAACCATGAATGGATACAAAGTTGTTTCTCTATGCCTGATGTTACTGTTACTCACAACCGCAGCACATGCCAAAATTGTTTTTGGTTCAGAGCGCAACGGTGAAGAAGGTATCTACATGATGGACGATGACGGCAGCAACCTAACGTTTCTCCTTCGGATGCATGGATATCCCACTGGTTGGTCCCCGGACGGCAAACATATACTGTGGACAACTGGGATTAGGATCAACATGATGAATGCAGATGGCACAAACATTCGGCAACTCATAAAACATGAGGGTGATGGTTCTATCAATGGCGGTAGATTTTCACCAGATGGTCAACATATCGTCTTTAAAAAAAGTGACCGAATAAACAAAACCTTGAAATTTGGTATTTATGTGCTAAATATAAAGACCCTAAAGATAAAACAAATATCGGATTTCTGGGGTATCCAACTTGATTGGTCCCCAAACGGCAAACATATAATTTGTGCAGAACCGATTTCGCTCGGTGGGGGTGTCCATAACACGATTTGGATAATGGATGCCGATGGTCACAACCTACGTCCCCTGGTACCAAAACCACCTAAAGTTGGGGAATTCACTATTAACCGTTCTGTACCGCGTTGGTCACCTGATAGTAAACAAATTGTGTTTCTCCAAAGAGAGTATAAATATGTCGGGGCAATGCCTTTCTTCAAGGAGTTTCGGTATATCATTTGTGATCACAACGGAGATAACATCAAACAACTCAGGATACCGAAGGACTGGGAAGGGGTTAGCGTTGACTGGATGGATGACGGTAAATCAATCGTCTTCAGTGCGCGTGAAAACATGCCAGTGAACGAAGTGCTCCCGTTCGGTTTTGTGGTGCCGTCGTCCAATATCTATAAGTATCACATTTGGACAGGTGAGATTACACGGCTAACAAACCACCCGGGTAAAGATCAGACATTAGATTGGATCAGCGATGATGTGTTATCGGTCTCTCCCCGAGAGAAAAAAAAGTGGCGTGGGGGGAAATCAAGCAGTAGCACCCTAAAACAGAGGCACACTATTTCACAAGCAGGTATATTTTATCCTTAAATTTTTAATGCCAACGTGAGTTTGATAAATTTTTACAACTTATATCATTTCTAATTGAAAAGTCGACATAAATTCATATGTTATATTCGGAGTGCTAAAGTACTCTTAATAGTCACTTGATACGGTAGTTTCTTCCATAAGTAATACCATTTCTAAATGAAAACGTCTCTTTTTTGTAGCATAAACTGTCAGTTTGTGCTTTCCTTGTTTCATTCCTAACAACCGGTAATGAGAAGGTAATAAATAGAAATGGTATAATCCACAATTAACATTCATAGAGAGGCATTAGTTAGCGGTGAATACAATTCAAATGCCATCATACACTTCTTCGATTCTCACAGAAAGCAATGATTTTGGAATTTCACTCCTATCCACGGAATCCGTGATACTGACAAAAATAACCAGAAGACACAGACATACCCTCCTCTAAATGCATGATCCGAAACTGACGTTATATAATAACCTTTTCTAAGAAGTGATGCTGCATTACTGGTCTATGTTGGATGTCATCTCATACGGCAAAATCTAACAGGTTATGTTACAATAAGAGACATCTTCACTTAGATAATGTATAAATAAGATTTCTAGTCAATCTGTTTGAGAATCTATAGATTGACACTTCCTTAATGAATATGAAAAATAGTAAAATTCACAAATTGGAGAAATAATGAAAATAGTTAGCTTTCACGGAATTATCGCAGCCAGAGAAATCGTAAACCGATATTTACAGCCTACTCCCCTAAAACACTATCCAGAATTATCAGATATACTTGGATTTAATGCATATATTAAACATGAGAATTATCTCACGACGGGGAGTTTTAAGGTGCGTGGCGGTATCAATTTTATACATAATTTGCCAGTAGACTTGAAAAAGAAGGGAGTGGTTACCGCGACACGTGGAAATCATGGTCAATCTATTGCCTATGCTGCATCGCAGTTTGATGTAAAAGCAACGATTGTTGTTCCACATGGAAACAATCCAGAGAAAAACAGTGCAATGAAAGCATTTGGGGCAGATCTGATCGAATTCGGAAAAGATTTTGATGAGGCACGCGAATTATGTGAGAAGCTACAAACGGAACGCGGTCTATATTATATCCATCCATGTTTGGAACCAGCACTTATTCATGGTGTCGGAACATATTCGCTTGAGATATTAGAAGATCTTCCTGATGTTCATGCGATAGTCGTTCCGATTGGTGGTGGAAGTGGGGTGAGTGGAGCAATCACCGTTGCAAAAGCGATAAATCCGAATGTAAAGATTATTGGAGTTCAAGCTGAAAATGCACCTGCTATCTACCGATCCTGGAAAGAAGGAAAACATGTCGAGACTGACAGTTGTGATACAATTGCAGATGGTCTTGCGACCCGTGTTCCGTTTCCACTTCCATTTTCTATAATAAAAGATGGTATTGACGAGATAATATTGGTTAGCGAGGATGAAATCAGAGATGGTATTCGAACAGCGTTACGGTATACACACAACTTGGCTGAAGGGGCTGCTGCTTCAACGATTGCAGGTGCAGGTAAATTAACTGACAAACTTGCTGGACAGAATGTTGCGATGGTTATGAGTGGCGGAAATATTGATATGGAAACTTTGAAGTCTATACTGGAGACTGCATCATAATAGTCACGTCGTTTAATGGAATACCGTATAGATGTTTACCAATTGTGAATCACATAGACAGGTGAGGAATTTTCTGATAGTTGAATTTCCACCCAATCGGCATCATTAAGGAATTCATTACGAAGTGCATTAGTATTATGTGGATGAATTTGAAATGATGATAAAGACCACTTTAGATTAGTTGAGCTTTCAACGATTGCATCCGGTTCATCTGCTATGATAGAAACGCGCTGCAAATTGTTATTTTGTCGCGTGATTCGCAATTGAGATGTTAGATAGTAGATAGTTTGCTGTGGATCGCGCATCTCTGCTTTATATTCTCCGGTATAACCGAGATTGTAATATCCGAATGGCATGAGTTTCAGATTACCAAGAAAATGATCTGTCTCATACCCATCCGGTTTAGGTAATCCACCGTAAATGATAATGTCTCTACACCCATATTCATCTAACACATATTTCACTGCCAACTGACCATCGGTGTAATCTTTATCGGTCTGCCCCACCCATTCCTCAACGACCTTTTTGGCTTGGGTTTTTGTATTGCTGACAGAATCCAGATCCCCTATCAATATATCAGGTGTCAGTTTGATTACATACTCCTCGTTCAACTTATCAAATATCTGTAATCCACCATCTGCACATATCAGGTATCCTTTGTTTTGAATACCTCTTTCAATCTCTTTTCGATAAAAGGCGAGATTACTATGATCGTAGAATCCATTGAGGAAAATTAGTGCGGATTTCATTTTAGTTTCGTGATGTTATAGGATGGAATTAACTTCGTAGGATGATATGACTGTTTTACCCGTTTGATATTTTCTAAACCGGAATCATCCATTGCATTAATCCACTTGTAGGTTTGCAATAATTCTTTGCAGAATTCACGATATATGTATTGAGCCAGACCTTTGATTGATAGTTGCGATATTTCGAACAGAATACAGAATGTATCACGATTCAACTCATAACCAAAAGTATAGGCTTGGACTTCATCGTTGATTCGTACTACTCTACCGATAAGTACTAATTCCTGATAGTTTGATATCCCTATTTTGTGTGCAGATTTTGAATCATCTAACATGGCTTGGTATATTGGATCATCATATTTTTCCGAACGTGCTTTCTGCCAAGTTTCATAGAGGTTAAGACATTCAGTTAAGTAAATGTCATCATACGGTTCATAATTTACCGATGGGTTGTGTTTAATAAATGAATTGTAAGCGTTTCTTTGTGGTTTAAAATCATCACCTCTCAATTCACCTATACTCTTTGTAGCGTAAAGATACTCAGTTTCTTTTAAGAATACCTCAAAACCGTAATCCTTGAACATTGGTATAAACTCTTCTGGAACATTTTCAACCCGTGCGAATTGAGAATTTCGATTTGATTCCAGCATAAATTGGTATGAATCAAGAACTATGTTTTGATAATGGACTTCTTCAATTTCACAAGGAATCGGTAAGATTGGCATGTAATAGTCACTTCCCTGTTTGGCGTATATACATAGATATTCTTTTTCTTCTGTGTTTATATCTGTTTTAGGATTGTTTGAGGACTTAATAATTGCGTAGTATAGGTAATAGAATTCTTGCCAAATGTAAATTGGGGCGAATGCATAATGTGATAGTATTAAGCGTGAGTAGGAATTGAATTGATCAAAGATTGATTTATCATCAATTGTCAGAGGATGTAGATGCATGAATCAATTCGTGATTAAGTGTGTGAAACACTTGTACTGTGTCCTGATAATCACCAATCAGACGCCAGTTTGATGATATTTGCGATAAAATTTCATCCGATTCAACATAATTTATTATGTGTTGTAGATGCTGGTTGAAACTATCTGTTTCCCAGTGTTCCTCACTATAGGGACAGAGCATATCTATACCTAAAACAATCTTACTCCTATCTTCAGTAAACATGAGTGTGAATGGATACAGTTGACAATCAAGAGGACGGTAGTTGTATATTGAACATTCACTCGTTTCAGGTCTAAAAAAGGGGCAAATATAATAATCTTTATACGGTTTTAAAGTGATTTGTGAACTACTCCCATCTTGTTGAGGTTTGAAGAGAGAACGATCTGCATTGTGGGTAATTGCTTTTTCTGTTTCTTGTTTGGTGAAAATGGGTGCAAGAGGACTATCCGACTCTAAAAAACGGCAGCACACATCACATGATAGGCATACCTTGTTAGGAATGATTTGGTAGAGTGTGTCGTTTGGCATGTTGTGGTTGGCATATCTTATTTAAAAAGGATTTTGCCGATATTCTCAATAACTCTATGAACGTCAGATTCTGTCATTCCTGGATGGAGAGGCAGACTCACCACTCGGTCAAAAACTTCTTCAGCACAAGGAAAATCCCCCGTTTTATATCCATACTGTTTCTGATAAAACTCAAATAGATGTAAGGGTATATAGTGGACACTACATTCAATGTTTTCTTCTCGCATGGATTCAACAAATGTGTCCCGGTCAACTTGGTTGAGTTGGATGACGTAAAGATGCCACGCATGCTGGATTGTGTTATCTGGAACAAAAGGGGTGGATATTTGTGGGAGTTTAGCTAACTCTTGATGGTATATTTGGGAGAAATTACTACGACGTTCATGTTGTTTATTCAATTTCATCAGTTGACACAACCCCATTGCAGCCTGTATATCCGTCATATTGTATTTATACCCTTCAGTTTTGATGTCATATCGCCAAATACTACGGCGTGACTGTCTTGACCATGCGTCTTTATCAATACCGTGTAGACGCATTGTTCTGAGCGGTTCTGCAAATGAATCGTTGTTGGTCGTAATCATACCTCCTTCACCTGTGGTCAAATTTTTATTTGCATAAAAACTAAAAGATGATAGGTCTCCTATCCCACCGATATATTCCCCCTTATATACTGCGGGGATAGCATGTGCCGCATCATCAAGAAGTAGAAGATCGTGTGTTCTGCTGATCTGCTTTAATGTATCCATATCACACGGAAGTCCAGCAATGTGGACAGGCATTATCGCTTTCGTGTTAGACGTGATGGCTTGTTCTATTTTGCTGACATCAATGTTTAGGGTTTCTGGGTTAATGTCAACAAAAACCGGTTTGGCACCAACATATCGGATTGCTTCTGCAGTAGCAGTAAAAGTATATGGTGTTGTGATTACTTCGTCCGCATTTCCGATACCACTCACAACAAGACTAAGATGCAATGCTGCAGTGCATGAACTAACGGCTATTGCATGTTTAACACCGAGGTATTCTGCAAATGCACGTTCAAATTCACGAACTCTTGCTCCTGTGCTAATCCATTTGGATTCCAGAACTTGGCTAACGGCTTCGATTTCTGTATCATCAATCCAAGGTCGACTAAATGGTATGAAGGGGTTTTCTGCCACAGGTAATTCCTTTAGTTGGTTTCAGTATTGACTATTTGTTTTCTTTATCTGTTGTATGGGGACCTAAAATATGTATCATTGCTTCTAAGGCAAGGACATAACTATATGCTCCGAAACCGCCTATTACGCCTGCTGCTATTCCAGATATATATGAATGGTGTCGAAATTCTTCACGAGCAAATATGTTAGATAGGTGAATTTCAACGACTGGTACGCCGACAGTAGAGAGTGCGTCTCGAATTGCAATGCTGGTATGGGTGTAGGCTGCAGGATTGATGAGAATACCATCTGCCCAGTCCATGTGGTCACCGATGAATGTAACAAGTTCACCTTCATGGTTAGATTGCTTGATTTTTAGGACTACATCGTGGGGGGATGACGCAACAAACTGGTCAAGTGCTTTATTAATGTCATTCAACGTTTGGTGTCCATAAATCTCTGGTTGACGTTTGCCTAATAGGTGTAAATTTGGTCCATGAAGGACAAGGATATTCATATCAATATTTACCTTATATATTTTCTATTGATATACGATTACTATCTTAATCTCATGATAGCATTGTAATGTAAATCAGAATCGAAAGCAACAGAAATTTAGCAATGTAAACTCTATCATCTGCCTTGCTAAACGCTGTAATAGTAGGACATGAAAGCACTATCATCAATCCTGAATCGTCAAAAATCGTTCCCCCGCCCATTAACATGTATCTACCTTTTACATATAGTGTGTAAGTCCTATTTAGCTGAGGTGTTCCATAAATCATGACGGAATTACAGTTATACCAATTCTATTTTTTATAGTAAACTTTTGAATTAATGGAACCTTTTACAACGGGCGAGGTGACCTCGCCCCTACGATGGACGTTCTTCGTAAACGTTGAAATGTCTCATTAATTATTCACCTTACTATAAATTATCTACATTTTGAGAGATGTATTGTTAATTACTATAACGTTAATTTATTTTGGGAGTCAATC
>CAZZBB010000076.1:0-93541 GCA_964652195.1 uncultured bacterium | reverse complement strand
ATGTTAGTTTCTATTCCAAATTGGTACGATTAAAAGACTTACCAATCCGACATGCTAATAACGCAACTTCTAAGTTTCTATTCCAAATTGGTACGATTAAAAGAACTGATACCCAATACTTCTGCGATGTTTTGCTAAGTTTCTATTCCAAATTGGTACGATTAAAAGATACCTAAAAAAGCAGTCATAGACACACCTGTAGAAATCTGTTTCTATTCCAAATTGGTACGATTAAAAGGGGATAAAATCGTAACAGAGCGAATTGTATATTTAGTTTCTATTCCAAATTGGTACGATTAAAAGTGAATACAATGAATTATGATCAAGGTCCCACACTCAAGTTTCTATTCCAAATTGGTACGATTAAAAGGACCGAGACTCCGTAGGTGTTGAGGAAAGAGGCATAAGTTTCTATTCCAAATTGGTACGATTAAAAGAGATGATGGTAGCTCTGTGCTTGGTAAGTTTGTGCCTGGTTTCTATTCCAAATTGGTACGATTAAAAGTGAAGCAAAAAACAGGATTGAAACTGCGTGCGATCAGTTTCTATTCCAAATTGGTACGATTAAAAGCAACGAGATGATGACGGGACGGCAACTTTTATACGCAAGTTTCTATTCCAAATTGGTACGATTAAAAGGGAATCAGAAGCACCTGAGCTAAGATGGACGAATTTGTTTCTATTCCAAATTGGTACGATTAAAAGGCTATCCAAAATCTATATTAATATGATACTAAACCCTTACTGTTACTGTCAAGTTAAAATTACATTTTATGAAATTTGACATTCGGTTGCCGTCGACCTTCAATCGCGCAAATTCTCTGGGAGGTCGACGGCAGTAGATAGGGACTGGATTCATCACCATAATTTAGCAAAATTTGATTTTTTCAAGGGCAAATTTTTACGAAATTTCAGAGGTCGACGGCAGAGGATATCGACATAATTCCCGATGAACCCTTGTCTAAAGCAGGTTCGTAGCGGGGTTTTTATCTACTCCCATCACCTCTTTGGTCATCCATTTTGCATCGCGTAGTTGATAGATAATAACAGAATCTTTTTCTGGATCTGTAATCTCTGCCAATCCCGATTTGACGCGTGTAAACTGTGCTTTGGTTAACTGTCCTTCAAATACTGAGTTTTGTATCCAATTCAGATGTTGTCGGAGATATTTACATACCTTTGATACACGTTTTACTTCAATGTCGTAGACGAGTATGATATACATAGTATTTCCCTCCTTGTTTATCGGGTGAGGTAACCTCACCCCTACGATCTCAGATGAGTCCTACCACCATGGACGGAGTGCTTCGTACGGCTCCATTTCAACAAGGTGTTTGATTAATTTGTAACACTCTAATCGGATGAGTCGCTGATAGGATACATTCCGATTTAGTTTACGATGTGAAACTGTTTGCTTTAGTTGTTCATCAAATGCTGCTATAAAGATTTTACGTCCCTGTTCATTCAGATAACATTCTCCGACACTTGTTTCAAAATGTTTTGATTCATTGAGTTGTTCACGGTTGAATAAACGAAAGATAATCCTGTCTGTGATCAACGGTTTGAAGATTTCTGCAAGATCAAGACTTAGTGAGAAACGGCGTTCTCCCGGTTCATGTAGAAAACTGATAGTCGGATTGAGTTGTGTCCGATAGATTTCTGTGAGACAGGCAGGATACATTAATGAATTACCAAATGATATAGCAGCGTTAATAGGATTGTCTGGTGGACGACGAACCCGTTTTTCTAAAGGGGTTTTCAATTCCAGTATTGTATTGAAAGCGGTATAATATGTGTCTCGGATTGTCCCTTCGTATCCCATCAACGCGTTTGTGTTTTCTGCTATATGACTTTCTTCGGAGAGTTTTTCTATTGTTTCTATTTGTGTGCTGCAATCTTTGCCACGATTCGTATGATACCTCAAAATTCGGAGCATATTGAATACAGCTGAAGCAACGAATTCGTGTGCGATTTCCATCCGTTTTTCTGTCTTTTCGTAGTGCTGTACCTGTTTGACAAGTAGTGAACCGGAATTGAGGTATTCTCTTGGATAGTAGCTGCCAGAATAGTATCCGTAATAGTTGAATACGTGGAAGGCTATTTTCTTTTGAGCGAAAAAGTTGAGTAGTTTTGTGTTCATGTCAATTTCCCCGTAAAAATAGAGTGCATCAATATCTTCCACAGGGATTGGGATACGTTTTGCATCTTCTGGTTCAAGGTAGACAGTATTATCTTTTCGACGAATTCTTCCAGGCTGCGTGATGTAATAATTGCGTGACATAGTTTTCCTTTAACTCCAACAGAGTTCTTGGTAGCTGCAGGATTTGCATATCTTCATATATTCTGCATGTGGTGGTGTAGGCAGTGCTGATATTTCGTTTACTTTTATGATGGCTTCTTCTACCTCTTTTTCTTTATCAGGTGTAAGTTCTACTTCAGTCGTCTTCCGTTGACGCGGGTAGTTGATGATACCTTTTTTGTTGGAGACTCCTTTTTGTTTGAGTAGGTAAAGGTAATAACATATTTGCATGATGTGCGCGGTTTCCATGGATGTGCCATATTTGATGTCGTGTAGGATTCCTTGCTTATCTATGAAGTCTATTTTGATTAGACTGTCAATGTCCATTTCTCTACGTTTTTCGCGTGGATAACTCTCTTCGTGGAGGTGTTTGCCGAGGTCAACTTTTTCGGATGTATGCTCCATTTCGATGTGGTGTCGGTAGAACCATAGCTTGCGTTGGCAGATGTAGAGGTAGTTTATGGCTGTGCCTGTGATGTTTGGGTGTTGTGGGTTTTGCATTTTGGGAGTTCTCCTTACATCATGTTGGTAGGTTTCTCAAAACCTACCTGAAGTCCAATATCAAAACTATAGTCCGTATGGATTACTGGAAACGGAATTTGATGAGTCGTACTCTTTTTTGTCTTCGGATTGCTAATCCCAAGTTTACCCTCACGCAAATAAATTTGTCCTTCCTTATCGGCTTTCCAATATGTCCATGATGGAATACTCAGATGGTAGTTTTTGAATTCTTTATAATTGTTAATAACTTCTCTTTCAAACTCTAATGGTACCACATCGTAAGTACGATATTTTTTTTCCCGTATGACGACTCTACCCTCTTCCGCTTTTTCTCCTGCATAATTGTCTTGTGGCTTTTTGCCAAAAATGAGGTCGTTGTGAATTGCTTTTGAGAGTTCGGTGTGCCTAAGTTCTGGGCATTTTTGATAAACAGCATTTACCCACTTACATGCCTCAGGAAACGTGTACAGCTTGCCAATTGCATCCCACGACTTTTGTAAGATTTCAGGTTCGTAAGGTAAACACGCATTTTCATCTTCGTAAGCAGGCATAAGATAAAGACGATAAATATAATTATCTGACCCTTTATATCCTCCACACGTCCTACAACGGTCATATCCGCATGGTGCATCTATTTTCCATCCGTTACGGTGTAATCTCCCACCACGTTGAACAATTGAGTCAATCGGTGCAATTTCAGAATACATCACATCCGCGCTGATGTCCAAACTCAGCTCACTCACTTGCGTTGATACCAACACGCAAGCATCCGAACTCTTGAATAGTGAACGTATCATTTTTTCCTTTTCAACCCGATGTTTGCCAATGAAACCTGAATGATAACAGATTAGATTTTCGCAGACACCTTGTCTTTTAAGTTCAAGATAAACGTTCTTTGCGCGGTTAACTTGATTTACAAAGATTATCTGTCTTTTGCCCTGATTATCCTTAACCAACTTCACAAGTTCTGATGAAATCGCGTTTTCATCATCCAATGGAGTTTCTTTCAATTTGACAATCTCAAAAGGGGTTTTTGGGTCAAACGTGCCGTTGATTCTTGCAGGTGCTTTTTGAATCGGGTATTCTTCAGGATAGTTGAAACGTTCCATTACAGAATCTGGGATTGTAGCTGTCATTACGAGATGCGGAACTTTTAACCGCGTTAGGCGGCGCATTGCCGTTGCAATTGCTTCAATTGTCCGTCCTTGATAGTAGTGGACTTCATCGAAAACAACAAGAGAAGATGCGATATTGAAAAAGGCTCGATCAGCGTATTTATAACCATGATATAGACTCATCAACAAATGATCGACTGTTGAGATCGTAACAGGTTTGGCATAGAAATTATTCTCAAATTCTTGTGCTTTAACATTTTCATTCGTATCTTCCGCTTCCCCTTGTGTTTCATCATCTGAGAATTGCGTCAAAAATTGCTCTGAATCACCGTGTATAATGCCAACTAATTCTTCAGGAATATCGTATCCATCTGGACTAACCAAGTCACGATATAGATTATTTGCTGTGAATTTTGTTGGCAGGGTGAGAATGATACGCTCAATTTGATCTTCCTGTAACAATTTCTGAGCAAAGAGTAGTGCTGCCGCAGTTTTCCCTTCACCACATCCTGCATTCAGAATCCACCTATCTAAATCAGTTGCTATAATCTTTTGTTGCATCTCATTTTGCTGTTCTCCTTCTGGCAAAAACGATAACAGTTTTAACGGTGTATTGACGTAAAGTGGAAATTTATCATTAATCAATAGAAGTTGTCCAGGTGTGAGATTTCTACCGTGGGGGTTATCTTGTGGACCATCCTTAGGTTCATTCTTACTTGCATAGTTGTCGGATGCTGTTAGTATATTGAGAATGAGGGTGTAGAGAGATTTGAATTGTAAGTCATTTTCTGTTCGTAACACATCTTTAATATCGTTCAGTTCTTCGCAAAATTCACCTAATTGCAGTTGAAGATTTTGCCATTCTAACATTTTTATATTGGGCTCATGTTTACGAAAAGACGCTATATGTTCATTTACATAATTGCCTGGAAGTTTCGTTACACACCTACGATACCGATTTTCGGGAAACGAGTTATCGTGCAGCATTTGCACGTGATGTGCCAAAATTGCAAACAGGGCCGCGAATTGAGGGCTTTTCTCAAATTCATGGATTCCAAGAACCATCGCCCCTATTACAAAAGAGGGAAGAACATGAGTAGTCAGATGTTTCCATCGCTCTTCTTTCGGTTTCCGGATGTAAGATTGCCATTTGTAGGAAGATTTGCCGATGTCATGGAACCAGACCGCAAAGCGAATACAGCGACGGACCTCTTCCCAGTCCCAATTGTATCGCTCACAGAAGTTTTTCAGAAAAGTTTCTCGCCTGATGAGCAATTCGTCACAAACGCTCAAGCAATCACGGGTATGTCCAAGCAACGTTTGATTTGATTTACCGAGAATTTCCATTGAAAACGATGTTCCTCCCTTCAATTGAATATGCTAATTTCGGTTCACTTAACTTAATACCTTCTTCCCCTTCTGGTGGAATAGAGTAAATTTGCTCTTCAACGTTCCAACTACTTTTACCTTGCTTAATAAATCTGGAAGGCACTTTTACCAATCGACAACCTTCCTCAAATTTTGGAAGGATTGAGTGTATATGATCAACAGAAACCATATCAGTTTCAATTATTTCTGGTGAGACAACATCAACTATATCATCTGATTCACCGAGATAAAGCGACCAATGCGGATCCATTAAGGCTGATTTCGCTTCTTCAAGTAAGATTTCACTTGACTTGATGTAGACAAGGTAACTCGCACCAATAATTTTTTGACGAATAACTATTTTTCTATTGGTATCGTATGGACTATCCCCTTTCCTTGAAGAATGAGGAGTTTGCATAATTTTACTGAATGTTTCAACAAGTTTCCCTGGAGACTCAATAACGAGTGCAAATTGCCATTCTTTTCTGTCTTCGTGCCAGTCCGATGGCATACCACGTGCAGCATTCAACATGCCGTAGAGTGTGGTCGGTGGTGGAAATGGATAGGTTACATGGACGTTCACCGTACTTGGATTTCGGAACGAGGTCCAAAATGGGCAAATCAGGCCTAATGTCAGAATCTTTTCCATGGCTAACTCCAATTGGAATAGGTCAAAAATTACATCCAAAAATTTTTATTCAACAATAGCCTTCTGAATAGATCCCGTTAGATCTCTTAATGCCTGAATTGGATTCATTTTTTCAAGACCAAATTTCTTAACTGTTTCAAGTAGTTCGTCATCATTCTCTACTACATGCGGTGTGAATCCAAAAAGTAGCGTTGCACCATCATCATGAAGATCCTGTAAAATGACCTCTAACGTATCTACTTTGACGTTTCCCTTATCACATTCCAACGCCCGAAGTGTTCTATGGGAATAACGAGAATGGATTGAAGCAATGAAAATATCGGGTGAAAGAGATGCAGCATTCCGTGCCTGTTTTGCGAAGTCAGTGATCCCACCAATTGCATCAAGCACTGCAATAGCACGTTTTTTACGTTCCTCTACTGGGATGTTAACAACAGTATTACGGTTGACTTTACCTTCTTCATGATTAATTTCCACAACCTTACCGATGTTTGCTACATCAAGCGATAATCCAGTTCGATAAACATTAGACATCATCTGTACGTAAGCAATTCGTTGATCCGTGCTTCCCGTTGTTTCTGTATCAGGTTCGTCTAGAGACTGTTCTGTATCATCACTGTCTTTAGGTTTATTACTCATACGGATTAATAGATCAGTAACAATTTCATCCGCTATCTGCCCAAGTGCGGGGGTAGCTTTGATGGGTGACCATCGTCTATTAGATCCTTGACCAGGTTTCGGATCTAAGTAACCAAATAGATCGCAAAGCCAACAGTTTTCAACATCACCACAGGGAGATTCAGGTGTACAATGGAACACACCCGGATTGTTACGTTCAATTGCCTCGCGAAGGGCATGCCTGACTGATTGCCCCGAGGCATAAGGTTTACGTCCATCATCATAAGTCTTTAGTTCGGTAACGTTCCCACCACCACCTTCTCCTGCATTGAGGTTACTCAGGTCGGTTTTACTCAACCAAACCATTGTAATTCCTTTTAATGGTGCTGATTGATTAGTCATTTTTTTCTCCTTTTGCTTTTCGTTTGGATAAATCCTGGGATAGATTCTCATTGAATGCCGATAGACTTGTAAAAGTGGATAAGGTTTCAGCGATTTGTGCCCAGTTTTCCCGAGTCAGTTTATCTAAAACATCTGATACTTTTTTTGGATCAACACGAGTAAGGTTTTTTTTCTCCTTTTTGACTTTGACTACTTTGACACGAAACTTACCATCAGTATCCACTTCTCCATCAAGAAGACCGATTTTACATAGTCGAAACATAATTTGCTTTAGAACAGCTGTAAAAGCACCTTCACTTGAAGCGTTATACAGTTTACTTATTAGGGTAATATCGCGAGAAAAAACTATGCCGATTTGTGTCCCTAAAACCTTTAAATCATTACGCAACTTTTCATCATTTAACACAGCGTTCTCCTCCAATAAATATTGAATGAAATGTCGAAACATCTGCAATGGATGCGGTGTTTCTGTTTGTTTATCGAAATGAATGTTAATACCGTCTGAGTTTTTCCAAAGATTGAAAATTGCTACCTTCATCAATTTAGTATTGCTGGTAGCAATAGCTTTACTCAAGAAACGCAGTGAATTTTCACCTCGGATGTCTCGCTTACCTTTAACTAAAGTGGGTCTAATTCGAAAAAGAATATCTGGAACCAACTGAATGTTGAAACTATCACTAAACGAAATTGGTTGAATGAACTTATATAGCCTATGGTCAATTTCTATATGATGAAAACTGCCAAACAGAATAGGTTTTGTTGGACTACGAGGACGTGTAAAGGGAATTTTCACCCACCGAGTCAAGAGGGGGATATTCCGTTCTGGATCATTAATCGGATTAAAAAGTAACCGTTTTTCCCTTTTTGAAAACCGGTAGAAAATATTGTGGAAAAGGTAAATTGCAAGAGAGTAATCATCATAGGGAGCGCGAAGGTCACGGAGATTAGTAGAGGATACGGATTCATCACTATCATTTAAATCTATCAGATTATTACTCCCTAAAAGCCTGTTATAAATCTCTGACAACAGATGCAGATCTGGAATTACAGGCAAAATGAGCGTAACCTCTGCATCACGTACAAATGGAATCTTTGGACACAAAGTTGTTAGTAAATTAACAAGATAATGAATTGGACTAACTTTACTGTATCCTGCTCCACTGATAGTACCACGAAGTGGATGATAATGATGCTTATTTGTAAACGGGTTTACATACTGTGTGACATCTTTATCCTTCTTGAACGCCAAACCAGTTATATTACAGTGTTTTTTACCTGATTGTGTTGTCAAACTCTCTATAATTTCATCAACAATAGGCTTTATTTTTTCTTTAACTATCTTAATGTCTCCAGGACGCCCAACAAAATTAGATCGGCGTTCAAAAGCACGTTCTTTATCTTCAATTTTATTGTTCTGCTTTATTCCTCTTTTGAGAACTTCCTTTTTGATAATTTCTCTATCAACATCCGTAATATCAATCATTTCGTCAGGATTAATATAACCATTATCTTGAATCGAATTATATCTGAGAACCTTTGCAATCAGACTCTGATGATGGATATTATTCCATTTATCACGTAATGTCTGATAAAGCCACGTCTTCACTGTCTCAATGTCTGAAATATCAATCTTGATTGTTGCTGCATTTTCCGTAAGGAAGGGTTTCTCTACTAAGAAATCAGGTTTAGGTGATGACAATTCCAAACAAAAACTCACGATACCAAAATCTGTCCACGGATTACCTGTCAATTCTAAGACCAGCGTTGATGTTGAGTTTGATAATAGTTCAAATTGTTCTGCCATTACAACACCTCCTACAAAGTATCACATATCGATTTAGTTTTTTAGACATAAATAGCTATTACTAACTGATTTTTCATACTATTCAACATTATATTGGAATTATACATTAATCCTTTGCAAATTTCAATACCTTTTATTAAAATCGGTAAAATTCTAATTTTTTCCAAATTGGTACGATTAAAAAAATACAGTTTCAAATAAAACTATACAACAATATACGTTTCTATTCCAAATTGGTGCGATTAAAAATATGACATCTACCAGTTGCTATTGTAGCAAATAGAGTTTACCATTGTCAAGGTTTAATTTTCCTCCCCATTATCGGCGAATCCTACCCTTGGATTCGCCGATAGTCAAACAATCAAAAAGAACAGGTCACACATTTTCTACAGCATCAAAGAAATCTGCATTCGAGGCACTAAACCCGTATTGCTGCTCTACTTCACGGATAGTTATCTCTGTGGTAAATAGGTTATCATAAGTATCAGGAAACTCAACACCCGTAGTAGCATCGCGCAAGAGTATCATATTGTAACCATACCTTGACATTGACCGAATACCGTAGTCTCTCCCCATTACACACCAATTTGTTGCAAATCCTGCATAGATTAAATGAAGGATACGTTTCTCCTCAAGTAGATCTTGGAGTTGTGGTCCGGTTGCGATAACATAGTCATCATCTTTAACATCTATGACGGGAGACATTGAGAGTTGTGAAGCAAGTTTATCCCAATGCACTCCGATACCGGGTGGTTGGCTTCGAGGACCGCGGTATATGTTGTAATCTTCTTGTCGTCCTCGAAACTCAGATGGTGGCCAAGAGGGTGGTGTTGAGGGTTCAGGTGGTTTGTGTCGATTGAGTTGTGGATATTGTTCCGCAACGGATGGGGATGGACCGTGTACAATCGTCATACCGATTTTACGTGCAGCATCAATGACAGGTACAATAGAATCAACCGTCACCTGTTTTGCACGTTCAATCCATGTCTCAATGAAATGAACATTCCATAGATCCACAAGAATCAAAGCAGTTTCTGATACTGGGAGTGGCATGTCGAACTCACGTCGAATAAACGCAGTTTCACGACACGGTTCATCTGCAGGTGTGCTATCCTGAAAATATCTAACACGTAAATCAAGTGTTTTCATTGAGATACCTCAAAAAGGGATTCATCCAATTCACTATTTATCTCAACTTTAGTTAATGTGGAATTAGTATAGAGTTCACCATTCACGTTTTGTATCACATTGAATGCGATCTGTATTCCATCAACATCCCTGTAATCAAGAAAGAATGTTTCTTTCTCCATTGTCGTCCCCATTTCTGTTTCACGAAAAGCATATTTTAGTATAAGATGTGTCTCTTCGCTTACATATATTTTCAGTGATTCACCTGAAGGTTGTGTTAGAAGTAGTACAGATGCTGGTTTTCCTTCTACCTCCTCAGAACCAGAGAGTTGTATGGGGATATCACTATCGGTTAAATACTGAAGAAGGGGAATTGGATCTCTGAAAGTAGCATCTTTCAAAGAAGCAGACATTTCTGGGGGTAATGGTTGACTCCCCATTGCGGAGACCATAAATCCAGATTCACCATCAAATAGTATAGACACATCACCCTGAGGTGTTTGCATATCCTGTCGTAATTTATCTGGGTATAATGAAGATACCCTTAAACCCATCTGAATTCCACCCATTTGAGCAATAGTCGCTTGACCTTGAGATACAACTGAGGTAACTGCTTTAATTGCCTCCAAACCCCCATGAGCATTAATAACTGAAACAAGAATCTCTCTTGCTTTAGAAATATCCTCATCACTTGCTTCTGGAATAGGTTCAACAGGTGGAGGTTCAGGTTGTTCAATCTCAATTTCATTAATTTCACCGAATTCGTCTAAGGGTCGATCAAAATTCTCTTTATTCCCAACAGTGACAATCGTCAGAGCATCCGGATGTAAGTATTTTTGAGCAACAGCTTGAACATCTTCAATGGTGACTTTAGCAATATTATCGGTAAAGGTTTCAAGGAATCCAGGTGCAAACCCTCGATAATCTAACATCATTTGTTGAAATGCAATCTGTGAACTACTCTCGAAACTGAAGACAAAAGAGTTGATGAGAGAATCTTTTGTTCGCTTCAATTCATCCTCAGTTACAGGTGCATCACGCATGCCTTTAATAATATCAGTTATGAGCGTAATGGCTTCTGCAGTTTTCTCAGCACGGGTCTGTGAATATGCAAAGAATTCGCCCGGATTTGTATACAGACTGGTCTGCATAATACTACCAACCATATAGGCAAGGCCATGTTTTTCACGTACTTGACTCATTAATCGGGATGTGAAACCACCTTCACCAAGAATATCATTCATCACCCGTAACGCAAACAGATCAGGAAAATCAGGTTTCCTTTGTATACCAATATGTCCAATTAACATTGTGGTTTGAGGTAGTTCTTTTTTTATATAATGAACTGAAGGGGTTCGAACCCTTTCTACCTGTTTTATATCTGGAAAATCAACCTCTGATTTACCCCATCCTTCAAAGGTATTCTCAAGCTTACTAATTATTGATTCAGTATCGAAATCACCGGTAATGGAAAGCATTATATTGTTTGGGTGGAAATATCTTGCATGAAATGCTTTTAAATCGTCAACAGAAATATTCTCAACATTCTCAATTTCAGAATACCAACCAAACGGATGATCTTTTCCGTACAAAATCTCTGAGAAGTTTCTCCATGCTAATTGAATTGGGTTATCATTTCTTCTTCGGATACCTTCAATAGCTTGTTGTTTTCGTAGATCTAATTTTTCTTCTCGAAATGCCGGGTTTCGTAATACGTCAGCGAATATCTCCAAACCTTTATCAATATCCTCTGCTAAGGTAGATAGACTTACAGAACCGTATTCTGGAGACATTCCGATTTCAACAGACGCAGCCATTGACTCAAGTTCTTCATTTAATGCATCAGGTCCACGTGAGACAGTGCCCCCAGTTCGCATCACACTGGCAAAAATTGAGGCTAAACCGATTTTATCTGCTGGATCATAGATTGTACCGGTTTTTACAAGACCACTGATATTGAAAACGGGTAATTCGTTATCTTCGATCAAATACAGTTCCATACCGTTCGATAATGTATGCTTTTGTGGAACAGGTGGTTTAAACTGGATGGGTTCGTAGGTTAGTTCTTCATGCGGTTTAGCATCAATTGAAGATGAACCTAAAATTATCAAACATAGAATGAGTGAACCCGAAATTATTTTAAAAACTTTAGGTGACATTATTATTCACTCGCCTCCCCTTCTGTCTCAGTAGTCTCAATTTGTTCCTTTTTGACTATGGTAGCAACTGTGCGATTAGATTTTGTGAAATAGGTTTTAGCAGTATTCATAATATGTTCAGGAGTAATTTCATACATTTTTTTACGCCAATTTAGAATGTACCGCCAATCCCCTGCAATTCCTTCATAGAATGTAAGTTGGTTTGCCATACCAGCATTTGAACTTAATCCACGGATGAAACTGGCATCAATCTGTTTTAGGATTCGTTTAAATTCTTTCTCCTCTACAGGTTCTGTTTTTAACCGATCTAACTCAGCATAAATTGCCTTTTCAACATCAGCCGTAGTATTGGGTGAACGTGGTGTAGCACTTACCACGAAAAGGTTGTCATAACGTGCTCCCGGGTATCCGTTTATTGTATTTGCAGAAACAGCAATTCCTTCTTCAACAATGTTCTTGTAAAAACGAGATGTACGTCCATCAGACAAAATTGCACTAATCATATCAAAAACATAATCATCAAAGTGTGGGATTGTGGGTTTATGGAAACCTATCATCATTTGCGGTTCCGCATCAAACTCTACTTCAATCCGTCTTTCCCCTTCTTGTTTAGGTTCCTTAACAGTGACCTCTTTTGGTAGGGGTTGTGATGGAATATCACCAAAATAATTATCGATCAATTCTATAGTTTTTTCAATGTTGATATCCCCAACAATTACCATAATGGAGTTATTTGGAGCATAATGTATTTTGAAGAATTCTTCTGCTTTTTTTCTGTTTAGCATTGCAATGTCAGAGGGCCATCCTATTATTGGCATTCCGTATGGATGTGCTGTGAAAGCGGATGCCATAAACTGTTCATACAGTTTTCCTCCTGGCCGGGAATCCACACTCATTCTTCGTTCCTCTTTTACGGCTTCCCGCTCAACATAGAATTGGCGTAATACATTATTTTTTAGTCTATCCGACTCAAGCATTGCCCATAATTCCAGTTTATTTGACGGTAGTTCAACAGTATAAATTGTATAGTCAACAGAAGTTCCGGCATTAAATCCGGTACTGCCATGTTGGGTGTATATCTCTGTATATTCACCAGCAACAGTCCATTCTTCTGACATCTCTTGCTTCTCTTTTAAGGCATCCTCTAACTCTTTAATCTTATTATCATCTGCTCTTGAACCTTTCGCACGTTCGTTATCTAATTCGTCACCGATTCGATCAATTTCGGCAAGAATTACCTTCTCCTGCTCATAATCTTTCGTCCCGATAGTATTCGTTCCCTTAAACAACATATGCTCTAACATATGTGCAATTCCCCGTGCATCATCAGATTCATCTACTGAACCTGCTTTAAAAAGAATATAGGGAGCAATTGTGGGGGAGGTATGACGTTCAATCATTAATAATTTCAGACCATTCGGATAGACATGTTCGACGACTCTGTCTTCAAGGTCTTGTGCAGATACTATTACTGGTAATGTTACAAGTGATAGTATCAATAATATGTGTATATATTTCATTATATTATTTCCGGTGTTTTACTCATAAGTTAAGTTGAATGCTACATTTCTTAGTTCATACTATATAACATTGAAATATGCCTACTATAGTGAACATTTGAATTAATGGAACATTTTGAGATGTAGGAGGGAACTCCGATTCCCTACTATCACTAAGTTAAATCGCGATTCGGAGATCGCTCCTACAGGGATATGTGTTATTATTTTCAATTTTCACTATAATAGGGTTAATACTAAATAATGGAAAAGACAGAAAGAAGCCCCAGTGAGAATACCGGAGCTTTCTTCTTATTCCTTTTGTAGATCCCCAAGTAAACCAACTAAAGCGAATCTAATATGTGATGAGAGTGCTGAATTCTCTGCTCGAAGGTCAGCACCTTCTTCATCTGGATACATAACATGAGCGGCTACTGCTCTTTTAACCCATCTTTCTGCTCTGTCATCATAGGGTATATACTTTTCTTTTGGTGCTGTACATGCAGGACATTCATCTGGGGGTTCATCCGCTTCTTTCCACAAATAACCACAAGCTATACATACAAACATAGCAAATACCTTCCTATTATCAATAATAATATGTAATATGGAATACCATAAATCTATTTGAATTGTATTGTCTATAGTATCAAATTCTGAATAGAAATGCAACGTATAATAGTTTCAACACAAAGACATTCTATTGTCGAATTCTCAAATTATTACAATGGTTTATCTGTAGGAAGGATCTTCAAATCGTGATAGAAAACTCTACTGGAGAACAATTGGAATTCCTTCCAATATAAGAAGATATGTATGTTAATTGGCGTGTTTTACCAACATAAGATATTTGTAAGATTGGTATCTTTTTTAAGAATGGGAAAGTTAACAAAGAGGACTGGACATTCAAATAACCTCACTTCACAAAGTCATGTATGTGACATATTCTATAAAAGATATAGCTTGAATAAAACTTTGCCAAATGTTATTATATTTTAGTGTAAGTAGCAATTTGTACGATTCAGATTTATACAACCACACCAGATGGTGTTCGGAGCATCGACTTCGTTAGTGGATATGCAGCAATCAACAAGCAGACGTATGACGACGGATCAGGTTATATGTCCTTCGATTATAGTGTGTCTGCATCTCATAATGGACACTGTCCTCCATGTAATTTGTCAACCGAGATCAAAGCCTCTTTCCATGAATTAAATATTGAAGACAAAAAGAATCCCGCCAACAGTGGTAGGATTACAGAAGAGTCTGGTGACACATACTGGAGCGATCCGGATTCCTCCTACGGCACAACAATATTTGGAGGGGAGACAGGTACACCTTACGGGGGAGAGGCGTACGTAAGGATCATAGCAACAGTAGGTGGAGAAACCGATGATTATCATCTAACAAATTCTATGGATTGTGAACATCCGTAATCATCTCAATTTTCATACTGAAGGATTCTATTATCCTTCAGTATGATATAAGGAGAGATTTCATGCGAATATGTATATCAATACTACTATTCTTTTTCTTAATTACCCCGTTAGCAAAGGCAAAAATAGTTTTTGCAGCGCGAGTTGAAGAGGGTGTAAAGGGGATATTCGTGATGGAGGATGATGGCACGGGTGTCACTGAGCTACTCACCAATACGCTCTATCCTATTACTCCGCGGTGGTCTCCCGATGGAAGGCAGATTGTTTTCTCAAGATGGGCAACGCAGATAAATTCTCAACAGAAGCAGCTTGTTATTATGAACGCTGACGGCACAAATCAACGGATTTTGACTGAACGAAACTCAAAAAGTAATTTTCCAGTATTTTCACCAGATGGAAAGTCAATTTTGTTTAGAAAAGCAGATAGAATAAAAAATGAACTAAAAAGATGGATTTGTGTTATTGATTTGGAGAACGAAAATATAAAAGAGATCGTAGAATTGGGTGCAAACTTTCCCGATTGGTCTCCGGACGGAAGGCAAATAGTTTATTCTTCTGTTCCAGTGTTGGGACAGACGGGTAGCAATCTATGGATAATGCATAGTGACGGTGGAGGTGCACGTCCACTACTACCGCCACCACTACCCCAAGGAAATCTACTGATTGAACGTGCTTATGGCAGATGGTCGCCAACTGGGAGACAGATAGCATATTATGAGTATGAATCAAAGTTTAATCCAAAAGACGGTTTCATTCCTCAAGCAAATCGATATTATATTTACGATATAAGTACGAGACTGTCAAAGCAACTTCTGATACCGAAAACATACAAATGTTCATCTCTTGATTGGATGGATAACGGAAAATCTATTGTTTTTGGTGCTGTTGAAACAGAGTTGAATAAACCCATAAAGACTTTATGGTTATCTTATCATCTTTATAAATACCATATCGCAACAGGTACCATCACCCAGATTACAGACCGGACTTGGGAAAATCCATCTTTGGATTGGATCAGTGATGGTGCATTTCCTGTCTCTCCGAGAGGGAAAGCACAGTTGCGCTGGGGAACACTAAAATCGTTCTTACTCACATATAGTGAAGTTATTAAGTTTTTATCTAATTGGGACTATCCTGTCGAATTTAGTACCTCTCACTTGGGAGACTTGTGACTGCCATACATGTATTCATACCCACCGAATGCCCGGTGAATGCCTAATGAAGATTAAGTTATTAATTCAGTAATTTCTCAACGTGTGATAAATCACTCTACTACGAATCAAACTGTTTGTAGTAGGGCAATTCAAGGTATTGAGATATGTAAATCCCTTTAATTGAACAATTACTGCAAAATCCTCCAAACAATAAATTTATAAATTCTGCTAAGTATTGATACGTTTGGTTGTGATTTAAGGTAGGGAATGTTATTCTGTTGAATCCAATTCTGATTGATTCAGTTTTTCATTTAATTCTGAGATCTGGTCACGCAAGGTTGCTGCCAGTTCAAAATCAAGTTCGACAGCAGCTTTTTGCATTTGCCGTGTAAGGTCTACGATTATTGTATCTATTTCTTCGATACTACTCTCTTCAATAATATCAGGAATATCTGGTTCACTCTTATCCGTCACATATTCTTCATGTGATTCAGCAATTAGCATCTCAATTGCTTTTTGTATGGTGGCAGGTGTGATATTATTCTCTTTATTGTATTCCATCTGAAGTTCCCTTCTTCTCTTTGTCTCAGCCATAGCATCTGCCATAGCATCGGTGATGGTGTCACCATAAAATAAAACTTCACCATCTACATTTCTGGCAGCACGACCAGAAGTTTGAACCAGAGAGGTAACCGAACGTAGGAAACCTGGACGATCTGCATCCAAAATTGCGACTAAAGAAACTTCAGGTAAATCAAGTCCTTCTCGTAGTAGATTAATTCCGATGAGTACATCAAAATCACCCTTACGTAGCTGCATTAGAATTCGTGCTCTGTCAAAGACATCAATTTCAGAATGCATATAATTTGCCCGTATTCCTGCTTCAATGAGATATTCACTTAAATCTTCAGCCATCCGTTTTGTGAGCGTGGTAACAAGAACTCTTTGCTTCATTTTCACCCGTTCTTTGATTTTGCCGATGAGATGGTCAATTTGCCCTTTAACAGGGTGCAAAGAAACTTGGGGGTCAATCAATCCAGTTGGTCGAATGATCTGTTCTACGATTTGTCCACCCTCTTCCATTTCATAGTTGCCCGGAGTTGCAGAGACATATACCACTTGATTTAGGTATCTTTCAACCTCTTCAAATTGTAATGGACGGTTATCTAATGCGGATGGAAGACGGAACCCATATTCCACAAGTGTAAGTTTTCTTGCCCGATCTCCACGATACATTCCTTTCAATTGTGGAATAGTGACATGGGATTCATCAATAAAGAGCATGAAATCTTCAGGAAAGTAATTTAGCAGACAATATGGAGCTTCACCAGGTTGTAACCCTGTTAGATGTCGTGAATAGTTTTCGATTCCTGAACAATACCCTACTTCCCTTAACATTTCTAAATCAAAACGTGTACGTTGTTCTATGCGTTGTGCTTCTAACAGTTTATTTTCTTTTTCGAATGTGACAATTCGTTCTTGTAATTCCAGATCAATGTTAACGAGTGCTTCCTCAAATATTTCATCATCCGTCATAAAATGTTTTGCAGGATAGATTTCAAGAGAATCCTGTTTGTCAAGGATCTCACCAGTTGTTGTATTGATTTCACAGATTCTATCAACTTCATCTCCAAACAACTCAATTCTGTATGCCCTTTCACTATAAGCTGGAAATACCTCAACAACATCGCCTCTTACTCTGAAAGTTCCTTGCCAAAAATCAACGTCGTTTCGTACGTATTGTATATCAATTAATGAACGGAGAAATTCATCACGACGGATGGTCAGACCAATATTTACATCAACCTTCTGATTCTCAAATTCCCGTGGTGAACCCAGTCCGTATAAACATGAGACACTTGCCACAATTACAACATCTCGCCTTGACATAAGAGATGCAGTTGATGCGAGCCTCATCCTTGTGATTTCTTCGTTGATCTGTACATCTTTTTCTATGAAGGTGTCCGTGGATGGGATATATGCTTCAGGTTGGTAGTATTCATAGTCGCTAACGAAATAGTGTACTGCATTCTGTGGGAAGAAGGTTTTAAATTCGTTGTATAATTGAGCGGAGAGAGTTTTGTTAGGTGAAATAACGAGTGTTGGTCGTTGTATATTTTGAATGACATGTGCCATTGTAAAAGTCTTACCAGACCCTGTAACGCCTAATAATGTTTGCGCTCTGTCTTTACGCTGTATTCCTTCCGTCAATTTTTCAATTGCTTCTGGTTGGTCCCCTTGTGGTTCGAATTCTGAGACCAATTCGAAGGGTTTGGATGGCACATCAGGATTTATATTTATAGGAGAAACAGTTGGTCTTGTTTCTAAATTCTCTCTCATATTATCTCTCCCAACCATTAGTGTTTATCGCAGATTCTTGAGGGAACTTGATCCTCAAGAAACGGTTCCATACTGATATTTTCAGGTGGACATTTATCTTTATTTTTTAGTAAACCGGTAGTATTGTCAATTTCCCAGAATTCTATACCTTCCGGTATTGGAAACGGTTTTTCAGGACCTCTGGATGCATCCTTCATAAAACGTGCCCATATTGGCAAAGCGGCTTTAGCACCTTCTTCATTATAATTACGAAGTCCCCTTCTCTGCTTATCAAGTCCCACCCAGACACCCGTCACAAGATCTGTACTATAACCTACAAACCAAGCATCCACGTTGTCATTTGTTGTTCCAGTTTTTCCTGCGATTGGTCTTGTGATTTGATACGGAAAAGCTGTAGAAATTGCTCTGATTCCTGTTCCTGCAGTAATTACACTCTCCAGAAAAGAGGTTATTTGGTAAGCAATCCTTTCATCTAAGACTTGTCTTCGTTCCTGTTGATAGCTGGGTGGTGGATAGATTTGTTTTCCATTTGCATCTGTTACATAATGAATGAAAATCGGTTCAGTTAATATACCACGGTTGGCAAAAACACCATACGCCGAAGTAAGTTCGAGTACCGTCATTCCGAATGCCCCCAAAATGAGTGCGGGTTTTGCAGGATCCATAGGTGTAGTGATACCCATTTCCTTAGAAAGATCTATTGTGCGTACTATCCCTTCTTTATACCCATCCGTTGTATCTGGTGTTTCCCAAGCAGCTCTTGCTGTTGGAACATTAATTGATCTCTTTAAGATAGTTCGAATTGATACGGGTCCTCTGAATTTTTTAGTATAATTATCAGGTTTCCAGAATTGTCCTTGAACATGTTGAATTATCCATGGTTCATCAATATAAATGGAAGCAGGAGTAATTAGTGATGGTTCTTGTAGTAGTGATGCAAACACGATCGGTTTAAACGCCGATCCTGGTTGACGACGCGACGGTTCATTCTTAGTTCCTATAGTTCTGTTAAGGTAGTTAAAATTAGGTTTTCTTTTATCTGAAATGAAGTAATCACGTCCTCCAACCATAGCTTTAACATGACCTGACTGAGGATCGATTGATATTAGTGCAGCTTGTAGGTAATTCCTTATAGGATCAATCCCTTTAGGATTATCTTTATTGGTAACATAGTTAGGTGATCGAGTAAGTTTATCTAACTCAAGTAAATGATTTGCAACAGCTTTCATTGCTACAGACTGCATAGACATATCAATAGTAGTATATACTTTCAAACCATCCTTATATATACTGTTTTTTAGTTCAGGAATATCTTTGAGTAGAGATTGTATGTGATCTATAAAATGCCCAGCAGTATAGTATCTTTGTTTTAAGATTGTATCAGAAGAACTCTGCACTGATATGGGTTTCTTACGATTTAAGAGATACTCTTGTGGTGTAATCCACCCGCTTTTATACATTGCATTTAGTATAAGATTACGTCTCTTTTTTGCATTTTCGGGATTAGTAATAGGAGAATATCCAGTTGTTGCTTTAGGTATCCCTGCGAGAAGTGCACATTCGTCAATTTCAAGTTCGGATACTTCTTTATCAAAGTATGCCATTGATGCTTTTTGCACACCATAGAGAGTTTGTGATCCAAAACGACCTAAGTCAATAAAATTCAGGTATCCTTCTAAAATCTGCGATTTTGATAATTTTTTCTCAATTCTAAACGAGAGTAGCATCTCGCGTACTTTTCTGACGATTGTTGATTCATCACCCAAATATATATTTCGTGTTAGTTGTTGTGTAAGAGTACTTGTACCTTCTGGAACACTTTTCCTTAACAATGCATCTCTCATAGCACCAATTAGCCGTATAATATCAATACCGAAATGCTGATAAAATCTGTGGTCCTCAATTGCGATGAAGGCATTAACAAGATTTTCCGGCATTTCTACTAATGGTATAATATTCCGTGTTGAACCTGTGTCTGTATCTGCTAATTCATCAATCAACTCTGGTTCAAGAAAAAAATTGCGTAGTATATTTCCTGTCCCATCTTGAATTAATTCGATTTTGCTGTTTTTTATTGTTAAATTTACACGTTTTGGTTTCGTTTCTTCATCCATATTTGGAAATTCGAATTCTCTCAGAAAAACGTGAATTGATCCATTTTGTTTGCCTGTTGCTCCTGTTAGATTTGTCGAATATTGTCCTTGTGAGGTAACACCTAAATCACTGGATTTTTTCATCTCATAATCCAAACGTTGTAATTTATCTATTAGGAATGTTGTTGTATCATTTCGTTGGACTTCACAGACCGCTGAGTATACCTCTGTATGTTGTCGCCAAGTTTGTGTGTCTTTTGTATATTTTAATTTTTCCAGATCAAGTGCGACGACATCCTCCCAACAACCTAACGTGAAACCACCCGCTACACCAATAGCAAAGCATACGGCAAAAAATATTAGTAAAGCACCAGTAAAGATAATTGTCAGTATCAGTTGTAGGATAGTATTCAATAATCGTAGCATTAACTTACCTCTGTATTGAATTTAGATATCGCATGAGCATGTAGTCTATGACATTAATTATGGAGTTCGGTTAATATCTGTTTTTCTAACTCTCTTGATTGTACATCCAATTGCACGTGTCTTTTTTTCTTTCTCTGGTATAGGTTTTCCATTTAGGATATATTCCAAAATTGTCCTCAGATATTGTGTTTTTGGGTTTTTACGACTATCATCAATCCCACCTCTGTATCTTAGTAAATTTGCCTTATCAATTACAAAAACCTCAGGTGTTCTACGTGCTTGAAAATAGTCTGCAATTTTATTCTCTGGATCTATAAGAATTGGAAATTCAATTTTGTTTTTCTTATGGTATTCCTTTATTTCATCAATAGTCTCATGTTTGTTTGAGTGAATTCCTACAAATTGTATCTTTTTTTCCTTATAATCTTCAAACAATTTCAATATCCGTTCGTTATAATCATCTGCTGCAGGACATTGGGTTGCCATAAAGACAAGTACAACAATTTCTTTATCTTTACTTAACTGTGTAAGAGTATGAATTTCCTTTTCAGTATTTTTCAGACACCACTCAATAACTTTTTCATCTATTTTGACAGTGATTTCGTCTTTCTCTGCTATAACTATTCCCGATAATAGATTCAGAACCAATGTTATATATATTATATATTTTATCATTTTGGAATCTCCATTTGGCAAGAGAACTTTCTGGAGAATCGGGAGAGAAATGGAAATTGTTACATGTCTATAGTCCGATAACCATTTGAATATAGAATTATATAATTCTATATTTTGCACTTCAAATTACCGAAAATTACTATAGTTTGGACAATTATCCGATATTTTTAGGTTGATCAAATTCAGGGATAACCTTCTAATCAAGACTATATCAATACACATTTCGCTCCGCGAATCAAGGAGTCAAGGAATCAAGGAATCAAGGAATCAAGGAATCAAGGAATCAACGGTATGAATGACATTTAGTCATTCCCCGGGTATGAATGACATTTAGTCATTCCCCGGGTATGAATGACATTTAGTCATTCCCCGGGTATGAATGCCTTATGGCATTCCCCTGGACTGTCCTTATTTGTATATGATAGATTTTCTACAAGTTAATACCCTATAAAACACAATAAATATACATCTATCCTTGAAAATATAGCATGCTACAGAAAAAATTGTCCAAACTTTAGTTAAACTATAATATAAAACGTGTAAAATCCAATTCCGTATCAAATATATATGCTTGAAGATTTTGGAGTAAGACAAATTGGGTCTATTGAGATTAATTTCTACCAAATCAGAACAATATACTATTTGCTCTGTGTTAAAAGGAAATCTGTCAGTTCATGTAAATGTGATAGTTGTACATCTACCACAGACAGGTCTAAACATTCTTTTTGCTGATTTCCTACCATCCATGCTGTCCACATACCTACTCCTTTTGCTCCTACCATATCAGCCTTATAGCTATCACCAATATAGATAGATTCACTCGGAGAGACATTTAATTCAGACAAAGCTGCTTCAAATATACCTGGTTCCGGTTTTGAAATACCCAATACTGTTGAATCAATAATTACATCAAGCAATGATATAAGTTCGTAATCATCACACCATCCAGTAGTATTACCAAAATTGTTGCTTATTACACCAAGTTTATACTTCCCATAAAGAGTTTGTAACCATTCACGATTTTGCGTAAGGTTTTCTTCTGCACCTTTACAAAACCATTCAACATATTCATCCTTTGATTCTTCGCTTATACCAAGTCGTGTAAAAATACCTACTCCAATTGCATCAACTGTTTCACGAAAATTGCATTTTGATGCTTTCAGATCAGTTGATGTCACACCTACTGGTAGCATTGACCCTTCTTGATATGTAGCTTCTGGATAAGCATCACCAAGTGCAAATTCAGTAACTGCAGCTTTATCAGCAGTATCAAATTCTTCTCGACTAATCTCCGGATGATGTGTTTTTATGAACTGATATGTTCGTTCTAACCAGTGTATACCATTTCCATCTAATGTACCCCCAAAATCGAAAATCAATGCAATAATTTTACTCATTCAATGTCCTTATTTATAATTTTCTATTATGTCTGATTGGAATTCTTAGATTCGTAATTTTCTTGTAATTTCATTAACTACATCTCGAACAGTAATCTCATTCATACAAACGTTTGGTTCGTCTTTCCGATGACAATATGTCTTATAACAAGGTCTACAGTAGACAGGTTTTTCAATTATTGTATGATTTACCCCATACGGTCTATGTCTCAACGGATCTGTTGGTCCAAATAGTGCAATTGTAGGTGTACCAACAGCTGCTGCAATATGCATCGGTCCGCTATCACATGATATACATAATTCACATTTTTCTAATAATGCTCCGAGTTGAAGTATGTCAGTCTTACCCACCAGGTTTACAACCCTATCAGACTTTGGTAATTCATGCGATAGACTTTGTTCAGACTCAGAGCCAGTTATAATTATTCTGATATTATGTTTTATATCCGTAATATGTTTGATGAGTTCTGAAAAATTCCTTATGTGCCACTGTTTAGTCTGCCAAGTTGTACCGATATTAATTGCAATCAGCGTATCTGTGGATGATATATCATTTGTAAGAAACTTATTCGCTATTGTTTCTGTTTCATTATCAGAATGCCAGAACTCTAATTTTGATTCTGATTCATTCGGATTGAACGAACCCACTGTAAGCAACTCATCTTCATAATTTAGGAGTTGCAGAATACTTAGATAACGTTCTACCTCATGTTGCTTAACATTATAAGGTACAGAAGATGTCAAAAATGTTGCACGTCCTTTATAATTTGAACCGATCCTCATAGGAATACGAGCCAAGTATGGTATGAATGCATTTCGGTAGGAGGTAGGATGCAGAATTATAGCAATATCAAAGAGTAAACGGCGTATTGTCTTTACTAAACCAATGATTGATTTCAAAGATCCAACACTCTTTGAATCAATTAGACACTTATCCACATAAGGATTGAATGACATCAGGTCAGCAACAAGTGGACGCAATAATATGGATAGAAATGAACTGGGATATATCTCCTTCAACTTACGTAATGTGGGGGTTATGAGAACCATGTCGCCAATCCAACCCCCGGTATGACATACCAGTATTCTATGCATTAGAAAAAGAACGGATTAGACCAAGCTTTCTTACCAGTTTCATCAGTAATTTCAACACGTACATATTTAGCACTGTCTGGAACACTATAGGAAGCTTCGGTTAAAAGTTCTCCTTCTGGAGCTTGTATATATTTACCTCTGGTACAATCTGCTTTAAAGCAAATAGACCTTGCTTCAGAACACTTGACTGAAACAACATTATCCGTAAGATCCAAATCAACAATTTCTGGTCCCAGTGTTGAATAAAATGCACCAGTTCTGAGAGACTCCATGATGTTATCAATTGATAAATCTTCGGCTTTTACATTTATCCAACCGTGGAAACAATCATGTTCCGTACCATGTGCATCATCAGAGGCAATACCAAGAACAGGACCTCCTCTATCTAATAGATCATCCCATGCCTGTTCTGAGAAGCCTTTGCCTATCCCCATACAGGTGTCATTGTAAACTTCAACTGCGAAGTAATTACGTAATGGCAAATAATCTGATATTGTATGTCCACACCAATAAGGATGACACAATACTGCTTCTCCTCCTTGTTCTTTTATATCATCAAGGACAGCATTTGGATGCATTTTTGCACAATTTACTGGTTCATGAATATTAATGGCGACAAAGTGGTAGGTACCGCCACCATAAGGATTGGATGGATGTACTTCGCTACCAGAAATTGCTAAGAAATCTGAAGTACTGTAAGGTTGAACATCATTAACTTTTCTGTGGTCTGTTAATACTAAGAAGTCATATCCTGCATCCCTATATGCAGAAAACCTATCTGAAACGGAGAGTTGACCATCTGATTCCGTACTATGGCTATGTGTATTGCCACGATACCATTGACCCTGTTGCTTAAAAGGATTTGTCGTGTTCATAGTTACCTCTATGTAGAATTAGAAAATTTAGGACTGTTATTCTGATCTTTATGAGATCAGCATCCCTTGGATCCTACCGAACCTATATTGTAACATAGTCTTGAATATCTGTCAAATACAAGAAATTGATAGGGTGTGTAACGTTTTCGGCATGAATATCACGGATCACACAGTTTATAGGTCATATCTCATAAATCATTATATTGAGAGTGATTTGTTTCTTGACAAGTATAATATATTGAAAATACGGACGGGGAGACCCCGTCCCTACGAAGAAGAACTGTATTTAATGTGATACTCTTTAGTAAAATGAAAGAGAGTAAAATGAAAAAGTTACACTTTTCGTTACATGGTGTAACTTTGTAATATTGCTCTAATCCCTGTGGTAGATTGGGTTTAATGTAATTATCTTGAAATTTAAGAATTTTGAAATTTAAGAATTTTGAGATTTGTGTTATTTTCTGGTTTTTCTGAATTTCTTGATCTTTGAAGCAATTCGCTATTTTTCTTTGTCTGACTATATTTTTATGAATATTTTGGATTGTCATTTTTTCTCTTCCTATTTTTGTTCTAACGTGATTCTGATATGACACATTGTAACCCAAACTTTTAGTAAATACCAGAATGCACAAACTGGAAAGTTTGTGCTACAAAGACTATTCTCTGGACAAAATACTATTTCTCGAACTGACATTTGTAATTATCAAACTGGCGTTGTTCTATCTTTTTCTGTAGATGTGAATTTTGTTTAGTGTATCTCATAAAAAGTATATTGGCACACAAGTTGCCACCTATTTGCTTACATAGCACTCCGCTGGAGTGCAGGATGTTGATATACCTCTTCTATAGACATATCACCCCCTCTGTGGTAAGGAAAGTGTGAGAAAAACTGTGTTGAAACGATCAAAATAGGAACAGGATCTTGAAGGATCGAGGATCGGAATTCCTCCAACAAGAGAGAAGATCGGGGATTGGAATCCCTCCTACAGAATGTAAGAAGTATAAAATGTAAGAGAAGATCGGGGATCTGAATCCCCTCCTACAGAAGAAAAGATAAGAGAATTCTATTTCTATATAGGATTAGGGTGATAATACCTGAATTCCTGCCACTGGTAATATTGCTACTTTTGCTTGCGATGGAAGTTCTTCAGTGAAAAGGTTTATGAGTTGATCTATGTCTCGGAAAAGAAGTGAGGATGGGTATTCCTTGTAGAAATCATCTCTATCAAAACTCTCAGACCAAACATGTAGTTGATTTCGTGTCCCAAGTTTTGGTGGTGGTGAAGGGGCAGAGGGTATGTGTTCTAATTTCTGCTTGAGATATCGCGGATAATCAAGCCTGTCAAATAATCCGTGGAAACATGATCCGTCAGAAGCAGGATATAGTGCAATTGTATATGCATTTTCAAAATATGAAAATGCTGATAAAGCTTTATCGAGTTGTATTCCATCTGCATCTAAAGGATAGCAATTAATCACCACAAGATCGTTTTGCGTTCGAGTCGTGTCTAAAATTTCAGTCTTATAGGTATTCAAAGCAAAATGTGCACCTTTACGATGTGCTTTTACAAAATCACCTACAAAAAGACCCGCGATTTCACGACGACTATTTAGCACAACATTGGCTATTGCATTAAGTCCCAGGAGTCCAGCTGCCATTTCAATGGTATCTCGTCTATCAGGTTCGTCACTGTCTCCTTCAATATTTGCTGGTCCCCTACCTGGTGGGAATTTATGGAAATAGTACATTGTTGAAAAACCAGCAGTACCAGGAACAATTAGTTTCGCTCCACCGCTAAATCCGACTGAACTGTGAGGATATATTCCACCCAAGCAAATTTTGAAATCAGAATCGGCTACTGTTCGATTGATATATACAGGAGTTCCGTTACCAAGTTTCCCTATCGCTCTTAAATCACCACTGAGAAAATTATGATTTGTCACTTCGTATTCAGAGAAGATTTCTGCCCCAACTTTTTTAACCATTTCTTCTTCTGAGATAGGACGATGTCCACCTACACCGACTACGAACCGAATCTCAGATTTTGGCACACCCGCAGCAAAAAGCTCCTTAAGTAAGAATGGTATAACCTTATATGCAGGGGTCGGTCTACTAAGGTCATCTACGATGATAGCAGCACTTTTTTTATTTTTCGCTATTTCAGATATACGTTCTGTTCCAATTGGTTCAGCAAATGCTTTTTGAATTTCAGTGTCAGAAAGGGCTGGAGCATCATTCTGATTAAGCATCTCAACCTCCCAACCATCAGGGAAGTTGAGTGAGAGTTCGTTATCTCCATACCATGCACCAGTATATACTGTTGCAGTATTATTCATCATCGTCTCCTGTATTTATTCTCTCTTGCTGGTGAGTTAATACTGCAGAAATGAATTCTCTGAATAAGGGGTGTGGGGCAAGTGGTTTTGATTGGAATTCAGGATGAAATTGAGAACCAACCATCCACGGATGGTCTGGGACTTCAGCGATTTCGACAAGACTTTCATCTGGGGAAACACCACTAAAACAGAGACCCGCGTTTTCTAATTCTATACGAAAATCGTTATTCAATTCATATCTGTGTCGATGTCGTTCAATAATTATAGGTTGTTGATAAGCATTGTAACTTTTCGTATTTTCCTTTAGTACACACGGATAGTGTCCAAGTCTCATCGTTGCACCTAAATCTGCTATTGAACGTTGGTCCAACATCAAATCAATTACGGGATATTGGGTGTTTTCATCAACTTCTGTGCTATTGGCGTCTTCTAAGTTTGCTACATTCCGGGCAAATTCAATTACAAGGCATTGCATACCGAGGCATAATCCGAAGTAAGGGATTTTATTCTCACGAGCATATTTGACTGTAGTTAACATGCCTTCAATACCGCGATCCCCAAATCCACCTGGAACTAATATACCATCTATATTCTCAAACAACTTGTCAAGATTGGACAGTTCTGTTACCTCTTCCGCTTCAATCCACTCAATATTTACTGAAGCTTCGTTTCCTATACCACCATGTTTAATTGCTTCTTGAACACTTATATAAGCATCACTTCCAGTAGTATATTTCCCAACTATAGCGATGGTCGTGTGGTGTTTAGGATTTTTTAATTTATCTACCATTGCAATCCACTCTGCATCTAATGTTGCGCGTCTTTCAAGTCCTAATTTTTTTGCTACAAGGTGTCCCATACCTTGTTCCTCAAAATTCAGAGGTATTTCATCTACACAGTTCGTATCTAATCCTTCTATGATAAAATCCTCACTGATCCCACATAGGAGTGATATTTTTCGTCTGACACTATCTTCAAGATGTTGACTTGTACGACACAATAATAGATCTGGTTGTATACCAAATTCCTGAAGTTTTCTGATGCTATGTTGCGTGGGTTTACTCTTACTTTCTCCATTGGGTAATGTGTAAATCAAGGAGACGTGTAAGAAAAGTGTATTCTCTCTTCCTACTTCCATAGCAATTTGTCTAATTGCTTCAACAAACGGCGGCATCTCAAAATCACCTATGGTTCCACCAATTTCCGTAATAACGATATCGACATGGTTATCTTTACCAATTTGATATATTCTTTTTTTGATTTCATCCGTAATATGAGGTATTAATTGTACGGTTTGCCCAAGGTAATCCCCTCTTCGTTCTTTTTGAATTACTTCATTATATACTGAACCTGTAGTGAAATTAGATTGTTGATTCAAATCAACACCTAAGAACCGCTCATAGTTCCCAACATCTAAATCCGTTTCCGCGCCATCATGTGTTACAAAAACTTCACCGTGTTGAAAAGGGTTCATAACCCCTGCATCAACATTTAGATACGGATCAATTTTGACGACATTAACTTTAAAACCGCGATTGATTAGTAATCTCCCGAGTGAAGCCGTTGTAATTCCCTTTCCAATACCTGAGATCACACCACCTGTTACAAAGATATATTTTGTCATTTTTTTCAATCCCTCTCTTTTCTAAGATATGTTTTACCCGATCTAAGTCTGTAGGAACATCAACTCCAATAAGGGGTTTATCCGTTTCAACGACATGTATATTTACGTCGTGCTCCAAAAATCGTAACTGTTCTAACCCTTCGGCTATTTCATTAGGGGTAGATTCCCATGTAATGAATTCAAGAAGTTGTTCTCTCCGATATGCGTATAAACCAATATGCCTATATATATATTTGTTTTTGTTTATCAATTTCTGATTTTTATCAGGAATATGTGGCAGAGAACTTCTTGAAAAATACAACGCATCTCCGTTAAGATTTGTAACAACTTTAACGACGTTTGGGTCCAGATAATCCTCAATAGAGTGAACTCTCTCCTTTAATGTACATACTTGAATAGATGGAGTTGTTAAGAAAGGTTGAAGCATTAAATCAATATGTTCAGGTTCAATTAATGGTTCATCACCTTGTATGTTGAGTACGATATCACATTTCAACTCTTTAGCGACAAGGGCAACCCGCTCAGTTCCAGTTGAACACTCAGATGTCATCACAGTATTTCCGTTAAAATTCTGAACGACATCGTATATCCGTTTATCATCGGTAGCAACGATCACTTGTTCAAGGAACTTTGATCTACATGCGCCCTCGTATACATACTGTATCATCGGTTTACCAAATATATCAGCTAAAGGTTTACCTTCAAACCGAGATGATGCATATCGTGCGGGAATGATTCCTATGCTTTTCAAGAGTTGTCTTTCTCTTTACGAGGTAAATTCAGATACATGATAAATCCTGAGATAATTGCAATAAATAGATATAAAACACCTATATCAGTAAATCCTAAGATAAACTTTCCAATACCAAATAACAGTGAATATATGAAAACCACACCAATTATCCAATTTATCATTGGAGGAATTCCACTTGAAACAGGTTCAATAGTTGTGGTTTTATCTTCACTATTTATTATTTTGATAATCTGATTCCAGCCTAATCTTGATGGTCTTACTCTCTTGTAAAAGCTAATCAATGTTTTAATGGAAACGGGTTGTGTGTTAAATGTGACAACTAACCAGACTACTGTTGAGATTGGAACAATGAACAGCATTTGAAGTGCGAATTCACCTTTGGTTGCAGGAATAATAAAGACACAAATGGAAACGACTAATGCTGCGACCATAGCAGATATTTCTGACCAAGCATTTATTCGCCACCAGTACCATCTTAATATTTGGACAAGTCCAATTCCAGCATTTAAGGCAATCAGAAATTTCCAAGCACCTGCGATTGAATCCATGAATAGACTTGTTATTCCAGCGAAAATCATTATCAGAATTACAGAGAAACGGGAGATGGCAACATAATGTTCAGGTGTTTCATCGGATGCAATAAACCTCTTATAAAAATCATTCACAAGGTAGGATGCTCCCCAATTGAGATGTGTGTCAATTGTGGACATGAAGGCAGCTAAGAATGCTGTAAGCATTAACCCCAGTAGACCGACAGGTAAATAATCAAGCATTAACAGAACATATCCTGCTGTAGGATCCTGCAATGAAGTATCAATATGATTAGGATCACCTATACCCGGATACACGACCATTGCTACCAATGCCACAAGGATCCAGGGCCAAGGACGAAGTGTGTAGTGAGCAATGTTAAACCAAAGTGTTGCGAGGAGTGTATGTCGTTCATTTTTCGCAGCAAACATTCTCTGTGCTATATAACCACTTCCATCCACACCGTTTGATGCCCACCATTGCATACCGATATAAACACCAAAGGTAATTATCGCCATTTTCCCGGTACTGAAATCGGGATTGAAATCCAGTATATTGTGTTCTACGCCATAGTTTTCGACGAGTTTATCTTTTAATGCCCCTATTCCACCAATTTTAGTTATGGCGATAATAGCCAGAGAGAATGAACCGATCATTGCCATTCCAAATTGGACAAGGTCGGTCATTACAACACCCCAAAATCCTGACAAAGCACAATAGATCCCGGCAATTATAAGACATCCTAATACGACGAGGACTTTGGTATAGGTTGTGTCAGGTAGGGCAAAGGTAATCACAACGATTTTCTGCATTGCAAGGATAACCCACCCCATTGTGATGCAGTTAATTGGCAGTCCGATATATAAGGCACGGAAACCACGGAGAAAACTTGCTGATGGTCCTGAATAACGTAACTCTGTGAATTCAACATCGGTGATGATTTCAGAACGACGCCATAATCGAGAAAAAAGGAATGTTGCCAACATTCCACTCAAGACTGCATTCCACCATAACCAATTACCTGATATACCATCTTTTACAACGATTTCGGTTACCGCAAGCGGAGTGTCTGAAGCGAAGGTAGTTGCGACCATAGAGGTACCAGCAAGCCACCAAGGGAGGTTGCGACCAGAGATGAAGAATTCACTTATATTCTTACCGGCTCTTTTAGAGAAATAGATGCCAAGCCCTAATGCAAAAAGGATATAGCCGATAATTATAGCCCAATCTATAGGTGATATTTTCATTCTGGAAGCTCCTGTCTTCTTGTCATAATTTACCTAATAATTTCTGATTAATCAAGTTAAAAGATTTTGAATTACGATACTTTTTCTTATACCATTTATATAAATGATTCTCCGTAAATGGTTTTATTTGTCTTAACTATGGTTTGTGTTGATAAGATAAGATCGGGGATCGGAATCCCCTCCCACAGAAGAGGAAAAATGGAATACTATATATAAGTGATTCTACCTTGATTAGGTTATTTTTATGTCTTGAAATACTACAGATAATGAAAGTTTGGGATACAGTCAAGAGATTTTATTGTTGGGTCTCTAATTACCAGATATGGTATTATATTGAATTCTGCAAAAATACCATGAAAATCAATAAGCTATCTAAAAGGAAAATCCTATATGTGCAACCAATTTCTTATGATTAAGTAATGTTAACCTTGAATTTGGTTTGCCTTAGAATATTAACTCTGTTATACTAATCTACATTTAGCAATCAAAATGTTGATTTCATTCAAATGTAAAAGGAGTAATCTACATGAAACGTTTCATAATGGTAGCTATATGTTTGATTTTTGCATCTCATATTAGTAATTTGTCTGCAAATGTGTTAGATGAGGATTTAGTATTCTACTTTGGTTTTGAAGAATTTTCTGGAAATAAAGTGATTGATCAATCAGGTCATGGCTATGACGGTACGATCAATGGAACTGTGACTCAAGCGAATGCGGGTAAATTCGGTAAAGCTGGACATTTTGTTTCTGGCAGTTATCTTGATATAGATGGTCCAAACGTTGATCCAGACCATATACCAACACAAGGTATGAGTATTGTTGCATGGATTAATGTTGATGCAGTTACAGATATGGCACTCTTCAACGCTCGTGCAACAGATGGTACATGGTTAGTACACCCTGAAGCCCGAGGAGATGGTAATTTTCGTTGGCTCAATCGGGGACATAATCCGGGTAAGACATTATTTGATATCCGCGCCGGTAAAAACACTGCAAAAGTATGGACACATTATGCTGGGACATTCAGTCGTGAAGAAGCTATGGCGTACCTCTATATCAATGGTGAAAAAGTAGGCGAGGAAAAAGCACGATTGCCAGATCCTATCGCAGGAGATTGGGGTCAAGGTGCACGTGTTGGTTTTAATATAGACAATAAACGGCCATTTGCTGGACTCATGGATGACATGCAAGTTTGGAAACGAGGGTTAACCCATGATGAAGTAAAATCTGTGATGGAAGATGGTATTTCTGCGATTACTGCTGTTGAAGCAGTTGGTAAGTTGACAACAACTTGGGGGAATTTGAAGACCAAATAGTAATCATCACAATACTCACAAAACATTCTTGGTATTACCAATAGACTCCATCAATGAAAAATTGACGGAGTCTATTGCTTTTTGAAGGATAGGATTCCGATGAATCTGTATTAAAACTATGACGTAGATAATACATAAGTTTTTCCAATTTCTGTGCTGAATGTTGTCACTGAATCAGATTCAGTTGTTTCAATTTCTTCACCTCCACACGACACTGAAACAGTTTCTGTTGATCGAACCGTACATTCCCTACCAAGTTGAGAAGATATACTCGACTTGGTAAGTGAACCATTTTCCCATTCCATATCCACTTCAAACCCACCTCGAGCACGTAATCCCCTCACATAACCCGTATCCCATGCTTTTGGTAGTGCAGGTAATAGGTTAATTTCTCCGGCATGACTTTGAATAAGCATCTCAGCAATTCCGGCAGTTCCCCCAAAGTTTCCATCAATCTGGAATGGAGGATGAGTATCGAACAGGTTCGTTAAGGTGCACCTTGCCAGGAGTGCATGTAAATGGTTATACGCTTCCTCAGCATCTTCAAGTCGTGCTAAGAAATTCACCAACCATGCCCGACTCCATCCTGTTTGTCCACCACCATGTTGTAATCGATATTCCAAAGATTTTCGTGCTGCCTCTGCTAACTCAGGAGTGCCCCGTAGTGTTATTTGACAACTGGGATGCAGACCATACATATGCGACATATGTCTATGTCCTGGTTCCGGTTCGTCATAGTCATATATCCACTCCTGCAGTCTACCTGTTTTTTCACTAATTTGTAGTGGTGCCAACCGCTCCAGAGATGAAACTAATTCTTCTCGGAAATCCGCATCAATTTCAAGTACATCAAGACAATCTATACAATTTGTAAATAGTTCATGAATTATCTCAAGGTCAATTGTTGCGGCGTAAGTGAAGAGTGAACGCGTACCATCTGCTTTTTGGAAACTGTTTTCAGGTGAATGGGAAGGATTCGTTACGAGTTTTCCAGCAAAAGGCGTTCCTTCTGGTGCTTCAATTAGAAAATCAAGCATAAACCGTGCAGCACCTTTCATTAAAGGGTATCCTTGCTCTCTAAGAAAATCCTCATCACCCCCAAATAGGTAATGTTCCCAAACATGTTCACTTAACCATGCTGCACCCACAGGTGATATACCCCAAATTCCATCTGCTGGGGTTGTAAATCCCCATATATCAGATAAGTGATGTACAACCCAACCACCTGCACCATAATGCCGTTTTGCTGTTTCACTTCCGGGTTCAACGAGTGTATCCATATAATCAAATAGTGGTTTGTGACACTCTGCAAGATTGCATACTTCTGGAACCCAGTAATTCATTTGTAAATTAATATTGGTGTGGTAATCACTATTCCAAGGAGCCTTCATATGATGGTTCCAAACTCCCTGAAGGTTTGCTGGGAGACATCCAGGTCTTGAACTACCCATTAACAAATAACGTCCAAACTGAAAATATAGTGAAACAAGTCCTGGGTCAGATGCCCCTTCCTTCACTTTTGCTAAACGTTCATCTGTAGGTAGATTATCCGCATCGCTTGAACCGAGGTTAATGTCCACTCTTTGGAATAGGGATTGATGTTCCTGAATGTGGTCTGAACGTAATTCATCATAAGATTTGTATTCTGCTGATGCAAGATAACCTTCACACAATTCATGTGGATTACCCGTTGCATCTTTTTGATTGATATAGCTCGTTGCCCCAGACAGTAGCAATGTCACACTGCTTGCAGAACGAATAGAAATTCTATCTTCATTCGATTCTATTTTTCCATCATCAACATTTGCCTTCAGATATGCAGAAAAACGTAGACCACCATCACTACATTCTCCATCAAGTCTAAGGATATTGTCTGATATGCATGCAATCAATGCGTCCTGTTCTCGAGTCATTGTGACATCAAAATTAACCCCATTGGCAGAATTGGATTTAATACGGATAATGATAATATCATCAACAGCAGTAGCGAAGACTTCTCTGTTGATCTTATCATTACCAACCTGATAGGTTGTCTTTGCTATACCTGTAACTAAATCAAGTTCTCGGTTATATTCTGTAATTTTACTGTGATTGGCAAAATCAATAAAAATGTCACCTAAAGACTGATAGGATTTTATACGATGTGGAACCCCCAACATCGTTTCCCCAGCAAGTTTTGTGGCTTCATCATTTTTGTCTTCAAACAACAATTGTTGAACTATTGGGAGTGCATCAAGTGCTTTAGGATTATTTGTATCCTGAAAACTACCTTCCCAAAGACTTTCTTCATTGAGTTGGATACGTTCCTGTTCTACTCCCCCAAACACCATTGCCCCAAGTCGTCCATTTCCAATGGGTAGGGCATCCGTCCACTCTTGTGCGGGTTGGTTATACCATAACACGTAATTATTTTTGTTTCTCATAATCAATCTCTCTTTAGGTTATGAAATCAATGTTTAATAAATTGGTTTTAACAAAAATTAAGGATTCGTTTTACGTTGTATCCCATACACATCTGAAGCCAATGTTTGCAGCGATTGTCATTGAAAAAGCTTCTAAATACTTTGTCATATAGGAGGCAGTAAATTCAGTAAGAATAGGTGTTCCACCCCATCGTGCGGAAGTATGGATAGGTTCTGATGAAATAAAGGATGTGCCACCTCGCAAAACACGATCACTATCAACCACTCTAAAATTACGAATTAAATTATCCAAGTCCTTCTTTGAGTCAACACCTGCGATAGGATTCAGAGATGTAGAGGAAGTATAATAATCAATTACATATTCATCAAGGCACCATTCCCATATATTCCCAACCATATCAAAAATACCGAAATTGTTTGCAGGATACTTACCTATAGGTGTGGTCTTATCTGCATTCTCACCACAATTTGCCATGCTTGAATTCATGAAATCACCCCAAGGATATTTCTGACCATTTAACCCTCCACGCGCAGCTTTTTCCCACTCAGCTTCTGTTGGCAGACGTTTGCCAACCCATTGTGCATACGCCATTGCTGCATACCAACTTACATTCGTAACAGGATGATCAGCTGTCTCAAGAGGGAACTTATTGTGTGTCCAATGTCTCAGATACTCTCCATCATGATATTTATCATATATGTAATTATACCGATCGCCCCCTTTCTCATACCATTTTTGAAGATCTAACCACGTTCCATCAGATGGTTTCCGCCATAATGGGCGCCATAATGGGTTTGCATCTATAAACGCCTTATATTTCTCATACCATTTTTGAAGATCTAACCACATCCCATCAGATGGTTTCCGCCATAATGGGTTTGCATCTATAAACGCTTTATATTGTTCATTTGTAACTGGATATTTGTCAATATAAAATGCATCCGTTCCGACAATATGTACTGGTGTTTCCCGTAGATTTGCATTTTCATCACTATTACCCATCTGAAAATCCCCAGATGGAATTAAGACCATTTCTTCTGGAACTGCAACTTGTAATGAGGTATCTTTAGGCTCAGATATTTCGGTTACTATAGTTGATGTGTTTTCTTCATGAGATGACTCAGTTTGTACGGTTTCAATATGTTCCTTGCGTTTTATTGGATCTTTCAATGTATCATAGGCTTGATTTAGAATTGTACGCCACTGTTCTTGAGTCCTACCATCCTGTCGGGGTAACCCACCTGCTTGTAATGATTCGGTGTAGTATTTTATGTGAGCATTTTCAAGATTTTTAGTAATAGAAGATTCATCTTGCGAAGTTAAATCTTCAATAGAAAACCCCAATACCTCAAAGTAGTTTATCCTTTCCCCTACAGTTATCCCTAATGAATTGATTATCTCCATCGCGCCTTCTACTGAGAGACCATGATCGTGGACTGCCTGCTGTAATAAACTCCTATTCTGTTCATCTGTAATTGTATGAGAGAGTGTTTTGAGTGTATTTACGACAGCAATAAACTCATCACGATTTGACATGCGTACCACCAGTTATTAATTATATAGATGACTATAACGACTTGTGCCAGTTAACTAAATGTTTTTGTTGTTTTCACGAATTTTGGTGTTTTCTATAAACATTTCGTCCCTACCAAATCAAGGAATCAAGGAATCAACGGTATGAATGCTATATAGCATTCACCAGGTATGAATGACATTAGGTCATTCACCGGGCATTCGTCGGGTATGAATGCCTTATTGCATTCCCCGGGACTCATAATATGTATATGATAATCCTCGTAACAAGAAAGTCCTAATTTAAATCTATCAATTTAAAATGGTATAGTATTTCTTATCATGAACTCACATTACCAATTACTATCAAAGTAGAAACCTCCTATTTAGATTGTTTCTGCATATTCACATCCCAAACACATCTGAACCCAATGTTTACCATGAGTCCTGAAGAATATCGTGCAACTATCTTTGATGAATCTGAAGAATAGTAATTTGTAAGTGATGGATCACCTCCCCATCTAACGTGGATATTAATGGGTTCAGATGAATAAAATAGAGTGCCCCCTCGTAACACACGTTCAGTATCAATATTCCCATAATAAGAACATAAAGCATACAATTTCTCTTTAGTGTCATATCCCGCAATTGGATTTTCATTCGGTGAATGAGAATAGTAGTCAGTCTGATATTCATCCAGACACCATTCCCAGACATTTCCAACCATATCATACAAACCGTAGTTATTCGGAGGAAATTTTCCAACAGAGGTGGTTTCACCAATAGTATTATTACAATTTGCTCTGTCGGCATCCAAAGTGTTTCCCCATGGATAATTCTGACCTATTATCCCCCCACGTGCAGCTTTTTCCCATTCAGCTTCTGTTGGTAAACGTTTACCGATCCATTTTGCATACGCCATTGCAGCATACCAATTAATATAAGTAACTGGATGGTCTTCCATTTCTTGTGGAAAAGTGTTTCCATTCCAATTCTTTAAGTAATCTTGTCGGGTCATCCTACCTGTAATAATTCGTTTGTTTTTTCTATGCCAAACCAAACTGCTTGCTGGTTTACTCCATACCGGATTAGCATCAACAAATCTCTTATACTGTGCATTTGTCACAGGATATTTATCCATATAAAACTCATCGACAAAGACAGAATGTACAGGAATTTCACGATCATTTGCATTTTCGTTTTGATTACCCATCTGAAATTCTCCAGAGGTGATATGATTCATGTTTTCTGGAACAGAGAAACTTATAGATGTTGATTTCTGAGTAGTAATTACTTGCTCTTCTGATTTTGGGTCATCTCCTATATTTTCTTGTCCTTCATCTTGGGATCTATTCTTCGTTAAGGAGTCTATATATTCAGTTCGTTTCTGGGAATCTATTAGCGTATAAAATGCATCATTTAGCAATGTCCGCCACTGTTCTTGTGTTCTACCATCTGATCGCGGAAGTCCACCTGCCTGTAAAGACTCTGTATAATGTCTCTTATGTGCAATCTCAATATGTGAAGCAATCTCAGTTTCATCTTGATGGGTAAGTTCATCAATGGATAGACCTAATACCTCAAAATAGTTAACACTTTCACCAACAACCAATCCATATGTCGTCAATATCTCCGATGCATCATCAAGAGTTAGGTCATATTCCTGAACAGCTTGTTGTAGAAGACTTTTATACTGGTCATCTGTAATTGATTTTGATAGGGATATAAGTGTGTTGACAATTGAGATAAATTCGTTACGATTAGCCAAAACAAACCACCATTTTATTAGTGTAGATTGTCGTAGAAAAAATCATAATGCTTCGATTATGAAGGAACGATTTTTACACAACGAAACCCAATTCTTGCGAGAGTACGTATAGGGGTGTTCCTGTAACGGGATGCAGAACGGACGAATTGAGAGGAATCAAGCCAAGAACCTCCTCGCATTACCCGTGCATGTCTATTATCCATATCACTATATTCTATTGATTCAACCGTATTTACACCACAAATTGGGTTCTTGCGTTCTGAACTTGCATAGTAATTTTCCTGATACTCGTCAAGACACCATTCCCAAACATTTCCTATCATATCATGAATTCCATATCCGTTTGCTGGATACTCACCTACAGAAGTTGTTTCACCAATATAGCTATTATAATTAGCCTTAGTATAATCAATTGATTCTCCCCAAGGATAATTCTGTCCAGTTATTCCACCGCGCGCAGCTTTTTCCCATTCTGCTTCTGTTGGGAGACGTTTACCCACCCATTCAGCATACGCCATTGCTGCATACCAACTCACCCATGTCACTGGATGTTCTGCTTTACTATCAGGGTATGTATTCTCATTCCAATGCTTAAGATAATCTCCATCATGGTATTTTTCATGTATATAGGATTTCTTCTGTTTCTCAAAGTGATACCATTTTGTTGGCTTTGCCCATTGAGGGTTAGCATCTACAAACTCTTTATATTCTGCATTGGTAACTAAATACTTGTCTATAATAAACTCGTCAACATACACAACATGGGCAGGTTTTTCTATGTTTCCAACTTTTTCATCATTACTCCCCATCCTGAAGTCACCAGCAGGGATATATGCCATATTTGCAGGTACATCAGGATGAATAAATACTTGTTTATTTTCTACAATCGAAGGTGCATGCGCTAAATGTTCTTTATTATCAGTTGAGATTGACTGGGCAAGATTCGGATTATAGTTTTCTGTATCAGTGGTATTATTGTTGGAAACATCATTAATGAAACTATCAGATGAATCTTCTTCTCTCAATAATTGTGATAGATATTCTTCGCGTTTATGAGGATCTATTAAAGTATATCGTGCATGATTTAGGATGATTCGCCACTGTTCTTGGGTTCTCCCGTCAGGACGAGGAAGTCCCCCAGCTCTTAATGATTCTGTATAATGTTTTCTATGTGCTTCATCTATAATTGATGTAATAGTGGTTTCATTTAGATTTTCAAATTCATGATTGGACAAACCTAAGACCCTAAAGTAATTAATAGTCCCGCCGACTATTAGCCCTGTTTCTTTGATTATCTCATCAGCTTCTTTTATTGATAGTCCATACTCTTGTACAGCTTGTTGTAAAAGTCCTATCCGTTGTTCTACCGATATGGATTGTGAGGCAGACCTAAACAAATTGATTGCATCTATAAATTCTTCACGTTTTGCCATTAATACAGTACCAATGAGATGAACTCTAAAAATTAGATATACATTAGAGTTGAAGATATTTTATCTATGAATATCCTTAACACATCGAAATCCGTAACTGTAATATGTACAACTAGGAGCAGCACTACCTCTATATGCAACCGAAAGAGCTCGTTCACTACTTGCCCATGAACCTCCACGTAACACACGATTGCTTTCGACATCTAAATAGGAATCTAAGATATTACTCATCTGTTCAACAGATATACTTGGTTTACTAAATGCTTCAATATGTTCATAATGATTAAGACACCATTCCCATACATTGCCAACCATATCAAACGCACCATACTCATTTGGAGGGTAGTTTCCAACAGGGGTTGTATTCCCGACAAACATTCCGTAATTCGCCAGGTCGTTAGTAATATCATCGCCCCAGGGATACGTTTTTTCAGTTAACCCTCCACGTGCAGCTTTTTCCCATTCAATATCTGTAGGAAGTCGTTTCTCTATCCATTGAGCATAAGCCATTGCAGCATACCAACTTATATCGACAACCGGATCATTGTCTTTATTTTTTGGATAGTTATTCCCGTTCCAAGATCTAAGGTATTTACCATTGTGATATTTTTCGGATATGTATTTCTTCTGCCATTGTTCGTTCTCAGTGAGAAAAACACGGAATTCAGAATTAGTTACAGGATATTTATCAATCAGGAATGAGTGTAAGTACACATTATGTAGTGGTAAATCACTACCGTTTATGTCTTTACTTTGAGATCCTATAATAAATACTCCTGAAGGGATCAATACCATTTCAGATGGTATTTCTATATCGTCAGGATCTGTTATTATGTGAGAGGTCGGTTCAGATACAATTTCAATAGAATTTGGTTCGGTACTCGGAATCGTAGGTGTATTCGGAGTTGAAAATTCTTTAGACTCTTCTTGAAGAAGAGCAGAGATGTATTCGTTTCTTTTTTCTTTTTCACCCAGAATATTCCGCGCTTGATTCAGTAATATTCGCCACTGGTCTTCAGTCCTTCCATCTGATCTGACCCGTCCTCCAGCAGTTAAGGAGACTTTATACAAGTCATCATGTGCTATTTTAACAATATCAGTAACCGTCTGGTCATCCTTGCCTTGTATTTCCTCAATGGATAGTCCTAATATCTCGAAATAATTTACCTCATCCCCAACAACTATTCCTAATGAATCCAATATCTCTATACCTTCTTCAATAGAGAGATCATAGATCTGTACAGCTTGCTGCAACAAACCTCGTCTTTGATTGTTTGTTATTGTAGCTGACACCGCTTTAAAAGTGTTGATAAGCTGAATGAATTCTTCACGTTTTGCCATTTTTAATAAGTCGATTTATATTTTCAGTATTCTATGAAATAATTCAATTGATAAGACCATTCCCATCAAATATACTTTATACAACGAAAACTGTAAGTTGGTAAAGTATCGGTTGGGGCACTACTGAGTCGTTGTGAAACTCGTGCCCCTAAAGCATCAAAACCCCAAGGACCACCGCGTAATACACGTTCGATTGTTATACGGCTAAAGTTTTCTACTACCCATTCTTTGCTATTAGGTCCATAAAATGGGTTATTCTATGGTGCCTCGTTATAGAAATCCTCATTATATGCATCAAGACACCATTCCCATACATTGCCACACATATCATAAAGTCCATAGTTATTGGCAGGTGTAAGACCGATTGGTAAAGTATCTTCAGCATTTAAATACTCATCTGCATTAACGAAATCTTCAACATTACTCCAAGAATAGTGTTTACCATCCAAGCCGCCGCGTGCTGCTCTTTCCCATTCTGCTTCAGTCGGCAGACGCTTACCTACTGATCTGGCATACGCCATCGCAGCAAACCAACTCACCTGCGTCACTGGATGATCACGTTTTCCAGGTGGATACATATTCATCTGCCAATCCTTCAAATATGAACCATCATGAAAATTCGAAATGATATGATAATTAAGATGATCAGGTTTCTGCCACTCAGGATTAGTATGTAGAAATTCTCTAAATTCTCTATTTGTCACAGGATTTTTATCCATAAGAAATGCATTAACAAAAACTGTGTGAATAGGCTGTTCATCCTCCTCAGCATCTGCATGTTCACTCCCCATTTGAAATTCACCTGCTGGTATATATACCATGTCATCAGGCACATCAATACCATCTGGTACAAATGTATTACTTAAGGCATGAGGTCTATTTGTGTTTGCATCGGATGAATCCAATTCCTGTGATGGTTCAGCACTGAAATCCTGTATTTTTACCTGTTGTAGAATGGAAATATATTCACTTCTTTTTAGGGGATCTGTTATTGTATCTTTTGCTTGATTCAAAAGGTTTCGCCACTCTACTTCTGATCTGCCATCAGACCGCGGACGACCCCCTGCATTCAAAGATGTTCGGTAAAGTTTGTCGTGGACAGATTCAACATGTGCAAGGATATCAGCTTCACTGAGTTTTTCAAGTTCTTCAATTGATATTCCTAAGACATCAAAATAACTATCTTGTTCTCCAACAACTAATCCTGATGTATTCAGAATATTATCCGCTTCATCTGTAGTGAGACCAAATTCTTGCACACCTTGTTGCAAAAGACCAATACGTTGTGCTTCAGTGATGATCGTTGATAGTACTTTGAGTGTATTAATGACAGAGATAAATTCTTCATATTCACGCATGCTTGATCCTCAAATAGGTCTTTAACAAGAGAAATATTCGGTTTACTTATTAATTGGTTTCACACAGCGAAATCCTACTACGCTTACTGTTTTCCTTGGTGCTAATCCGTATCTGTAGGATATCTGTAGGTCTTTAGTGGAAGAATACCATGAACTACCTTTTAATACACGTTTCTTTCTCGATTCGGAATAATTCTCTATTATATCCTCAATACTCTCTTCTTCAACTGGATTTATTCGAAAGGAAGATTGATTTACGTCTCTATCCCATTCATCTAAACACCACTCAGATACATTCCCAACCATATCATATACATCATAATTGTTAGCAGGATATTTACCAATAGGAGTTGTCTCACCTATGTATTTATTATAATTTGCTAAAGAATGATCAACCGAATTCCCCCATGGAAATTTTTTCTCTATTAAACCTCCACGTGCCGCTATTTCCCATTCTGCTTCTGTGGGTAATCTTTTACCTAACCATTGAGCGTATGCCATTGCTGCATACCAACTCACCCAAGTTACAGGATGATCTTCTTTCCCAGGTGGAAATTTGTTCCTTACCCAAGTCTTCAAATAGTCTCCATCTCTAAATTTCCCCATCCTAAAAACATCAATTAGTTTAGGAATCTTCCACTGACGGTTTGCATCCAGGAATAACTTGTACTGTAGATTCGTAACCGGATATGAGTCTATATAGAATGCATCAATATACTCATTCTGAAACTCTCCTTCTGGGATTAACACCATATTTTCAGAACTTTGATGTGTTATCCCATCATCTAAAGAAGTTTCTGCATGTTGTAAATTTGTATAGTGTAATCGTCGTATATCAGAATCTATTAATGTATCTCGAGCTTGATTTAGAAGTGTCCGCCACTCTTCTTCTGTCCTACCATCGGTTCTTGGACGACCCCCTGCATTCAATGATTCTCGGTAAAGTTTGGCGTGGGAAGATTCAACATGTGCAAGGATATCAGCGTCACTAAGATTTTCTAGTTCTTCAATTGAGATTCCTAAGACATCAAAATAACTATCTTGTTCTCCAACAATTAATCCTGATGTTTTCAGAATATTATCCGCTTCATCTGTAGTGAGGCTATATTCTTGCACACCTTGCCGCAGAAGACCAATACGCTGCTCTTCGGTTATGGTTGGTGATAGTGTTTTTAATCTATTTACAAATGCGATGAATTCTTTATTTTCAGCCATAGATAGAATAATTATATAAAAAATGTAGGTTATTTAGATCTTACACAACGGAATCCAATACTAAAACATGTCAATTTAGGTGTATTTCTATGTCGATATGAAACCCGTGTGTTTCTCGGAGTACTTACAGAAGATCCACCACGCACCACTCTCGGTGTCATTACACTTGTGAAATCAGCTAAAATATCTGCTAAATATCCATCAGCGACAGGATTATTGTATGGAGAATTAATATAGTAGTTTTCATTCCATACATCTATACACCATTCAAATACATTTCCCGCCATATCATAAATACCATAACCATTTTCAGGATATTGACCTACTTCGGTTGTATTACTGATATATAGATCGTAGTTTAGACGATTCAGGCTTATGGTATTTCCCCATGGATATTTTTGTCCTGTCAAACCACCTCGTGCAGCTTTTTCCCATTCAGCTTCGGTTGGTAGTCGTTTACCTTTCCATTGTGCGTAAGCCATTGCAGCATACCAACTCACCCAAGTTACAGGATGATGAACTTCATTTTTTGGAAAGTTGTTTCTTTTCCAAGTCTTTAGGTAATCACCGTCATGATATTTCTTGTGAATACCATCAATATTTCCAGTATTATCATACCATTTTTTGGGTTTATGCCATTCAGGATTGGCATCAATAAACTCTTTATATTCTACATTCGTGACAGGATATTGATCAATATAGAATGTATCTATGTATACAGTATGTATAGGCTTTTCGTCATTGTAAGCCTCAATATCGTTACTCCCCATTTGAAATTCTCCGGCAGGAATGAGTGCCATACCATCTTCTACTACGGGTTGTGATGAAATGGATTCTTCAAGAGTATCAGTTCTTTGAATAGATTCATCTTCAGGAAGAACTTCTACTGATGGCAACACACTTGACTGTTCTGTCGGTTGTGTTGGAATTGTTTCTTGTGTTGTTTCAGTTTCTTGTATAGGAGTATCTTCAGATAGGATTTCAATCGGGGGTAGAACATCGGTTTGTAGTATTTCAATATGAGATTTTCGTTTTTCAACATTCTTGAGAGTATCCCGTGCTTCATTTAGTATGATACGCCACTGTTCCTCAGTCCTACCATCTGATCGTATACGACCTCCTGCTTTTAAGGAGGCGTTATATAGTTTTCTGTGTATCGTATCAACTTCTGTTGTAATTAAGTCCTCGTTTTGATTCTGTATATCTTCTATGGATAATCCTAATATTTGAAAATAATCTATCTGTTCACCGATAATTAATCCTGATGATAGAATTATGTTCTCTGCCTCAGAAATTGATAGACCATGTTGTTGAACACCTCGTCGCAGAAGACCAATCCTTTGTTCATCTGTGATAGTTGGAGATACAGTTTTAAATTCATTTATAAAGTCTATATACTCATTACGTTTAAGCATAGTCTAATTTCGATAGAGAAGGTTAGGCAGCATATCCTACGGTAGGAGGGAAATGAGAATTATCTGTCGGTAAAGCTTGAATTACACAACGAAACCCAATCACATTCAGTGAAAACATGGGAGATTCTGCATTTCGTTTTGCTGTTCTCACTAATGAGGCAGGTATCCGCCATGAACCACCACGTAATACACGATTGGATTTAATATCTAAGAAGTTGTCATTCAACCAGTCAATAGTATCATCACCAGCAATAGGGTTACGAGTCGGTGAGTTTCTATAATAATGTTTCTCATATCTATCAAGACACCATTCCCAAACATTGCCACACATGTCATAAAGTTCATATCCATTAGAAGGATATTTGGCAACGGGTGTGGCATGTCCCTCATTCCAGTCATAATTCGCTTGAGTAGAATCTAATGAATTACCATATGGGTATTGTTTGCCGGCAAGACCACCACGTGCAGCTTTTTCCCATTCAGCTTCAGTGGGAAGACGTTTACCTCGCCATTGAGCATAAGCCATAGCAGCATACCAACTTACATTGACAATAGGATAATCTGCTTCCCCACTTGGAAAACTACTCCTACGCCAATGCTTAAGATAGTCAACATCACAATACTTTTTTGGGATTTCATGCTTATTCCACTGTGGATTCGCATCAAGGAATGCCTTGTATTGTGCATTGGTTACAGGATATTGGTCAATATAGAATTCGTTTAGAAAAACGGTATGAACCGGATGTTCATCATCAAAAGTCTCGTCATCGTTGCTACCCATTTCAAACTCACCTTCAGGAATAAGTGACATATTCTCAAGGCTTGTAGTTCCTGAAATTGTTTCAGTTAATGGTTCTTTATATTGAAGTGTTGCAAGATATTCGTGACGTTTTTTCGGGTCAGTTAGTGTGTCTCGTGCTTGATTTAACAATCTTCGCCACTGTTCCTCTGACCTACCATCTGGACGCGGACGACCCCCGGACTTTAAAGATTCACTATATAGTTTACTATGGATTGACTCAACGCGATCGACAATTTCAGATTGATTATATCTCTTAATCTCTATGCCAGTTAATCCAAAGATTTCAAATAGATCAACTATTTCACCAATTATTATACCCGATGCATTGAATATAGATGTTGCTTCATCAACAGTTAAACCATATTTTTCAACTGCAAGCCTGAGAAAACCTTTACGCTGTTCGTCAGTAATCGTAGGTGATGCATCTTTGAGAGTATTGATAAAAGCAAAGAATTCATCGCGCTTGGACATTAATTAAACCAATTTGAAATTCTATATGAACCTGTATAATTCAGTTGTAGTATTCTATCATTAATGATCGGCAGCTTGAGTAGGTATTATTCGTATAATGATGAACTCCAAAGACGTACATTACCATCTCCACCGCAGCTTGCCAGAATCCTTCCATCTGGAGAGTAGGATAGTGCTTTTACAGTTGACGTATGCCCCTTAATAGTTTTTAATTCCTCCCATGTATCTGTATTCCATAAAGTGATTGATCCATGAAAACTACCACAAGTGAGAATAGTTGCATCCGGGGAATATGCTACTGAACTAATCCAGGACATAAAACCCGTAGGTAGGATTCTTGGTTCGCCAGAAACTGCATTCCAGGCAAGAATTGTTCCTTGCAGATCTGTACTTATGATTGTATCAGAATTAGGTGAATAGGTTACTGCGATAACACTAAATTTATGACCTGTTAGGACATGTATATTTACGCCTGTTTCAGTATTCCACAAATAGACCTTCCCGTCATAACTTGCACATGCAACTGTTTTCCCATCAGGTGAGTATACAACTGAACTAACCCAATTTCTATGTCCTTTGAGGAGGATTTTTGGTTCACCAGTCTCAGCATTGTATAATTGAATAGTTCCATTATAACTTCCACTTGCTATTGTTTTTCCATCAGGTGAATAAGCCACGGAACTAATCTTATCTTTTTGTCCAGTTAATCGTTTTTTCAACTCTCCGGATTTAGCATTCCATAAACATACTGTTCCGTCAAAACTCCCGCTTGCTATGGTTTTACCGTCTGGTGAATACCTAACAGATGTTACTGTATCATTATGACCATTAAGAATATGTTTCTGCTTTTCAGCCTGAATATCCCAGATACATATTGATTTGTCAGCACTACCACTGGCAACACATGTGCCATCAGGTGAAAATACTACAGTAAATACAACTTTTTTGTGTGCTGGTATAACCCTTTCATCAACATTAAATGATAAATTGCTTATAGAAGTGGTTGGCTTAATTGATATATCATCATGAAACTCTTCATTATCGTAAGTATCTTCATTATCGTAAGTATTTAGCTCATCAATATATCCTTGCCTCTTAATGGGATCAATAAGGACATCACGAGCTTGATTCAATAATCTTCGCCACTGTTCTTCTGACCTTCCATCATGCCGTGGACGACCCCCTGAATTCAAGGATTTACTATATAGTCTCTTGTGTATGGAAACAACATGATCTGAAATCTCTGATTCGGTCTTATTTTTAGTCTCTTCAAGCAGTATACCTAATACTTCAAAATAATTTACCTGTTGTTCACCAATTACAAGACCCGTATTATCCAATATTCCATTAGCATCTTCAACTGTAAGACCGTGTTGATGTACAGCTCTCCGTAAAAGACCTTTACGTTGTTCGTCCGAAATAGTAGGTGAGACAACTTTAAAATCTGTTACAAAGGATATAAATTCATCTCGATCAGACATTCGTAAATCCTGTTGTTAACCTTAGGTAGAAATGCTAATGATATTATCTAAGAAAATGTAAATTTGTGTAGGAATTTATTCAACTGTCAGTTCTTGCAGATCTGTTTGTGCTTTGGAAACTTCTTCTTCATTAAGTGTAGGTCTATCAATTATTGAAAAGATATCAAAAACTGCTGTAGGACCGTCATCTGTCAATGATTTTGCTGTTACCTCGAGATTTTGGTCTAAATTATATTTATAGTTTACCTCAATTGGAGATCCTTGTGGTAATCCGTTAGGTAATTCAAGTGTGCATTCTCCCAGCTTATATTCATCAAAAAATGGTATTTGATCCCTAAGTTGATCCTGTTCAAGTCCTTGCACTACCTCAATTAGCACAGTTGGTTGGTTTTCGTCAACAGTCAAGAATTGATCAGCAATTTCACACGGAACAGCAGTCATTTTTGGGATCATAACATGGATAATATAATCGCGTTGTGAATTGAGGACAACAAGACCCAGATTATGTGTAGCACCGTCCGTTACAGTGACTTTTGGTACTCCATCCGGTCCAATAAACCGTTCTATAACAGCTTCAGGCATTTCCGGTGTTTCAACAGTATCGTCTGTAATTTGACGAAGAGTTCCTTGAATAGCCGCTCCTAATGCGACGACCTCATCAGGATTAACTTCATGTGGATTAATCTCTTTACCGCTTATTGACCGGATCATTTCCTGTACCATAGGCATCCGTGTCGATCCCCCAACCAATAAGATCTTGTCAATATCTGTCCAAGACATTTCTGCCTCTGATAATACTAACTCACACAAAGTTCGACATCTTTCAAGTAGATCTGTCGTAAGTTCTTCAAATTTCTCGCGTAGTAATTCAACACGGGTTGTCTTCCCGTTATATCCACATACAATTAATGCTCTTTGTCGTTGAGATAAGGATTCTTTGGCTCCAATTGCATCCAGTTGAAGGTCTTGATATGTATGAAGATCATCCAGAGGATTCTCTCCATGTTCTATCTCAAACATCTCAGCAACATAGGTAATGATTTTGTCGTCCCAATCTTTGCCCCCTAACCGATGGTCCCCATTTGTTGCTAACATTTTTATTTCAGATTCTGAGACCTGCATAATTGTCACATCAAATGTTCCACCACCAAGGTCAAATACAAATACATTTTGGTTATTACCAAGTTGATCGATTCCATAAGCGAGTGCAGCTGCGGTCGGTTCGTTTAGGACTTGAAGCACATTAAAACCAGCAATTTTCCCTGCATTTCGCGTAGCTTCTCTTTCTGCGTCGTGAAAATACGCAGGAACAGTGATTACAGCATCAGTCACCTCTTCATTCAGATAGATCTCAGCATCTTGTTTCAGTTTCCTCATAATGAGCGCAGATAGTTCTTCAGGGGAATAGTCTTTTTCATCGAATGTACGGAAGAAATTCGTTCTTGATTTACCCATCTCCCTTTTGATAAACTCAACAATTTGTTCAGGGACAGCTCTGGCATTCTGCTTAGCTATTTTTCCAACGGTTACAAGATTGTCTTCAAACATTACGACCGATGGTGTAATTCGGTCACTCTCCAAATTGGGGATAATTTCAGGTTGTCCATGCTCATTTATATGTGCTATCGCAGAAAATGTCGTACCTAAATCTATTCCGACAACTTTACCCATTTAATCTCCCCTTTGTTTATCTGAAGAATGTTTAGTATTACCATTTTCAGATTTTTCTGTGGAGGCCATATAACGATAAATGGTTACATCTTCCGGACGAAACACTTTCTCACGCCAATAGAATCCGATTTTATGCACTTCTGCTACTTTCTGATCCATATTTGGATCGTCTGTAGATATAACTTTCCGTGTCTTATGTAACTGCCTATCCAATGTATCTGGTGAATTCTGATAGGGTGTTACATCCATGCGGTATAAAACTTCTTCAAGTTCAAAACGAAAATTCTGTAAATTACTACTATATTGCCTCAACTCATTTAATAGTGTGTTATCATTATTCTCATCAATAAGGTTAGTAAGTTGAGATTCAAGTGATATAAAACTATCGTAGAGTTGAATTAAGTTATGGATAACCGGTTTATGAAGTACTTCAAGTAGAAAACTCTCTTTATAGTCCTTCATTTCGGCATACATTTTATCAAACATCTGGACTTGATTCTGATTTCCAGATATGTGTTTTTCAAATAATTCGAGTAATACCGTCAAAGACTGGTTAATCTCAGTAAGTGTATTTATCTGATGTAATTCCATGTCCTCCATTGGGGTATCTCCAACAGTATCTACTGTGTCATCAGGATTTTCCGTATCTAAGTTTGTCTGACTATCCAAGATTTTTTTTAATTTTGCATCAAGATCGTTATTCATTTCACTGCTCAAAACTGAATCCTCTCATACCTATGATGTAGGAATGACTATTATACATTCAAATTGTTTTTGTTTGATTATACAACGGATTTTACGGCATGTCAATGTTAACGAAATAACGTTGGTGTATACATAGTATACACCAACGTTAAAGAGTCATTTTATATCCAAAAGATAGTAATTTCTAAGGATAGATTTCTGATGAGAGATGCGTTCATTTTATGCTTCCTCAATTAGCATGGATCAAGTAAAAATATTTGTAATTAACCAAAATTGTAAAAACCTTTAAATATAGAAATTGATTATCCCTTTTGCCAAGGAATGCTCCCTGATTTCTGTATTTCTTGTTGAAAAAGATTCCCCATCTCTTTAAATAGATCTGTATTCGTTTTGGCAGTATCTGTTGCTTCAAATGGATCATTTGATAAGTCGTAAAGTTCAAGTGGTTCAAAGGGTCTGTTATGCAGCAGTTTTAAATCACCACGTCTAACTGCATGTTGACAATCTCCTAAGAACTGTTGTCCTCCCTCTCTTCGAATCCAGTAGAGTAGCCTTTCGGATAGATCCTGTTTTCCGCCTTGCAATGTTTTCAAAATTGACTGTCCCTCAATATCATGGTTTATATGTATCCCTGTTATTTCACAAAGAGTAGGATAAAAATCCATTATCATACTGACTTGATCTGAGACATGTCCTTGAGGAATATTTCCTTTCCACATGGCACAAGTAGGCACCCGTATACCACCTTCATACATCTGCCCCTTCTCCCCACGGAGTGGTCCGTTATGTGCTCCAACCCCCATCTGCCCCCCGTTGTCAGATGTATAAATCACAAGAGTATTTGAAAGTTGATCGTTTTTTTCAAGTGAATCAAGAACCCGTCCAATACCTGCATCCATGTGTTCAACAAGAGCGATATATTTTGCCCGTTGTTCTGAAATATCTGGTTCACGATCCTTCACTCTATCAACCCAATCATCCGGCGGTTGAATCGGTGTGTGCGGTGCATTATATGCGAGATATAGAAAGAAGGGTTGTGTAGATTGTGTCTGTTCTTGGATAAACTCAACACTCCAATCTGAGAATAGATCGGTAGCGTGTCCTCTTGGGTCAATTGTTTCAAAATCACGACGCATATAGTTATTCTGATGGCGAAGATGTGTGTAATAGTCATCCATCATATCACCGAGAAAGCCGTGAAAATAATCAAATCCTCTTTTACATGGGTGATTCTCATCTTCAAGTCCAAGATGCCATTTACCAATTAGAGATGTTTTGTAATCTTTCTGTTTTAATATTGATGGGAGTGTGATAGCATCCTGTCGAAAATATCCCCAATTGTTTTCTGGGTGTGTTCGAATTACCCCCGGCACACCAACTCTATCCGGATAGCGACCCGTCATAAGCGATGCGCGACTTGGTGAACAGACAGATGAGTTTGCATAGAATTGTGTAAGTCGTATGCCTTCATCTGCGATTCTATCAATATGTGGTGTTTGAATTGAGGGTCCATTATGTGCTGAGATATCACCATAACCGTGATCATCAGCAAGTATAAAAACAATGTTCGGTAGCTTTTCCATATTTATCTCCGTGATTAGTTTTATTAAGTAAATCTAAGGATTTCTCAATCTACAATTTCACACCATACCGCGGGTGCACCCATCGGTGCACCAATCGGAGAGATCTGAAGTTCAGATGCATCAACGGTTTTTGATTTTGAAGTTATCATTTTTAAATTGTTGTTTGCTTCCTCCAAGTTTTCAGCTTCAATAGATGCGTTGAATTCCGTAATTGCTGCATCTTGATTACCTTGTTGATAATAGACGATTCCCAAATTGTTTCGTGCTTCAGCTAATGTTCCTGCTTTTTTATAGGAAGAAATCGCTTCGGTAGTTCTATTTTGTAAGAAATGGATTATTCCTATATTGTTGTTTGCTTCTGCGGAATTTGGGTCTGTCCGTAGAGCATCCTTTATAGTCTTCATTGCTTCATCAAGTTTACTCTGAGAAAAGTATGTGTATGCCAAATTGATATGAACTTCCGTTGTATCCGGTGCCATTTCAATTGCTTCTTGATGTAAGGAAATTGCTTTTTTGAAATCCCCTTGCCATGTATAAAGTAATCCAAGGTTTGAACGTGGTTCTTCTCCTCCATCGTGTTTGATGGAAGACTTGAATGCTTTGATAGCATTATCACTTTCCCCTTTAAACATGTAAAGCAATCCAAGATTGTTATGCGGTTCTGCTAAAGTTGGATCGGTTTCAATTGCCTTTTTATAGAGATCTACAGCTTTATCAAATTGTCCTTGCCATGTATAGATTAACCCAAGATTAGAATGTGCTTCTCCCCCATCACCGAGACGGATTGCTTCATTTGTTGATTCTATTGCAGCCTCAATATCACCTTTGGAAATATAGATGAACCCAAGACAGGTATGTGCTTCCGCAGAATTTGGATTGAATTTGAGGGCAGCTTTAACGGATTGAATTGCTATGTCAAGTTGTCCATTCCATGCATAAGCTACCCCAAGATTCGTGTGTGGTGCTGAGAGATTAGGCTCCAGATGTAGTGCTTTTAGATGTAATCTAATTGCTTCATCCAACTTTCCTTCCCAACAATATAAAACCCCCAAATTGGTATGGGGTGCAGCTAAGTTAGGTGCTATTCGAATTGCATCAAGTAATTTCTCACATGCAGATTCAATCTCTCCCTGTGAAATATCTTCAGAAGCAAGCCGGTTTAATTCCCGTGCACTTTCAATATTTAAGCTACTATTCTCTTCTGTTTTCATTTGCAATTAAAACCTCATTTCTCTTACATCCAACTCATGTTGTGTTTACTATTTAAGCAAGTTTCAATATTAAATATTCACATTGTGCGTCAATAACGGGCGGGGAAACCCCGCCCCTACGGGTTTGACACCTATCGAAAATCGTAAGATTATTATTTAATATTGCTTATCAATAAATAATGAAAAAATGAATTCAATTCATGGAATTAACCACTTGAATCAATGCAATAATATATCCAAATTGGTATCCCCACGCTTGACGAACATGACCAGAAACACCTCTAGGTGATTTATCATCTGGATGTGATGGGGCATGATCAGGCATCGACATGTATGGATATTCTACATCACGCAATGTTTTTGCAACCCGGAACATATCAACATCTCCCTCATCTGGCCATACCTCCTGAAAATTGTGCAAGCCACCTTTGATATTACGAAAATGGATATTGAATAGCTTTTTACGTTTACAAAACCTTCGCCAAAAACACTTAAATAAAAAGGGTGTCTGTCCTAAAGTTTTAAAACTTTATCATAACTTAGAAAGGACACACATCCATACCAGAAATTATAGCATTATTTACTGTACTTAATCCATGTTTATCTACTACTATGATCCGCCAGTTATGCCAAGTTGTATTTTCCCTGCTTGCGATGACTGGTCAGGTCACCTTGTTAAATATCTCCCGGTGGACATCAAAAGGAGGTAGCTATCGCACGATACAACGCTTCTTTAGCACAGGTTTCCCTTGGTCAAAGATGTATTTGTTGTTGTTCAAAACTATCTGTTTGATCCTAAAAGTTTGTATATCCTTGTAGCAGATAAGCATGGTGTCAAAACTGGAAAAAGACTTATGGAATAGACCGCTTCTTTTCTTCATTACCTGGAAAAGCGATTCCCGGTTTGTCATTTTAACTGTGTCCTTAGTAAGCGTCAAGGGACGCTCCAAATACGCTATACAATCCTCTTGGGTTGGGAACATCTCTATAATCTTAATCAATCCATCAGATACTCCGTAATAAGTTGATTTTTCTGACGGATTCTTATACAATGTAGAAAAGCGAGAACATTAGAAAACAACTCGTTTTTTGTGTTCAATTAGGGGGTCCAGCCCCTAATTTCTTATCTCTTATACCATATAAACCCAATCAATACAAGGGTTTATCGCACTCTTCAAACATTTTACCAAGTCTAAAACGACTAAATCCGAAAGCAATTATAGCTAAATTAACAGGTTGACCAAGGAGTACTCAGAATATGGAGGAATTACGAGAACTTCGCATATCTAATGATATAATGGATAATCCAGAAAGGCTTCGTTCAAGAATGTCGGATGAAGGTTATCTATTTTTCAAGAAGTTGCAAGATCCTTACAAGTTGCTGGATTTACGAATGGAAATGCTTTCAACCATGCAGAAGAGTGGTTGGCTAATTCCAGACACAGATCCAATGGATGGAATTGCTGATATTTCAACACAGTGTACTGAGGGAGATCCAGAATACACTGATGTTTACCATGAGGTTTACAAATTGGAAGTATTTCATCGGTCAGGTCATTGGTTAGAAGTCGTTGAAATGCTGGAGAAAATCATAGGTAAAGAGGTATTACCACACCCACAGAAGATTGCACGACTTTGGTATCCAAAATATACTGAACATACAACGCCGATACATCAGGATTTTGTACATTTTCAAGGTAATTTCCAGACATACACCTGTTGGGCACCAGTTGGTGATTGTCCAATTGAGTTAGGTGGTTTGGCAGTATTACCCGGATCACATAAAGTCAAGAGTGTGATGGAACACCACTTTTCACTGGGGGCAGGTGGACTCTGTGTTGATACAGATGAGTTATCAGGTGAATGGCATACAACCAACTATGAAATTGGTGATACTTTAATTTTCCCTGCATTAACAATCCATAAGGCACTTCCAAATTTATCAGAGGATCGGCTTCGTGTGTCTCTCGACAACCGGTATCAAGCAGTTGATGATCCAATAGCAGAACATATGCTTGAACCACACTTGAATATTTTTAACAATCTAAAATGGGATGATGTTTATGAGAAATGGGATTCTGATGAATTGAAGTACTATTGGAGAGATTTAGACCTAACAATATTTCCAAGAGATTTAAGCTATATTAACAAGGGTTTTGAGGAGGCATTAGTATTAGCAGAGGAGGGAGATGAACGTGCAGTATATCAATTAAATAGAATAGTCAGACGTGATCCTACATCTGATATGGCTATAAAAGCCACTACAGTTTTGAAGGAATTAAATGTATAATATCTATAATGGGTTTTTATGAAGGTTTTCATTTATAATTGAATGTTCAATTAGAAAAAAAACAATATAAAACTAATATACCCAAGAATACAAATATGAAAATCTGGTACTAAGTAATTTGGTTGAAATCACCATAATATAAGATGATACTCAACCATATCTGATTTAGTGCCATTTTATTTTAAAAGATATAAAATCTGAAGGAGTAAAATGACTATAATACACAGTCTACGAATTGGTCTATTGATTTTCTGTGTTTTTCTCTTAATTCAATCTTCAATAGTGTTTTCTCAAACAATAGAAGTAAAGAAACTGGAAACTCCACCTGTGATTGATGGTAATGTGGATGATGAAATATGGAAACAAATAACACCAATTGAAGAGTTTCGAGTTGCTGAATTAGAGACAACGGTTCCAGACAAGACACAAATATATATCGGATATGATAATAATGCACTCTACGTTGGCTTTCGTTGTTTTCAGGAAGCTTCGCAAATGATAGCTAATCAGACACGAAGAGATGGTAGTTTTAAGTTTGAGGATCATGTTGCAATTTACATTGATACCTATCATGATAAAATACGAACCTATTGTTTTGCAGTAAATCCTTTAGGAACACAACTTGATGACAAACAGGGTGATATCGGATGGGATGGTGTTTGGTCAGCTGCAGCTTTAATAGATGAGTCAGTTTGGACTGTTGAGATGAAGATTCCATATAAAATTCTTGACTTACCTGAAAAAACTGAGCAAAGTTGGGGGTTAAACTTAGTACGCCGTCATCAAAGTCTTGATCGAACAAGTACTTGGGCAGATACAGGAGTAAATGTATCGGATGCGAATAGATTTGGAACATTGGAGAATCTAAAGTTTGTTCATGAGATCTCAGACAAGAAGTACGAAGTTATCGGTTATTTATCTACCAAATATGATGGAACTATTGAATCAGATGTCTTATTTGACCGTTTATCACCACATATTGGAGCTGATGTATCCTATAAACCTAATACAAGCACTCGAATCATTGGTACACTCTTTCCTGATTTTAGTCATAACGAATCTGAAGTACAAGGTATTGTATTGTCTGATCTTGAGCAAAGGCTAACTGATAGAAGACCATTCTTCCAAGAAGATGGTCGTATTTTCCGTGCCCCTATTTCGTTATTCTATAGCAGACGGATTGGTGAAATAGATTATGGAGGAAAAATAATTGGAAAGTTAGGAAATGCCACATACGGATTCATGAATGTTAGAGAGACAGAAGATAAGAGTCATAATACATTACTAAGAGGTATGTGGGATTTAGGGAATTCATCATCTGTTGGTGTGTTTGGAGCTACAAAAGAACTAAAAGAGACATATAACAGATCGTTATCTGTTGATACCAGAATTCGATTACCCCAGTCATTTAATTTCATCGGGAATTATGCAATCAATTGGGAAACTGGCCAAGATGACAATCGTGCAATATTGACTGAGATAAATCGTAGAGGTAACCCGATCATCAGTTTTGCCTATAGAGATATTACAGAAGGTTTTAATCCTATTAACGGGTTTGTACGACTTACAGACATAAGACAGCCAAGTTTCTGGGGAGTCTACCGTTGGCCAATTGAGCAAGGAATTATACAGACTATTAAGTTTGAATCCGTACAATCACTCACTTGGAACCATTCAGGTGAAAGGATACGGGGCGATCATTTTCAACTTGTTGAATTTGATTTGGGAGAAAAATGGCAAACTGGCACGTTTTACAGGAATTGGTCTTATGATGTGCACAATAATTGGGTTATGGCAGCACAAGCTGTTTATAACCGCCAGAGTCCAGCAAGGGTTTTTGTAGTAGGACAATATGGTGAATTTGAAGGTGCAAAGGCAACATTTCTTACTACAGCTACAAATATAATACCTTTCCAATTTCTGTCTATAGGGTTGAAAGGTGAGAATTTATGGCAGACTTTCCCTGATGGAAAGACAAATCAGGAATTTTCTCTTCGTACAAGCTTAAACATTGAAATAGGCGAAGAAAAATGGATTACATTCCGGGTACGAACGGGGGGTGACCATAAACCTAATCTCAATGCTGTGTTCAAGTATTCATTCCTTGAGAATTTTGTCTTCTATCTCGTTTATGGGGATCAAGATGCTAAAGAAACAGTAAACCAAGCTTTTGCCAAATTAACTTTCATTTGGTAGATATGAATATTATTACGGATATGATGTGGTATATTGAAGTATACAATATAACAAATATACCACATCCTATATCTGTGTATTAGGATGATTCTTCTTTGAATGTTTTCTCATATCCGTAAGTCCAATCCATAACGCGATAACCTAAGTTCGTATATAACAGAAATGCGAGATGATTATCCCAACTTGTACTGAGTGTTGTGTGTTTATATCCGATTTTATTCAATTCTTGTAAAGTATATTCAAGTAGATATTTCCCTAATCCTTGTCCTTGATATTCTTCCTCTATACCCAACCAATCAATATATACCCAATCTTGTACCTCTTGATGATCAGTAAAATCACCACATGAATTAGTCCAACATTGGCCAATTTCTTCACCATCTATGTATGCTGTTAGATTACAATTCTGTAGTCTACCTCTACCATCTTTCCAATCAAGTTTAAGCTCTATTGGAATAGTTGATAGTGTAGGATTAACAATGTAATTTTTCCAATCCAAGAATACTTGCCCACTACAGCGTGTAAATCCATTCATTCCAAACAATGCTTCAATATGGTCAAGTGTATTTGACAAGTGTGCGTATCTGTAGTGGTAAATTGGATATTGATATTGCTTTGAGAAAGCATAAATACGAGTGGCATTGTTTGTTCTCAGAAAATCTTCTGCTTTCTTGAGTATGATTTGTCCTGCTTCTCTTGATCCACGTTTGTAGCCAAAAAACTTGATTATTCCCCCATATTCCTTTTTATCCTCATCGGTTTCGATTCCAATATGGATATAAGCTTCAACAATACCATTATTAATTACAAGATAGGCTGTTTCTTCCTTTAATTCGTCATCTTCACTATCTTCAGGATTACCAGTTATACTTTGTAATACAGATTCAAATTTACCTATTGATACAGGGTAACAATACGGCACATTATGTATAAGGTTATTATAAAAGTCTGTTATTGACTCTAACAAATCTGGTGTATATTGCATTACTTCCATTGAATTATTTCTATATATTCCTCAAGACTTATTTTAAATTTCAACAAAATCGGCGGAGGTATCACCCCCGCCGATTTCACATATCAATAGATTTCGAAATATTAAACTCTACTTATCTCTTCAGTACTTCAAAATTAGCATCCAACGCTTTCGCAACTCTAACTTGTGATTCTTCCAAATGCGCGACTGTATAATCATCAAGTTGTGGCTTGGATTTTTGAAGAACATCTTGGATACGTGAGTTAATTTGCCTAAGATGTAGTCTCGCAAGAGATCTTGCATCTTCAGGAGTTCCACTATCTGCAGCTAACACTAATTTAATTAGCTGCTTCAGATGTTCCCGTTGTAAACCGCGACGGAATCCAGAGATATAAGCATCTGCATTTGTCCACTGTTTCGCATCAGGGTTTGCATCAAGATCTACCCATACTGCTTCTGTAATCCCATTAAATAGTTCTGGTAATGTAAATACATCATTCTCATTAAACTTTAACTCAGTATCCTGTACACGAGCGAGTATATTTGGATGTAGTAGACGTCCAATAATTTGAGATTGATTTCTGAGGATTACATCATGTATTGGATAATCCAATCGTGTTGAATTATTGCTACTTGATCCCCAATCACTCCAACGAGTTATAGCCAAACTATTCAATAATTCAGGCGAGAAATTAAACGCTTCATCTGAAAGTGCAAAATCTTTAATAAATTTTAGTGCTTCACGTTGTTTTTTCGCTGAAACAGGAACGTAAGGTAAACGTGCATTTTCATCACCACGATGGTCTCTATGATGGTATTGTCCACCTATGAATCGCGTTGCGAGAAACATTGAAGAACTATATTCACTCAGCAGAGATCTGAATGCCCGTCGGACTCTTTGATACCCCATACCTTCTTTTGTGACTTTATCAGAAATCTTATCCCAAAGTTCTGACACGATTTCTCTTTGATGCTTAGCGAAATTTAGAGGATCTGACCCCATATCCCACCGATTTACTAATGGATCCAAATCCCGATATTGGTACATAGAAGCATCCCCATCTGTGCCATATCTTAATTCTGATTCAGGGGCACGTGAGGCGATTTTACCCAGTTCTTTTAATTCTTCCTCTGGAGAACCACCGCCCACTGGTTTATATGCATATTCAATTACCCAATGATCCCATGGTCCAAGTGTTGAAGTATAGTAATCCCCTTGCTTTTTCCCTTCTGGAGCGATATTTACAGAATCATATTCCATTACAGAACCGACCAGTGGTTCACCTTTTCTTCCGTGAATTTCTTTAAGTGAATATACAGTACTTGCCTTGAAGTTATGACGTAATCCTAATGTATGTCCTACTTCGTGCATTATTAAAGCTTTTAGTGCTTGTCCGATAAATTCATCAGGTATTTCACCATCATCATCCATTAGTCCACGTGCTTGCAATACACTTGCCATGAATCCCATCTGTCTGGCTAATCCAGCAGCCATTTGACAGTTAAAACGTGATGTGTGATCAACAGGATGTTCTCGTTCATGTTCTAATTCCTCAATGAATGTAGAATATTCTCTTTGCCAATATCTAATCCAACTTTCACCAACAAGTATGTCAGCATCAAGTATTTGTCCAGTTAATGGATTAACACGAGAAGGTCCAATAGCGAAGGAAGCGCCAACAATCCATCGTATTGTATTATATCTTGCATCCTCTGGATCCCAAGTCTCATGATCTTGTTGAATCCGTGCTTCAATCGCATCAACAAATCCAGCAGTTTCAAAAGCTTTATTCCATTCTAAGATACCTTGTCTGACATAAGGTCTTAACTTATGGGGTACAGTTTTTTCAATATAAAAGATGATTGGTTCTACTGGAGGAGATAGTTTTGCTTTCTTATCAGCTTTTTCTAAATGCCATCTATTGACATAACGTATATATGGTTCTTCACTTGTTTGCAGAGAATAGTCTTTTACAGTAGTCATAAAATGGCCTACACGATCATCTGCGAAACGGGGTTGATAGTTGTTTGATGGAAGTGCAGCGAGACTATAGTGAATACCCACCTGTATTCCTCGTGAATCTGGAATAGTTTCTCGACTTCCACCAGCCGAGTATACAGCTGCAACTCTTAATTCAACATTTTTCGGAAAAACCTTGATTGCTTCCCACGTGCTTCTGCTTTTATCAAATCGTGCGCCACCACCTATACTACCTGATAATGGAGGTAGATCTGAAATAAATACCGGTGTGATGTTTACTAATAGACTTTTGCGTTGGGGATGTATACTTTCTAATTTTAAAGCGAAGAGCACTGAATCGCTATAGCCATAATCTACCGCATGTCCTATCGGTGTTCCTTTTTTTGCACGGAACCTGACATTTTTTCGAACAAGATGAACCTTGTCGCCAACACGACGCCATTCAAGTAACCATTCATCCATTGTCATTCCTGATAATATACGACCTGATCCGATACCTCGAGAGATACTTAACATACATAGAAATGGTTTGTTTAATTGGTTTGGTTCTATTTCACAGTATAAGTTTTCTTTTTTCTGGTAGAGTCTATACAAACCTTGATAACTCTTACTATCTTCAATTACTTTTGCAAAATCCTCATATTCTTTTTTCTTTTTATCAGTTTCATTTGCAGCTGCAGGTTGTTCCTTATTTGTAGTCTCTTGAGCAGAAATAATTTGACAATAACAAGAAAAGGCAATTACACCAATACAGAAAATCCAAAGCTTACGCATCAACAATTCTCCTATATGTAATTTTCTTAAGTCATATTACAGTTAGATGAGTAAAAATATATTTTTAAGTTGAAAACTATGTTGAACTATTTACTTATATCTACAATAGTATACCATTTATCTTAGTATTTTTCCATATAGGTTTACGGAATTGATTACTTTGTTTTCCCTATACTGAATTCACATTACTTTCTATAATGTACTCGTTTAGTTCCATTGAATGAAAATCTCGGCCAATCGCGTTCCCAATTTTCAGAACTATAGGGAATATAGTGGCATGCCAAGGCATGTCTGCGTGTTCCAGGTCTTTGTATTTTTGCTCCTCCATGTATGAGCTTTCCATCAAACAATACAACATCCCCTACATCAACATACACATGAATGAGTTCATTTCCATTTTCTTTAAATACATTTTGTACTGCGGGGAAATAACGGTTGTGTTGTTGCTGTTCATAGGTCTCATTGGGTTGCATGATCATTGGCACATCATTTTTTGTAACTAACCTACCTCTATTTGAGCCGGGTTGGACTACTAAAGCACCATTGTTCTCATTAACATCTACCATTGCCATCCATGCAGACATACAATCAGGTAAATAATATTGATCTTGATGTAAGGGGTGCTCAGAACCCTCATAAAAATGCATCGATTGTATTCCTTCAGGTTCATCACCAAAGCAAGTAGATAATGGTTGGTGTAAACGCGGATGAATTAATAACCTTAAAACTAATGGGTCGTATAGATGCTGATTAAATGTCCGTGCCCCATATTTATCCTGTTGGAAGAATCCTTCAAGATGTTTATTTCCCAGATGGAGATCTTCCATATGTTGTACAACTTCATCACATTCTTTTTTAGAGAAAATTTTCTTGAGTATGACGAATCCGTTTTGTTTGTATTTGTGTAGATCTGAAGGTGTCAAAATCAGTTCCCAATTCCAATCTATCTAAATATTCTATTCTTAATGGTTGAATCTTAGTATGTCCATTCTATCATATTTTATAACATTCTGCTATATTGTGTTTTGCCTGTGGGGTATGTAAGTTTTTCTCACTAAATATTGGTACCTGTGTACCAATATTTATCTCAAGTATCATCTTTAGTATTCATCTCAACTCCAGTTATTTTAGATGTATGGATACTGTGTATTGAAAAAACTGTTAATATTTGTCGTCTTGAATTTATTACACTTTCACGGAAACCTTCACGGAGCAATTCTACGAAGCCTTATTCTATAAAGGTTTATAATTTCAATTACCCCAATTCTCCGCGAATCACATATGTTAACAAATATATAACTTAAGCATGTATTAAGTACTTATATGTTTTTCATACAAAGTGTATTGGGACATAGCACTTCGCTGGAGTGTTGGACTGTTACATTGATTTTGGAGATTTTGCAGGGTCAATCACCAAGTCGCGACTGTGAGGTTGCACCTACAGAAGATAGTTTACAATAATATTCAATTCCATAGATTTTATGTAATGGCATATTATTTATTAGAATTGGTATTATATTTACACACGTGAATGATTTATGTAGGCTGGGTATAGCAGACGAAACCCAATACGCTTGGTTTATGTTGGGTGATGATTAAATTGACGCTCCATTAGTATGGATTTACTATAGATTTGCATTGACTGAATTTATTTGATGTGATAATGTGTTATTACAACACAGAAGGAGGACACTCTTGCTCATTAATAGAGTCTTGGAGTTAAACATAATATGAAAGTAGCAGCAATGTTTGGTGAAGAAAAAGGTGGGTTAGTTGATAAACCAGATCCAAAAGCTGGTGGTGATGTAGCGGTCGTAAAAATCCGTGCTGTCCCCATGTGTACTGAATATAAGGGTTTCAAAGGTGGTGGTTCAGGAGAAAGTTTTGGGCACGAAGCAGCGGGTGAAGTTGTTGAAGTTGCCCAACCAGGACGTGTAAAGGTTGGGGATCGTGTGGTTGTACAACCACAAAATGCATGTGGCAAGTGTAATATGTGTGTTACAGGTGAACATATACACTGTACAGGTGGTCGGAACATACGAGAAATGGTAGGTGAATATGTTGCGGGTGCTACCTATGCTCAGTATATGCATAAGATGGAGGACATGCTATTTCCTATTCCGGATGATGTGAGTTTCGAACATGGTGGTATGGCATGTTGTGGACTCGGACCGACCTTCGGTGCAATGGAACAGATGGAAGTTGATGCTTTAGATACAGTCATGGTCACTGGTTTAGGGCCAGTCGGATTAGGTGGTATCATCAATGCCAGTTATCGAGGGGCACGTGTCATTGGTGTTGAAAGTCATCCCTATCGTGCTGAGCTTGCGAAGAAGTTAGGTGCAGAAGAGGTACTTGACCCAACTGATGAGGATATCCTTGACAAAATTAGAGAATTGACGAACGGAATAGGCATTGACAAAGCAGTTGATTGTTCTGGAGCTTCTGCTGCCCATCGATTGATGGTTGATGCAGCACGGAGAAAAGGACAGGTTACATTCGTGGGTGAAGGGGGAGAATTTCCATTGGCTGCAAGTCGTGATATGATCCGTAAAGGTCTTGTCTTACGTGGAAATTGGCACTACAACCTTGGTTTCTTTCCTAAACTCATGAAGGTCATTCAAGAATCTACTGATAAAATTGACACCTATATCACACATAGATTTCCAATGAGTCAAGTTCAAGATGCATGGGAGTTGCAAGCTACCGGTGAATGTGGAAAAGTAATTTTAGATCCATGGGAATAATTTATTAGTCAATTTACATGAGGTTAATTGGACTTTAAATTAAGCTGGGAGGTGTTATTCTATTGACACTTCCCTTTTGTTTTTCTATATTCTTTATTTGGATTCCTTGATTATAAACTGAATAGAACTGTCAGTTTGCTCAATATTGTCCAAGCATTGGTTTTAAACCCATTAGATGTATCCCAACTATGGTTATATACAATATAAAAATCACTTCCAGGTCTATAGATATAATTTAGTAAGAAGTTTGCACTTGCTCTTTCAGCACTATCGTTCCATTGTGTATATAGTTTTGTAAAAATCCGTGTGTTGAATGCGTAATTTATTCGACCACCGATGACCGTTGTTGTTAACAAGTCAATCCCAGGTAGGAAGAGGAAATTTTGACCAAACCTTGTATCAATTGCGAGTTGATGTGTAATTCTCCATTGACTTTCGGCATAAAATCCTAATTTGCTACCATGAAAAAAGTCTCCATAATTTCCACCCATATAAACAGAAAATGGACGACTTGCATCAGAATAAAAGCCTATTGAGGATTGATTCATTTGGTATTCACCAGCTGGTATTTCTGCTTCTTCAATAGAAAACGATTCATCAACACGGTCATAATATCTTTGAAAATCAAGGTTTACACCATCACCCTGTGGAAATGAGATATCCCCTCCAATATATATCTCCCATCCAATTAAATTATTGTCATTATCCAGTGAATATTTTCCTGAAATGCCTGAACCAAGATCCCGTACATATTTTCTATTGATCTGTTTATTTGCCCCAGTGCTAATTTGAAGTGTCCGTATATCTCTACGATACATGTATCCCATCTCTGTCGTAAAATCTGGTCCTATGTCAAGATAAGATGCATTAAGCCTAAAGTGTTCATTTCGCCAATTATTTGATAGGTAAAATGCAATATCATTCTCATTAGGGTTTGGAGACCAACTTCCAACTGTTAATGCACGCATACGCCATTGATCATGGGGACGAATAAAAATATCTACTCCACCATTTCTATGGAAACCCTCACTGAAGTCACTTTGTCTGTTTGTCATGATGAATCCAACACTTGAGTCACTAAGTATATTTCTCTGCATGCGAATTACAGAGAAATTAGTCATAGGTGTTTCACCAGAAGCAGCTGTTGTCATGTTGAGAGCACCGATACTATAATCCTCTACTTTACCAGTTAGTTTTCCTCCACCAAGAATTCTCACTTCTTCTTCATCTTCAATACCAATTCGTCTACTGTAGAAAACTGAAAGCGGTGGTGGTCCCCAATCACCAAGACCCGCTTCAAAAGCAAATAATCCACTTCCTTCAAGGAAGAAATCTCTCCTTTCTGGATAATATAGACTGAATCTATTAAGGTTTACTTCTTCTTGGTCTGCTTCTACTTGAGCAAAATCGGTATTTAATGTCAGATCTAATGTGAGATTGGATATTATACTGTATTTCATATCCAATCCAAGATCCCCCGCAGTTCTTTGTTGCCATACCTCATCCTCAAGTATATCTTCCATACCACCAAGTAGGTAAGGTTTTACATCCAAATGGGATGGTGAAGTAATATCCTGCAATCCTGTCAATTTTCCCTGATAAATTGGATGGAATGTTCCTGGCCAACTTTGACTCTTGGGTACTTGAATCCATTGTGATGTTTCATTTGTACGCGGTATATTTCTACCAAAATTAACACCCCAAACCATTGTTTCCTCTGGTTTGAACCTTAGTTGATTGAAGGGAATGGCTATTTCAACTGTCCATCCTTTATCATGTAGCTGTCCAGCTGATTCCCATATACAATCCCAACTTCCGTTTAGATTCTCTCCACCATCTGTTACAGCAGTGTCAGACTGTGCTCCTAACGGATTAATTCTAAAGAAGAAGCACTGTCTTTTATCACCATAGGTATCCAGCATGATATATACATTATCATTCTGCCATAGATTACCGTCTCGACGCATCTCATTCGCAACTATTCTTTCTGGTTTGGAATCGAAACAATTAAAGGATATGTAGATTTTCTCTTTATTATACAGTATACGTACTTCTGTTTTTTCAGATAATGGTTTACCTTCATGAGGATATTGTTGTGTAAAATCATCTATTATCTGAGTTTCAGACCAATCCTTTTCATTTAGAAGTCCATCAATTACAATTACCTCCTCTGTTCTGAGGGCAACAATCTCTTTTTTCTCTATATCAGCATTTATGGGGGATACAATTGTGGTGAGAAATAATATCAGAACTAACCGACAAGACATCATATTTCCTTCTACTAATTCAACAATAAAATAGTGAATGGCCAAGTGCGTTGTGGGATTCTCTATTGATGTTTAGTAGGGTTAACGTCATTTTTTCAATACAGTTTAAATAAAAAGCATTATTCAAGACCTTCGCCAATTATCTGGGTTTTAGCTGAATAGTATCATTGTGGGTAAGACTAATTGCTCAGAGTGGTTCCGAGATTTCATGGTGATGAAACCTAACCAAAATACATAAAACTGTATAATCCTGCTAACAAGTCTTTTAACTTGCGTAAACCCATTCTAACATGTTATAGTTTAAGACTATATAACCAGCTAAGAAACAAAACAAAACGGTGTCTAAGTGGAGTTATCTTTAGCCAATCCGTACCTAACACATCTACAACCCCCACCAGCACATAGTTATCGTTATAAACAGTGGTGTGCAAGAGGTTATCAACCCAATCTCCATCCCTTATCATCCGACAGTGAAATTGGCACTTGTATTGGTCAAATGGGTTGGGTGGGAGCACATGCACATTTCCACGATTACCTGTGGGCATCTGCGGGGAATATGGGTGTGATATTGTCAGAGACAGTAGAGGAAAAATGTCTTCTCACCTATGAACAATCTCCACGATATGCACTCCCTGAAGCAATTGTGGTTAAAGGATTGGCAGGAAGACATATCCTTCTGTCCAAATCTGGTTCAAGATTGGATATGATTGGCATAGAACACCCAGCATTGAATCTCACCGTCATAGAAGTTGAACCAGACGGGACACATTACCGGATGCGGTTCGGTACACCAAACCAAGAACAGTTGAATCAAGTTAATTTGGAGGAATCATCTTTAAAGTGTGTACCTACAAGTGAAATGTTCCACTATCTACTTGTTTTTGAACAGTTAGAGAACGACGGATTTCAAGCATTAGTCCACCTGCAGCCCAAGTTTTTAAACCTTATTTCACGTACACAACATGGACACCCAGATAGGTTTTACAGTTTTCTGAGAGGATATGAACCGGAAACACCGATTATTTATGATACATGCGGGGGTATCGGATTCGTACAAGAGAGAGTTCCAGGAATACCTGATCTATCGTTTGAGAGTTTACGTTTATTTGAAAATGGATCTGATCCTATGCGTTACATCTTATATTGGATAGGGCATGGCACATTCTCTCGCGGGTCAGACCTTTTAGATGCTTATAAACATGCAGAATATTTTGAAGCAGTAGCACGAATGGCTTGGGAGGCAAATCAAGGACAGGTTTCTGCTGAAGCATACAGTGAGGACATAGTCGACTGTATCCTTCGTGAATTCAACGCAAATCGCAATCAAGACACAGTTGAACCCATAACGCAAATAGACCAAGAACAAGATGAAGAGACACCTCAGAATCTGTATAACTATCCATAGTACTTGAAGAAGGAAATCTTTCAAGTTCCAATAACAGGAATAATATCTGATTTACTGAATCTAGGATGGTGAGATTAGGGAACTGCACTTAACAGTCTGGCAAAAAAATATAATCTCGCTTAGAGATAATATAAACAAAAATGATAGGAAATACATCTAAGTTTAAAATAGTCCAAGGAGATTGTTAATGCGAGAAATAAAACCCTCTGAGATTGAAGAATCACAGGAGACAGAAACACAACAACAACCCAACTTAGAATCCTATCTACGCAATAATATTTTTGGTGATGATTTTCGTGTGTATAATGAGAAATTAGAGTTATTAACACAGGAGCTTGAAAATACACGAAAGAGTATCGCAGATGTCGAAGCGAGACTTGTAAGTGAACTCTCAGAAGTTAAAGAGCAACACGGGAATATACCTGACAATATCGTGCAACGGGTTGATACACGGATTGATGAACTGATTAGTCGAAACGAAAATGATCTTGATAAATTATCACAACTCATCAATGAGTTTGCTACTGACTTCCATGCCCAAATTGAAGAACTACGTACAGAATCGCAAATGCTGCAAAAGAATATTCAAGTCGACCGACATACACTCGCTGATGCATTGATTAGAATCGGCACACAACTTAAGAATGAAGAATGAAAATACGAGTCCTCTACCTCACACTTGCAATCGCTATATTACAAAGTGGGATTCCGTTGATAGCAGCATCCACGACCCCACAAGAAAATGAGGGTGAAATTTCTATTATTGCTGTTGGCGATATCACCATCGGAAGTGCGTTTACACCTTTGATAGAACGAAGTGGTGCAGGCGTGTTTTTTGAAGGAACGGCATCAATAATTCAATCTGCAGATGTAGCTACTGTATCCCTCAATTCCAGTATATCAGATAGAGGTGAACCAGATCCAAATCAAGAGTTCCGATTCCGTGCAGCACCCGGACTTGCACGCGCTTTGGCAAACGCTGGTTTTGATGCTATTTCCTTAGCAACACCCCATATCATGGATTTCGGCATAGTTGCGCTTGAAGATACAGTGACACATCTTGATTGGTATAATGTGAAATCAATGGGTGCTGGTATTACACCTGAAGCAGCAAACAAACCCGCGTGGATAGATGTTAAAGATAAAAAAATTGCATTTTTTGCATATCTCCGTGGTAATGAATTCAATATGGCAACATTAGACCCTGTCGCTTCAGCTGCCTATAGTCAAATGACCCGTGCTGTTAGAAGTGTAGATAATCAGGCTGATCTGGTTATCGTCTGGCTACATTGGGGCAAAAGTGAAGCTGATGCAAAGACCCGTAAAGCAAGTATTGGTCGGCAACGTATCTTTGCACAAGCACTGATTGACGAAGGGGCAGATTTAGTATTGTGTCAACAACTTCATTCACTTAGTGGGATTGAAATCTATAACGAAAAACCTATTATTTATAGTTTGGCTGACTTTATCTACGATAACTATTCCTTACAATATGCCCGTACTGTTATTCCAAAGATAGTCTATGATGATAGCAATCTAAAATCCATTGAATTGATACCAATCTTAGTAGATAAAATGGGAAAGTCAATTCCCCAACCAAGTGTACTACACGCAAAAGAAATCGTGCCGAAACCTAAAAAGCCCAACTTACAGGGCACAGCAATAGAAACTTTGAAGGATTATCAGAAACGGTGTGCTGAACTTAATACAGAGGTTATAATTAGAGAAGAACGTGGTTGGATTGAAACTACCAACCAAAAGAGTAATAATTAGACATTTTAATGAAATATTGTTAAACTATATTTCAAAACACAATGTACTATCAGAATAAACTCTTACCTCGTTTCTTAAGGAGACGAAAACTGTGGAAAATGAAAACACAATAGAACAAGAAGATTCTGAAGATATCAAAGAAGTTAAAGCTAAAAAAGAATCTGAAGATGTTGAAGAAGAAGAAGAGATTGTAGAATTACCTATTCTGCCAGTTGATGATCTGGTAGTATTCCCTTCAATGCCACCAGTTCCACCTTTTCCGCCACATCATGTCGCGCTTTCAGGTAAAACCGTTATGGATGCCGTTGATGATGCAATGTTAAATTGTGAGCGAGTACTTTGCATCTTCCAAACTACATCTGGTCGAAGTTTAGACACGGACCCCAACGTTGTGAAGGATATGACGATTGATGAATTAAGTCCCATTGGTAGTCAGATTAATATCCTACGATCTAAAAAAGATGATGACGATGTTCTGTTTCTTGCCTATGGCCGTTCCAGAGTACAGATTGAGGAAATTCTTCACACAGAGCCATTTCTAAAAGCACGGGTTCGGTTAATTCAAGATGATGAAACTCCAGAATTATCTGAAGAAACATCCGAATCATCCGATCAAGATGATATGGAGATTGAAGCACTTGTCCGCAGCATAGACGAAATGTTCCAACGGATTGTCCAACTTTCCTCACGTTACCAAGAGGAACATGGACTCATGACAAAAAATATTGATGAACCGGGACAATTGGCGGATTATGTTGCTGCTGTTTTAGACATAAAACCTCAAGAAAAACAACAGATTCTTGAAGCAATTGATATACCTGAACGGCTGAACAAACTCACTGTCATCCTCGCCAAAGAAGTTGACCTTCATGAATTAGAAAGTAAAATCCAATCCAACGCACAAGCTGTTATCAATAAGGGACAACGTGAATATTTCCTTCGGGAACAACTTAAGGCAATACAGACAGAACTCGGTGAAGCAGATGATTTAACAGCTGATATTGATGAGATGCGCGAACAATTAGAGTCTGCAGGTCTACCTGAAAAAGCAGAAAAAGCAGCAACAAAAGAACTCAATAGATTATCAAAAATGCAATCCTATTCTCCAGAATCAACTGTTTCCCGCAATTATCTGGATTGGCTACTAAACCTGCCATGGTCGGTAAGTACAGAGGATTCCATCGAACTAACAAGGGCAATGGAGATTCTTGACGAAGACCATTACAACCTGACAAAGGTAAAAGAGAGAATCGTTGATTATCTGGCAGTACAGTTGCTCAAATCCGACATGAAGGGACCTATTTTCTGTTTTGTAGGACCACCAGGTGTAGGAAAAACCTCTTTGGGTAAGTCTATAGCTCGTGCCATCGGAAGAAAATTCGTTCGTATCTCTTTAGGTGGTATGCACGACGAAGCAGAAATACGTGGTCATCGGCGAACATATATAGGATCTATGCCGGGACGTATTGTTAAAGGAATACGGCAAGCAGAATCTAATAATCCCGTCTTCATGCTGGATGAGATTGATAAACTCGGATCAGATTTCCGTGGAGATCCTGCAGCAGCACTCCTTGAGGTGCTGGATCCCGAACAAAATAACGCATTTACTGATAACTATTTAGATGTTCCATTTGATCTATCCAATATTATGTTTATCACGACTGCCAATCAGATTCATACAATTCCACCACCCCTTCGTGATCGAATGGAAACAATTGATTTGCTGGGGTATACCTCTAATGAGAAAAAGCAGATAGCCAAGCAATATCTAATTCCACGACAACTTACTGCCAACGGAATCACTGATAAACAATTAGAGATCTCCGATGACGCAATTGAAAATGTCATTACAAAATACACCCGAGAAGCAGGAGTGCGTAATTTAGAAAGAGAACTCGGTACACTTTGCCGTAAATCTGCACGCAAGTTCGCAGAAGGAGGAATTGAGCAGACAACAATCGGAGATGATGAAATACCTAACTACCTTGGTCCGCCAAAATTTGAATCCGAAATAGCAGGACGTGATCCTGATGTGGGGGTAGCTACCGGACTCTCTGTCACACCTGCTGGAGGAGAAATACTCTTCGTGGAAGCAACTGCAACACAAAGTCAAACTGGAAACAGTGATCTACGCATTACGGGTCAGTTAGGGGACGTAATGCAGGAATCCGCACAGACTGCACTCACGTATGTTAAATCACAATCATCTGAACTAAGATTTGAATCTAATGTTTTGCAGGAGGATATACATATTCATGTTCCTGCAGGGGCAATACCAAAAGATGGTCCCTCCGCTGGTATAACAATCGCAACTGCGATTGCCTCAATAGCAACAAAACGTGGTGTTAATCCAGAAATCGCAATGACCGGTGAAATGACACTAAGGGGTAGAGTTCTCCCTATCGGAGGTATAAAAGAGAAAATACTTGCTGCTAAACAGGCTGGTATTAAGACAGTCATTGTGCCTCAAGGTAATGAGAAGGATTTTGTTGAAATCCCAGAAGATATTCAAGACGGTCTCAAATTCCATTTTGTTGAACATGTTTCCGAAGTCTTTTCTGAAGTTTTTGTATGACATTTAGATTAGATTTAAGGTATAATTTACACTACAAGGAAATTAAAAGTACTTACATATTGACAAACTCTTTAAACAAGCACTCAATACTGAAATACTTGACGAGATCAATTTACAAGGCATAGACAATTAATATAATATTGACATTGGATACTTGAGAGATTACATTACGATACTCGCTATGTGATAAAACATCGCTACGAATTCCCATATTGGGAAGGAGATACGATATGAAAGGCGTTAGATTAAAGATCACTATAACCATCTTGATTGTGTGTACAATCACAGCATATACATATATGTTAGAGCCAACAATTTGTTGGGGGGTAGTAGACAGTGATACCCAATCTCATGACGAAGTAACCGAACGTACGCCTCTTTTCCTCAAAGATATTGCACCTATTCTTGACAAACAAGGATGTTCCGCAGGATTATGCCATGGTAAATTTGGCGGACAGGGAGGCTTAAATCTATCTTTACTTACCCTAAATCCGGAATCCGATCATAAACCCATTGTATTCCATAATCGGGGTAGACGTATCAACCTAATTGAACCTGATCAAAGTCTTCTATACCTGAAACCTACTGGACAAATCCCACATGCTGGTGGTATGAGATTTGAACCTGATTCTAATGAAGCAGATACAATCCTACGTTGGATTTCTGCTGGTGCCCCCTTCTCACCTGATGAACCCCGCTTAGACAAACTTGAGATGCAGCCAAAAGAGACTGTCTTTAATACAGTGGGAGAAACAAAACAGTTAAAGGTTATCGCACATTTTACAGATGGCTCCATGGAAGATGTAACCCACCAAGCCGTCTTTGAATCTAAAGACGAACCGGTTGCAGCTGTCACAGAAAATGGATTGGTAACGAGTGAACGTTGGGGTGGAACTGCTATCTTAGCACGATATTTAGGAGTCGTCTCATCTACATTCATTACCGTTCCACGAGAGTCTGGCGGTGAACCATATCCAGAATTACAAAAGAACAATTTCATTGATGATTTCGTCGCTGCAAAACTTGAGAAACTAAATGTCCGTCCCTCTGAACTCGCGTCTGATGAAGTATTCATACGTCGAATTTATTTAGATACAGTTGGTAAATTACCAACGACTGAAGAAGTGCGTACATTCCTCAGCGACCAACATCAAGATAAACGATCAGTATTAATTGATTCATTAATGGATACACCAGAATGGATTGACTTACGTACACTGAAAATTGCGGATATGTTACGTGTACATCCCCGTAGACTCGGAAACGGACAGTATGGTGACCGTGCTGCGACACTTTTCCATGAATACATAAGAGATTCAGTCGTAGAAGATAAACCCTATAACCAATTTGTCCATGAAATCATTACTGCCCGGGGAAGTACATACCAGCATGGACCTACGAACTATTATCGAATTGAACGCCAACCTTCAGGTAGAGCAGAAACCACGGCGCAAGTTTTCTTAGGTATACGGCTCAGTTGTGCAAGATGTCATAAACATCCATTTGACGAATGGACAACTGATGATTATTGGAACTTCGCTGCCTTCACTGGTAAAGTCAATACTCGTGGTGGTGAAATTTATCAAGAACTCGTTGTTTACCATAATCCTGGCGGACGTGTCATAAATCAATCTGTTCAAGGAAATAGAGGACAAGTTGCAGTTCCTACTTTCCTCGGAGGAAATACACTACCAGAGGCTTATCGGCCGGAGGCTATAAATCATCTTGCAGATTGGATTATTGAGGATACTAATCCATATTTCGCAAAAGCAACGGTTAACCGTTTGTGGAGTTACTATTTTGGTAGAGGCATCGTTGATCCTGTGGATGATATGCGTGCAACAACACCTGCAAGTGTTGAAGGACTATTAGAAGCTTTAGCAGAGGAATTTATACGAAGCGGGTATGATACTAAACATATCATCAAACTAATACTAAATTCACGCACGTATCAACTGTCAGCGGCACCAAATGAAACGAATGAATTAGACGATAGATTCTTCTCTCGTTTTATGCCAAGGCCTCTCATGGCACAAGTGCTACTGGATGTACTAAACGATGTTACAGGAACATCACAGAACTATGGACGTTATCCGGACGGTACGCGAGCAGTTGAAGTGCCACTACCCGTCAGTTCCCGTTTCCTTAACCTTTTTGGACGTTCTGATAGGGAATTCTTAGGGAACTTAGATCCTTTACTTGAACCAACTCTTACACAGGCATTACATATCATAAACTCTCGTGATGTAAATGAAAAGTTGAAAGCCAGTAACGGTACAATCACACAATTTCTCGAACCGAAGACGGGAGAAAAGTTGCCTCCAAAAGAGTTGATTAACGAATTGTATCTAATGACTCTAAGCCGTTATCCGAGTGAAGTTGAACTTGATATAGCAATATCACATCTTGCTGAAGAATCAACAAGACGAGATGATACGGAAGACCTGCTTTGGGCATTAATATCATCAAGGTCATTCCTTTTCAATAGATAATTTACTTACAATACCTACCAAATAAGGCAGATGGAACATATCCATCTGCCTTATTTAATGTCTAAATTCTCTAACTTTCCAAATATATCTTCCTATAGGAATTGATCTCCAATTCTGCCAAATACAAGTAAATAGATTATTCAGGTAATTTATCAAATGCACCTGATGCAGCAATGTGATTAATTTGTTCCTTATTAATTGCATTCCCTAACAATCGATTTTTGAAGTCGGAGATAGAAGTATATATTCCATTACGATTTCTTTCTGTAATAATCGAATCAACTGTTTCTTCATTAAGTTCGTCAATAGTGAGTAAACCAACTCGGATACTCTTTCCGTCTATTGTGAAGTCTTTTGAACTATAGTTGATATCTAATGGAAGTAGGTTGATTTCTACATCCAAGAAATCTTTGAGTCTTGAACATTCTGCTTTGTAAAGCTGAATTTTCTCTGAATCTGTGATCTTGCTTTTCATTATTGCAGTCATAAATTCATGTGGATAATGAACTTTGAGATATGCCATCCTATAGGCTAACAATGAATAAGCAATAGCATGAGATCTGTTAAAAGCATACTCTCCAACAGATTTCAGATAGTCAAAAATTCTTTGAGCATCATCTCTTATTATACCATTATTCATTGAACCGCTTATGAAATCGGAATGTATTTCATTTGTTGTAAATTCATCCCTTCTACCTATTGCATTCCGCAGTATTTCTGCCTTGCCAAGAGAAAATCCCGCTACATCACATACAATCTGCATAACCTGTTCTTGATATAAACAGATACCGTATGTATTCTTGAGGACAGGTTCAAGGGATGTATGTATGTATTCTATCGGTTGATTGCCATGTTTACGTTCTATGAACAATTGAAGATCCCCGTTATGAATAGGTGCAGGACGAAACAGAGTAAGGATAGCAGAGAATTCTTCAAAGTTCTCAGGTCTTAACTCTGCTACGACCTGTTTAAAATCTTGTGATATATCAAATTGAAATATACCGGCAAGTAATCCTTCACTAAATAGTGTGTAAGTTGTTATATCATCAAGTGGGATATCTTCAAGATTAATCTTGACTTTATGATTCTCTGAAATCATTTCCAAACAGTCTGCAGTTTCTGATAGACTCCGTACACCGAGTGAATCAAATCTTACTAACCCTATATTTTTAATGTCTTTACTTCCAAACTGAGCTGCTATTTGCCCCTTTCGATCCTTAAAGAGGGGCACGTATCCAGTGAGTGGACCGTTTGCAATAGCGATTGCAGATGCATGGGTGAATACATGATGTTTCATTCCTTCTATTGCTCTACTAATTTCTATTAATTCTTTATTCTCAGGTAGTTCTACAAGGCTTTGAAATTCTGTATCTCGTTTTATTATTCCATCAAGAGAAATACTTATACCTGGAACAAGATCAATCAACTCCTTAATTTTCTCATTTGAAATTTCCAGAACACGTCCAACATTTTTTATAGCATCTCTTGCCCTAAATGTTGTGAAGGCTGCGATTTTCCCTACAGAATCATGCCCGTATTTTCTTACGATATAATCTAGCACATCGTCAAGAGCATTATCAGCAAAATCAATGTCAATATCAGGTGATTTCATCCTATCAAGGTTTAGGAATCTTTCGAATAAACACCCATAATCCATTGGATTAAAGTTAATTACATCCAATGCATATAGAACGAGACTACTCGCTGCTGTACCGCGAGCTGACATTAGGTGTCCTTGTTTCCTTGCATAATTTACATAATCTGAAACGATTAAGAAAATGTCAGCACTGCCTGTCTTTTCTATTACATCTAATTCGTAATCCATTCGTTTTTGAATTGGATCAGAGAGATGACTCCCATACTTTTCATATAACCCATCATAACAAAGTTTTCTTAAGTAAGTTTTATGTGTATATCCTTCAGGAATATCAAATTTTGGCATCACTCGATCATCGTAGTTAAGTCGTAAGTTACATCGTTCAGCTATCTCAAGTGTATTAATAATAGCTTCAGATGGGTAATCCTTTAGAGCATCCTGCATTTCCTCCGCATTCTTAAAGTAAAAATGGTTGTTGAAACGTAGCCGATCTGGATCGTTGACAGATTTCTTTCCTTTAATACAGAGCAGTATATCATGCATTCTATGGTCAGTTTTTCTTAGATAGTGACAGTCATTTGTTCCTACTATTGGAATATTATACTCTTTGGCAAATTCCACCATTGTAGGATATACAGCCCTCTCTTGATCCATATAATGGTTCTGTATCTCAACATAGAGATGGTCTTCACCCATTATATCCTTTAGTGTCAATAGATTTCGAATGGCTTCATCTCTCTGATTTGAATGGATTAGTTTCGGTACTATTCCATTAATACAACCTGTTAACGCTATAATACCAGAATGATATTCCCGTAACATTTCCATACTGACGTATGGTTTCCGCTGAAATCCCTGTGTATAACCCAATGATGTCAACTCTAATAGGTTATGATATCCTTCGTTATTTTCAGCCAGTAAAGTAAGTTCATAAGATATCTCTTCCCCCTTTCCTACGGTTGATGAATCTTCTTTTTTTACATTTACCTCGCATCCAATAATTGGGTTAACACCTTCATCTCTGGCGGTTTTGTAAAACTCAATCGCACCGAACATGTTTCCGTGATCTGTTAATGTTAATGCGGGTGAACTATTCTCAATTGCCCAACGTACCATATCTGGGATTCTACATGCACCGTCAAGTAGACTATATTCACTATGATTGTGGAGATGAACAAATCCTTTATTTGTTGATTTAGTACTGAAATCACCTTGTCTGTATGAAGATTTATCAGTTCCCACTTCATAAGGACTAATTTTATTATCTGAAATCGGTGAAAATGTAGAACTTAAAGAATCATCACCAACCAACATTAGGGTAACACAAACGTCATCTCCTTCTTTTAAATTATCATCAATAGTTAATCCAAAAATTGGTTGTACCTCTTTAAATTTTTCTACAATTACTGACATTGTTTGATCCAATTCTGTCATTCCAAAATCTGGCGGTGAAGTGATATTTACAATTAGGTTAATAGAATTATCAATAGCATTTCCTTCAAGAAGTGGTGAGGCGATAGCGTTCTTTGCAGCCTCTACAGCTCTATTCTCACCTGTTGCATATCCAATACCTATCAATACTCTTCCTTGATCACGTAATATATTCTCAAGATCTGTAAATTCAAGACTTATCTCCCCACTTTGTACAAATGGATCGGTAATGGATTCAACACCTTTTTGTAATACACAATTACTTTCTTCAAACAATTCCTCCTTAGAACAATCAGGATCAATTGCATTAATAAGTTGTTGATTGGGAACAATAATTACAGCATCTGGATTGTGATGAGATCCATTTTGTAGCTCTCGAATACCTATATCGGCTCGCTGAAGACGATGTTCTCCTTCAGATTTCAAAGGTTGGGTTACGAAACAAACTGTTAATACACCTTGTTCACGGGCAATTGATGTAATTAGCGGGGTGACACTTGTACCTGTTTCTCCTCCCATCCCTGCAATGACAATAGCCAATTTTGCGTCTGAAAGAATTGCTTGGAATTCGTTTATACTTTTTGCTGCGACTCTTCTACGGAGTTCATGACTCTCATCTGTACCGATACCATGTGTGGTCTTGTTGTCTATCTTTATTTGTTTGGCATCAACACATGTGATTAGGGCATCATAATCTGAATCAATTGCATAAAACTCGTAAACCTCGGTATTGATATAGTCAGATTTCATCAGCCGTTTGATCACATTGCATCCTGTTCCTCCAATACCAATAATCTTCAATTTCTTTCTTAATTCTTTTGAATAATCTACTTTATCTGACATATTTTCCCCTTCTATAGGTTCCATCTGGAATTCTTTACGAAGAAGTCTCCTAATTTCACTTAGTCTTGATTTAACTGTTCCAATTGGAATATCCAATTCATCTGAAATCTCTTTTATGCTACACAGATCAAGATAATACATTATGGCAATTGAACGGACTTTATGCGGAAGATGTCTGACTGCCTCTATAGCATCAACTCGGATTCTTGCTTCTCGAAAACGTTGCTCAGCTTCTCTATCAATTAGTAATGCAATGTCATCGTAGTTCTGTAATGATTCTATGTTTCTCCTATTATTAGAGGCATAATATCTGTTGCATGCAGTATAGGCAATCCGTCGTAACCATCCACCAAAACTCTCTGCTTTCCGTAGTCCGATAATATTGTCCCAAACTGTAAACCAGATATCCATTAGGATCTCTTCAGCATCCCGTCTCTGCCTTGAGTTTTGAAGAATTAAGTTCCAAATTCTTGGACTGTATCGTGACATTAATTCTGCGAATGCTGCTTCATTACGACTTTGGACATAGAGGACCAATTCTTCATCTGTGTATGTGTTTGGAGCAATAAAATTGTATTTCATAATTATCTCCCAATTAGATTCAGTTATAATGAGGACAACTTTTTGGATTTAGGTTTAAAAAAATGATGTATAAAGTGAAGTATAGTAGATATTTAATGTTATTTCACGAAATATCTATATTTCAACATTAACGTGTGATAAAATTCTCTGAAGAGTTGAGACTAAATAGTCCTGCCCCAATAACCCATTTCTTTACAGAATAAACTGAATTATGATATAATTACCTTCAAATTATGCCTTACAAATCAGGAGAAAACGTAATGAGTAGCAGTCCTGCCTATAACCTGTTAGCCGAAACATTAGAAAAACAGGGAATTCAGATAGAGACTATCAAGACACATCTCAAACAACAACATATAGAAACGCCGTCCTGGGGTTACGGGAATTCTGGGACACGATTCGGTGTATTTGAACAACCCGGTGCAGCCAGAAATGCCGCAGAACGACTCGAAGATGCTGCCACCGTTCATAAATTCACTGGTGTTTCACCTACAGTCGCTTTACACATACCGTGGGATAAAACAGACGATTGGGAAGCATTAAAACAGTATGCCGCAGATGTCGGTATCGGTATCGGGGCAATTAACCCAAATGTATTCCAAGACCAAGAATACAAACTCGGTAGTGTATGCAATCCGCATTCAAACATTCGTCGTCTGGCAATCAATCATATGTTAGAATGCGTTAACATCATGGAAAAAACTGGTTCCGATTTACTGAGTCTATGGTTTGCAGATGGCACAAATTTTCCGGGACAAGCAAACTTTAGAAAACGGAAACAGTGGATGTTTGATGCCTTAAGTGAAGTATATGATGCACTTCCTGATGCGACTCGTATGTTAATCGAATATAAGTTCTTTGAACCTGCATTCTATCATACAGATTTAGCAGATTGGGGTACCGCTTATCTAATGGCAACAAAACTCGGCTCAAAAGCACAAGTCTTGGTGGACCTCGGTCATCACCCTCAAGGTGTCAATATCGAATTTATCGTTGCATATCTGATTGATGAAGGCAAACTTGGAGGATTCCACTTCAATTGCAGAAAATACGCTGATGATGATCTCACAGTTGGCTCCATCAACCCGCAAGAACTCTTCTTAATCTACACAGAATTGGTTGCTGCTGAACTTGATCCTGATACTGAAACCGATATCGCATACATGATTGATCAAAGTCATAATTTGAAACCAAAAGTCGAAGCAAGCATTCAATCAGTATGTAATCTGCAAAAGGCATACGCACAAGCACTGTTAGTTGACAGAGACGCATTAGCGGAGGCACAAGATGCTGCAGATATCGTAGAAGCCGAGAGTATTTTACAACGTGCAAACGAAACAGATGTGAACCCTTTACTTGAACAGGTTCGTTTGGAAATGGGACGAGATCCACACCCCCTAACTGCATATAGAAAAAGTGGATACTACGAGAAAATTAGTAAAACTCGTGTTGGTGGTGAAAGTCAAGGTTGGGGATAGCCCTATATTCTAATAACATCACTAATTTCCCGATCATTTTATTCTGTTTACCTTTGCAATATAAAGGAGAATTACGACAATTAATATTGGTATAATTGGATCCGGGGGAATGGCACGCCATCACCTCAAACAATTCTCATCTATAGAAACAGTTAACATCTGTGCCATTACCTCCAGGAACGAGCAAACCGGCAGTCAACTTTCCACAGAGTTCAATACTAAATACATCCCAAAATGGAAAGATCTATTACAGCAAGATGAAATAGATGGTATAGTAATCTGTACTCATAATGATAGTCACGGCGATATTATACTTGAAGCATTGCAAGCAGACAAACATGTTTTTGTTGAATATCCTATCGCAAACAATGTTGACCAAGGTGAACAAGCCATAAACCTTGCCAAAGCAGGGAAACGTGTTTTACGTGTTTCCCATCCAGAGGCTATCTCAAATACCCATGAATCGCTAAAACAGAAAACAGAAGAACTTGGTGATTTACTACTCTCCTCATTTGTCCGATTAACGCCGGGTCGTGGAGCACGACCTGAAATTCTATTCAACTTACCTGTATCGGGAATTCCAGCACATTTCTTCATCTACCATATTTACCCTGTTGTGGACCTGTTCGGAGATGCCGCGTGGGTAGAAGGTGCAGCATGTTATGAAGGATTAACTGAAACTGGTCAGTATAATCGTTTCGTTAACACCGTTACTATTACCTTTAGACGGGGAGGTATCGGTCAGTGGAGTTGGGCAGGTGGCATTGAAATTAATGAGTCACAACAACACCACCGATATGTCCTCACCAATGGAACACTTATCAACGAAGGCAACGGGTGGCACTGTTCAACACCAAAGGGAGTCTCTGAATTACTGATCAATAAAACTCCGCAACCCTCTCTACAGGAACTATGGCTATCTGAAATACAAGATTCTAAAGAGAATGAACCATGTTTTAAAGATGTAGAAGTTGCCTTATCTGCGATCAGGATAAGCCTTGCAGCAGCACAATCTATAGAAGAAAATAGACGGATTGAATTATAATATGAACACAGAACATCAAAAGAAGATTGCAGCAGAAAAAGCAACAGAGGAAGTTAAGAATGGGATGGTTATCGGCTTAGGCACAGGATCAACTGTCTACTATGCACTGTTGAAACTTGGGGAAATGATACAGGATGGTCTAAATATCATCGGAATACCTACATCTGAGGGTACAGAGAAGATTGCTACAGAACAGAATATATCACTTACTACACTGGCTAAACATCCTACAATAGAACTCACGATTGATGGTGCTGATGAGGTAGATTCACACCTGAATCTCATCAAGGGTGGTGGTGCTGCCTTGGTTAGAGAAAAGATTATCGCCAATGCCTCAAATCGGATCGTGATTGTTGTAGATGAAAGTAAGGTGTCTCAAGTTCTTGGATCAACATTTGCATTACCAGTAGAGATAATTAAATTCGGATGGGAAGCAACCCAACGGGAAGTTGATAAAGTTTGTGGAAAATCAGACTTACGTGGAGGGATAGATAATCCATTGATTACTGATAACGGAAATTATATTCTTGATTGCAACTTTGCAGGAATCCCTGAACCTGAGAAAGTAGAACTGCAGTTAAACAATATCCCCGGTGTTGTTGAAAACGGTATTTTCGTAGATCGTGCAGATAAAGTCATTATCGGCACACCTAACGGTATCAAATACATGGAATAGTCAAACATTTTGCATATAATACGATACCTGACCTTACTTTCTTTAATATTGAGTATAAACCTATTATTCTCCCCAACCGTTAGTGGAGAAGTCTTCACAGATAGTGGTTTAGTAGATATTCCCACAGGTGAAGTATTAAAACATGGTATATTCGGAGTAGGTGTGAATACTTCCTTCCTCAATGAACGCTCATTATCGCGGGATGTCACAGGTTTCAGAGTTAACTTTGGGATGTTTGATAGATTAGAAATTGGTCTGGTGCACCTGTTAGAGATAAATAATGGATTACGCCGTAGCTCATTAGCACACCTAAAGGCACAACTCATAGCAGAATCAGGATTAATACCCAATATTGTTTTAGGTGTGGAGAATCTGGGTGACAAGATTCCTCCAAAATGGAAAACTTACCAAACACAATCGGCTTTTCTTGTCGTCAGTAAGACCTTTACCATACCCAAACTTCCAATTTTTATGGTGCATATCGGGATAGGTAATCATCGATTTGCATCAGTAGATCAAAATATCGGGTTGTTTGGTGGTGTGAGTACTGGGTTTCATCCATCATTCACAAGAGGAGATATAAAACTGAATCTGGAATATGATGGGAGCGGCATCAACGCGGGTCTACGCCATACTGCTGATACAGGACTTCAGGTAGCAGTTGGTGTTGATACACTTAACATACCAGAAGAGATCCGTTATCTGTTTTCAGTTTCATGGACGAATGAAAAGATAATTGAGCAGATAGCAGGAGCAAATCGACTGGCACGACAAGCAGCAAGACTCGCAACTCAAGCAAAAAACAGATCTACCAATACAGAAACACCAAAAGAATAAACTACTGTTTTTCCTCAATCGATTCCATAACACTTTGAAGTGACTGCAGCAATTCGGACAAGAAATCTTGTGGAGGAACGAGGATAATTTCAATTCGACGATTTTTTGCCTTCGCTTCCGCCGTTTCAGCTGTATCTATCGGTTGATAGAAAGCATATCCTGTTCCTGATAGACGTTCTGGGGTAACTTTAGCATTTTCCTGTAAATACTTAACCGCAGATATAGAACGTTGTGTTGATAGATCCCAATTCCGAAGTGCTGAACCTGCAATTGGATTATTATCTGTATGTCCTTCAACACGAATCGCATAAGACGTATAATCTTCATTGAGCAACACCTCTTCAGCAATTGCATCCAAGAGTGCTTTTCCTTCCTTACTCAGTACAGCACTACCCGTCTCAAACAGTATTTTCCCTTTTACATCAAGCGTTAACCGTCCAGCATCATCCAACACAGCACCTACAGTATCTTTAAACCTATCCTGAATAGCAGCAATAGAACGTTGTGACTGTTCCCGTATACGTTGTAATTCCGATTCAATTTCTGTCAATTTAGCGCGTAGACTTTCCTTTTCAGTTTCAAGATTTGTTTTATCTTGTTGTAGTTTGTTCCGTTCAGCGGCTATTTTCCGTGCAGCTTCACTCTCATTTTCCAAGATCTCCTTCGTTCGAGTCAACTCTTCCTGTGTGTCTTTCAAAGATTTCTCGGTTTCAGTTAGCTTCTTTTCAACATCGGCTTTATTTGATTCAGTCGTTTTCAATTTTCTGTCTGTAGTATTTAAATCAATTTGCGTCTGTTTGAGTTCCTCAGATGTTAAGTAAAGTAGAACTCCTAAAGCAACGGCTGCAATTACAGCAACAACAATCGCTACAATTGATAGAATCCCTTTCTTACTCATTTATTACTCCTTGTAGACTAAGAATAATTTCAATATTATCATTCTTTGATACCTTATTCCTTCTTATAATACCACACAACATACACTTATGGGAAAGTATATAATCCCCCTGTTTATGCGTATACCCAATAGGTTCCATTAACCCGTGACAAGTTTCAGCCCGATCCCCAGGATTTACATCAACATGCTGACTCCAAAGACATTCGGGACAGTGATTGGTATAACCGTCACCTACAACAGATACACCGCATTTACCGCAAATAAAATCTTCAATGTGACGTTTAAATCTTTTATTCATCTTACCATACCAATCTATCAGAAAATCTTAAATTGAATTATAACATGATGATTCACAGTAATTATCTATTGTTCAAGAAAAGACTTCAAATCCCACAGTAGAATAGTACCGTCATAACTTCCACTTGCCAATAACGTACCATCAGGTGAAAAGGTAAGTGATTGTATATCTGTTGAATGTCCCTTGAAGGAATGAATATTCTCTCCAGTACCAACATCCCATAAACGGATAGCCATCTTCACCATACCACGTTCCCACCATGTACCGGATGCCAGATACTTACCACATGGAGAAAATGCAAGTGAATTCGGGTAAGATTCACCTGATGGTTGCTGGATTGTACGAATCAGTTCTAAATCTTCGGTATCCCAAAAGTATATATTCCTATTTACACCTGCAGCTATCATATTGCCGCAAGGAGAAGATGTAAGTGAATAAATTGTATCAGGCGTTTTGACAGTAGCAACTTGCTTACCAACATTAACTTCCCAAAGCTGCACAATTCCTTCCCAACTTCCGATTGCCAATCGTCTACCATCAGCGGTAAAACTCATTGAAGAAATGCGGTCTTTTAAGGCTGAACCTATTTCTATTTTTTTATCAGATTCAAGCTCCCATATAATAGGTATTCGCTCCTTATATGGACCTACACAAAGTGCTAAACGCTTTCCTGTTGGATCAAATGTTATAAGACGACTCCATCCTGGATCTGAAATGTTACCAATTAATTCGTAGGGTTCACCCAATTCCCATAATTGTAAGGTATATTCATCGTAGCTGTTAGCTATCAATAAGTTACTATTATCCAGAAAAGTGAAATAATAGATTGACCCTTCTTTTACTAATTTTGTATGTGTCTGTTTGTTTTCAACATTCCATAAAATCATCGCATTCCACACACCACTACTTGCCAATGTCTTTCCATCCGGAGAGAAAACAATCGGTTCAGGAAAACAGGTAGCATCTTGGAGTGATACCATGATAGATTGTTCTTCGGTTGTATCTTCTCTATTTTTAAGTGCATGAGCAATCGCTAGTTCTGGACATTTTGTAAACCATTCATCCCCTATGCTTTCAATCAGACGTTCATACGTCCTCACTTTTTCGTGAGATTCGACATCCCATACTTCAATCACCTCTTTCCCATGTGGTAACACAGCAGAATATAATCCACCATCACAAGAGTAGAACAGTTCAACACGACATATTCTCTCTCCAACACTATCTGAATTCGCCTTTTTTCCAATCTTCTGTATTAATTTCTGTAGCCAATTCTTTGAAGAAGATGTGGCATAACGGCACACTATCTTCTCTTTACCTGTTGATAATTCCCACTTCCGCAATGTTCCTCCATTATCAGATGACACAAGATAACTACCACAAGGCGAAAATGTGATGCTTGTTATAGGCTTGTCATGTCCTTTAAAGTAAGCAACTCGTTCACCTGATCCTATCTCCAAGACAGTAATAAAGCATGGAATGTCTTTGTTTTTTCTGCATTTTTCATTTGTACATACATAAGCCAAGAACCTACTATTAGGTGAGAATGTATACTCACCACCATTATATTTTCCGATCTGTTCTCCAGTTTCTGGATGATACAGGTAGGTTTGTGGATTAAATCTTGTTGAACTAATGAAGGGTCCATCGGAATCCACAGGTATTTTCCAAGTCGCTGCGAGAATTTCATTATTCGGTGAAAATCCAAGTTGAGATATACTGTCCCACTTTTCTTGCCGGATATCCAGATTAAGTTGTAAAAGACTATTACCACTCTTTGTATCAAATATCTCAATTTTTCCATGCTTGTCTACGGGAATAGCAAGTCTCCGGCTATCTGGTGAAAACGCGATAAGTGTAGGCGTATTATTGGAATATTTGTCTCTTTTCATCTTAGAAATACATTCACCGCTTTGGATATCAAAGATCTTAACATCACCATCCCAATTAGCAGTAGCAACCAATTTACCATCAGGTGAAATTTCTACGGCAGAAATAAGTCCCCGTTCTGTTTCCCATAACGAAACTGGATCCATTGTAGCTACTTCATACCACCATAACCCTGAACCTGTACCAGCCGCAAAATATTTTCCACAAGAAGATAGACTGACATCCCCCAAATTCGCAGTCCGAGAGTGTGCTCCCTTACCAAAACGTGCGATTGCCCATTCTGGTATTCCCCATGTATTACCTGTAGGATCGTCTGGTATGACATTTAATGGTGCAGGTCTTGGGTTATTCATTGTATACATTCCTTCATTACAATTCTGATCGCGTCATAAAGACAGCATAGATAGCAGATGTCCGCACAAGATCAGGAATATGTACCCGTTCATTTATCGCATGTCCCCTCTCACCTTTTGGTCCATATCCTATTCCCGGTAAACCTGTATTAACAAAGTAATGTAAATCTGTGAAACCAGTAGTACTTTTAAATTTGGGTTGATGATATCGAACTGTACGGACAGCATCCGCGAAACTTTGTGCTAATGGTGAATCAGCATCCGTTAAACACGGTTCAATACGCAAAATAGCTTTAACATCAGCCTTCAAATCAGGATAGTATTCACATGCACCTACAATAGCCTCTCGCAACTCAAGTTCAGCAAATTCTAACTTTTCATTCGGTACAACCCGTCGATCAATCGAAAAAGTAAGATTTGAAGGAACAGTGTTTACCTTATCTCCATCAGTACCATGGAACGTCCCACCAATATTCATAGTTGGAAAACGTTCAGCTCCATCATTCGTCTTAAAAGCTCGGTCTGGTGATTTCAACCCTCGTTTTACCCGTTGTAATGCTGAAACAAGTTCTGCAGTTTTCTCAAAAGCATTTATTCCTTTATCCGGTTGAGATCCGTGTGCAGCTTTTCCTTGTACATCAATTTTCAACCAAAGAACACCGTTGTGTCCGTTTCCGATATTCATCTCCGTTCCACCTTCACAGATGACTACATAATCCGCATCCACCAATCCCTTCTCAACAATATATCCCGCACCTAACTGTCCACCCGTCTCTTCATCACATGTAAACGAACATTCAATATTGAACTGTGGTTCAATATCATTCTTCTGAATTGCTTCAATGGCAAATAACAATGCAGCGATAGAATCCTTCATATCGTTGGAACCGCGTCCATATAACCAATCACCATTAATCTTTCCACTAAATGGATCATTGAAACGCCATTTTCCAGCAACAGGAACAACATCGTAGTGAGCGTTGAAATGGACAGTCTTTTCAGCCCCAACATCCCAGCGTGCAATAAGATTTAACCGTGGATGGGTTGCCGCGTTTGAGATAACTTCTTCAGCTCGAACTTTGGTCACCTTTACTACTCTTGTCTTCATACCTATCGACTGACATTTCGCTTCAAGCAGTTCTACAATCTCGGCATAATTCTCTCCAGGTGGGTTGACCGTAGGAATTCTAACAAGTTCTTGCAGCAAATTACATAATGATGATTGATTATCCTTGATATACTTTTGTACGGACATTCAGAATTCTCCTTTACGTGCACCGTCTACGATACGACGGCTTGATCACCCGCCGACAAATGTCCCACAGTTTCTCCTGTCTCGGTGAAGGTACGAGTCACCTCTACAGAAGCGTATGTCCACAATATCTTCATCGGAGCATCACTTTCATTCCAAAAACGATGTGGTATTCCGGCAGGGACAAATGTTGTGTCATACGCATTCATCGTGAAAATATCACCATCTAATTCGCATGTCGCTTCACCTTCAAGAATGGTAACAGACTCATCACAGTTATGGTAGTGTCTGGCAATCGCTGCCCCAGGTTCAAAGACTGTTACACCGTTTGTAAGCGAAGTCGAATTTATCCATTTACCTGCTAACGGAACTGTTTTTACACCTGTACCACGTTCAATAGGAACTTTTTTCTCAAAATTAATCACATGTGCTTTTGTACTCATAATCTGAATTCTCTTTCAGTTGTATTTGTCATAGTTTCACATAAATATCTACAAATATCAAGCTGACTCTTTAAAGCAAAGTTTGGTGTACCATAGGGCGTAGGCCCCCGCGGTTGAGCTGACTATGATTGTTGCACCAGTAGCTGGGTTCAAGGTGGCTACGCTTGCTATTACAGCCCCGGAGATTATCCTCACGCCGACCCCTACAGTAGCACCCACAGTGGCGGAGACTACATATTCCGGCATCTTGGCTCATGTGGGCAGCAAGGTCCATTTCGGCAGTCTGGTACTTCAGATGCGCAGCCTCCATAGCCTTTTTTAGCGCGTTTAAGTCACAAGCAAGAGCGACAAGGATAACAACTAATAGGAGAACGCATGTTATGGTGAACGCTTTCACCGATTTGTATTTTGACAGTTTTATATACATCGAAAAACCTCCATAACCTGGTGGTTATTGTCCAAAGCCCACTATCGCGTGGGCTTCGTGTTATTACGTTTTTTCCATTCCGTGTAGAACTCGTTAAGATCTATATTCGGTGAGGGGATCTCTGTGCGCTGAACTTCCTCCCACTCGCGCTGGATCTGTTCCCGCTCCACTTTCAATGCCTCCCGCGTGATTGCCAGCGTTTCTTGGTTTATCTGGAGGTTCTGCGCGCCTTGTTCGAGCTGCTCAGGGGTCTTGGCAGTGCCGTATGCAGCAATGTGGTCAAAAAATAGATCGACCTCTTCGGCGGGATGCGTTTTCAATGTCTTTTCCCGCTCAGCATCGAGTTGTTCCGGAGACAGATTTGCAAAAACGGATAGGATATGTTCGCGTAGATTCTTTGAATCCGCGAGAACGTTCTTCCCATGGGCTAATTCTTTTTCAGCCAATGCGATGTCCCTTTCTTTGAGTGCCTTTCTTCGCTGGTACCATTCGTGATACTGAGTTGCACGCTTGATGGACGCGGCGCGGTATTCTTCCCGGATTTCATTGGCAACATCGAGTGGCAAACCTTTGAGAGTTCCTGACTGTACAACTTCCGTCGTGTCGGTGGATATGGAAACATCGCTGTGATCGTGCGAGTGCACAGCAGGTGTCTGGGTCTCCGTCTCGGAGGCACCCTTTAGCGACGCAGGGGTAGATCGGGGGGTACCGTTTCGTTTGTTTTTTGCTTTAAGGCGCTGAATTTCGGCGCGTGCATCTTCAAGGTTTTGTGAGAACCTTGCTATTATAGCCTGCTCTATAGCCTGCTCTCTGGCTTTGTCATGTTTACTGTCTAAGTAATGAAACAAGCCGCTACCTATTATGGTTATGAAAACAGAAAGTAAGAACCCCTCGACAAGATTCATCTTGCGCTCGGTGAAAACACTAAAAATACGGGGGTTGGTCAAAAAACGATAACGCCGACTCATGAGTCTATCTCCTATAGGGTAGTTATCCGCTTGCGTCTCGTATCTATCCGCGTCCGGACAGAGAGGCTTTTGACACTGCGGTGGTTGTTATTCAACTGATGGGAGTTTTGCCGAAACACAACAAAGAAAAGAAAGGGTCAGGCAATCCGTCCCAAGATTGGGCTGGTCTCTATTGTTATTCCACTGCGTCCAATGGGCAAGCTTATTGTTTAACATATTAAATTGTATGAAATGGACTTTGTAGTCATGTCTGATCTTGTGTCTCCTCTATTTGAGAAGGTTAATTATTTGAGGGTTTTACACGACTAATGATTTGAACAGGTTGTACAATAACCCTCTGAATCTCTGAAACGTACAACTTGCCCCTTCATCAATAGTATGATATCATATTGCAAAAAAAAATAAAAAGCAAATTATCTATTAACCAGCTATGTTATCAAAGATATTGTAAAGTGAGGTTATTTGAATGTCTTGTCCTCGTTGTAAACATGCACACTGTGTCAAAAATGGTAAAGTTGAAGGAAAACAACGACATAAGTGTAAAAGTTGCGGGTTCCAATTTACACGACTCACACCCAAAAGGGTATTCACTTCAATTGCGTGTCTTATCCGTATTTCTGTATTGCCACGGGTTATCAATGAATGCGATTGCGAAAATGTTATCTGTTTCCACTCCAATATATGTATTACTCAATATGAGTTCATAGTATGGCAGGTATGATCCAAAATGCTGTCTTATTTATTCTATTTTACATAAAACTGCTTCCAAACCATTGCAAAACCATTTATAGCAACCTGTAAATCAAGATCTGTATGTGTTGCCATAGCAGTAACACGCAAGCGACTTGTCCCCATAGGTACAGCAGGGGGTCGAATTGCAGGGGCAAACACATTCTCCGTAAGAAGTGCTTCAGCAACATCTGTTGCACGTTGTGCATCACCTAATATGACAGGTATTATTTGCGTCTGACCGGGTAACAAAGTATATCCTATATTTGTTAAGCAGGTTCTCATACAATCCGCATTTTCAAGTAATTGTCTCCGTAAAGCAGGTGTAGAACTCATTACTTTTAGTGCCGCATTCGCAGCAGATAACACTGAAGGAGGAAGTCCTGTTGTAAAAATAAAACCTCGTGCCTTGTTGATAAGCAAGTCAATCAATTGTCGACTCCCTGCTACATATCCTCCCAATCCTCCTAACGCTTTACTCAACGTCCCCATCTGAATTATATCTTCACCTTCTAATCCACAATGTGACACTGTACCCCTACCCTTTTTTCCCAATACACCAAATCCGTGTGCATCATCTACCAACAGCATGGCATCATACTCCTTTGAAAGTTGGTATATATCCTGTAAAGGAGCAATGTCGCCATCCATACTGAAAACACCATCCGTTACAATAAGTCGTCTTCTAAAACTTGAAGATTCTTCTAATAGAGATTTAAGATGTTCCACATCACAGTGTCTGTAGACCTGTTTAGTGGCGCGACTCAGACGACATCCATCAATGATACTTGCATGGTTAAGAGCATCGCTTAGAATAAGGTCTGCTTCTCCGGCAAGTACAGGAATGATACTTGTGTTCGCTGCATAACCTGAACTAAAAACTAATGATGCTTCTGTCCTCTTTAATTCGGATAGTGTATCTTCCAAAGTTGTGTACAGCTCTGTATTCCCTGTTAGCAGACGAGAACCGCTTGCACCTGTACCATAAATCGTCCCTGCTGAGGCTGCAGCAGTAACAACGCTTGGATGTGTACTTAACCCCAAATAGTTATTTGAACCGAGCATAACAACATAGTTTTCATCAATGGTAACTGTGTTTGCTGGGGGACTCATTACGGTCCGAAGATGACGCAGCAATCCCGCTTCTTCAAGTTCTGCGTATTCCGTTTGTATCCAATCATAGGTATTCATGCTTTACCCTATGAACTGTCTCAAGAAGATATGGCTCTGTCTTAACGCACGTTGTCGCAATTCTAATGTGTCTTCATAAGCGCGGTCTTCAACTTCAACACAGACTGAACCTGTATATCCAGTTTCACTCAGAGTGGAGAAAAAATTACCCCAATTTACATCACCCAGTCCAGGAAGTTTTGGGGTATGATACGATAATGGAGTCGCTAAAATACCCACTTGATTCAGTCGTTCTTTATCCAAACGTACATCCTTTGCATGTACATGGAAAATACGATCAGAAAAGGTGACAAGTGGTTTCAGGTAGTCCATCTGAAGCCAGATAAAATGCGATGGATCAAAGTTAAGTCCAAAATAGTCGGATGGAATCTCATCAAACATACGTTCCCAAATGGCAGGAGAATAAGCAAGGTTTTGTCCAGATGGCCATTCGTCTTCCGTAAAAAACATCGGACAATTTTCAATTCCTATACGTATTCCGTTATCTTCAGCAAATTGGATTAAAGGTATCCAGACCTCTTTAAAGCGTTCCCAATTTTCATCAATTGTCCGAGTCTGATCTCTCCCAATAAATGTATTGACAATGCCAACCGATAATCGTTTGGCAGCCAATATTAACTGTTTGAGATGATCCGTATAGATATCCGCTTCAGTTTCGTTGGGTGTCAGTGGATTTGGATAGTAGCCTAACCCGCTAATTGTTATCCCTGCATCGGATACACACTTTAGAATATGATCCACATCTTCATCAGAAAGTGAAACCACATCAATATGGGTTACCCCCGCATAACGGCGTTGGGCTTTCCCTTTTGGCCAACACATCAATTCCACACAATCATAACCAGTTTCCGCAGCAAATCTTACTACTTCATCCAATGTTTGTTCAGGTAAAATCGCACTTACAAATCCAAGTTTCATTTACATTCTCCACATTACTTTTCAAATTCCGGTATAGGTTTGTAGGGGTATAAGATTTCGATTTCCTTTTCACAACAGTTGTGAAACTTTCATAACTACATTTCGAAAGGGTTATTTAGTTTTAAGAATTATCAGTTAATTAGTGTTACTAAAAGTTTATTTCGTAGGTAGTGTTGAACTGTAGGTGAATCCCAATATTTCCTGTATCTCCAGCGTTAAATGTTGGAGTTCGTTCCTCAACCCAACCTACAGGTATTCTAATACCATTTCTAAATGAAAATGTCTCTTTATTGTAGCATATACTGACAGTATATGCTTTCCCGTTTCATTCCTAATCACCTGTAATGAGACAATAATTAATAGATATGATATTAGTATAAACCCTACAAATGCTGATTTCACACTTTTTTCTATAAAATTGAAAATAAATTGAAGAAATTAACTATATCTAACAACTAACATTACCAAAAGCTACTTATTTACCATAAACATCTGGTTATATACATCTTCTTGACGCAAACTGAAAGCCTACACAAGAGATTATGGCTAACTATCAGCAAATTTCATGAAAGACTGCGTTTCTATGTAAAAGTATAAAAGCTTATAAGTGGCAAATTAGGTTAACATAAATATCAGGATTTACCCCGAAAGCAAATATTCGGATGAAAGGACGGAAGGTAGGGAAGGATGGAACCCACCATCCACAGTTCCCCCTTCCAATCTTCCAATTCCGTACCTTTATGGAAAGTATATAATTAGAGAATAAATGATGAATATTTACAAAAATGATCCTAAATACAAAAAAGTCTTAATGTCAAAAAATCGGCCCTATTATACAGTTTGGAATTATCAAAATCAGCAAGGACAACAAAAACACAAAATTACACTTTTTGAAAATTCTTATAAAGTTAATTCAAAGTGGAGTAAAGTCAGTCTATGACAGAGGTTAGAGGGGTAATTTACACCAATTTCAATGTCACA
>CAZZBB010000075.1:0-62925 GCA_964652195.1 uncultured bacterium | reverse complement strand
AAACCTAAATACAAAAAGTCTTTTGTCAAAAAAACTGTTTTATTATGCAACTGGGAATTGTCAAAATTCGCAAGGACAACAAAAACACAAAATCACACTTTTTGCAAATTCTTAAAATGTTAATTCAAAGTGAAGTAAAGTCAGTCTATGACAGAGGTTAGAGGGGTAATTTACACCAATTTCAATGACACACAATGTGTCAAAAAGTGTAACTTTTTTCACTTTTTCAGAGAATTGAAAAATTTAACATTTTCACAATTTTTCATCGGGGAATTTAGGATTAAAGGTCTGTTTTTGTACCTTATTAGGTTGTCTGTATATTAGGATTAAAAGTTACATTTACGACTATTAGTTTGAATACGATTTTTTAACATATAGACTTGTATTTTAATTTGGTTTTATAGGTATATCATGTTATCATTTTAACTATAATAATCAAGATTATATTATGTCGTTTTTGGAGGTATTTAATGGCAAATAAAGGTAGTGCAGCTCCAGATTTTACTTTATCAGGATCAACAAATCAGGATGATATAGAAGTTTCATTAGATGATTATAAAGGGAAGAAATTAGTTGTTCTATTTTATCCACTCGATTTCTCTCCAGTATGTTCCGAACAGGTACCCGATTTCAATGAAAATTTAGAAGCAATAAAGGCAAAAGGTGCTGACGTAGTTGCAATAAGTCGAGACTCAACTTTTGCGCACAAAGCATGGAGTGAAGCCCTTGGTGGTGTAGATTTTCCACTCCTCTCAGATATGAATCTTGAAGTATCAAAGAAATTTGGAATGGCACTTGAAGATATAGGGATTACAACTCGAGGTGTATTTATAATTGATCAATCTGGGAATATAGCATTTAAGCATGTTGAAGATGCTCCACCCGATAATACATTGACTGCCGAACAGGTTGTTGAAGAACTTGATAATTTGTAAGTATTGACTACATCATGATAGGTCCGGACGGGTAATCTTTATTATCCGTCCTTCTCTTATAACTAAATATGACTTTATCATAGATTATATATGTATAGAAATTCAGTTATATCCTTTCTTTAAACACCAAATTATAGAATCTTTTCTTTACTTTCTTCTCCTTGACAATCCACCCATGATATAGTATAATTTCTATGATGGGTGCGGGTGTAGCTCAGCGGTAGAGCGTCAGCTTCCCAAGCTGAGGGTCGCGGGTTCAATTCCCGTCACCCGCTTGTAAGTCATTAAATAATTGAGGGTATCATGTCGCAAAACAGACGGATCATGAATGAAGAAATCAAACAAGAAGATAAGTTTATTGATCTTGTTCTTGCGTGTTATTCATTCATAAAAGACAATGCTAAGCTTATTATTATTGTTACTGCAGTGGTAATTGTTGGAGTTGTTGGGTATATTGTTATTAATCAGAATCAGGAAAACACCTATGCTAAAGCATCCGCCCATTATTCTGAGGCAATCACTACATATAAAGATGCTGAGAAGGATTTCTTAGATACATCCGCACCCACTGATGAAACAGAAAATGGTAAAGAAAACAAAAAAACTACATTTCCTGAAGCAGAAGAAAAACTAAATCACTTTATCCAAAAATATCCTAATACCGTATTTGCTGACAAAGCACGTTACCAATATGCAAAGAGTCTATACTATCAAGAAAAATATCCTGAAGCACGGAATGAATTTCAGATGGTAGTGGACAATCATAAATCAGAAAATGAACTTATTGCATTGTATGCACAAAAGGCTATTGGCAACTGTTACGAACAAGAGGGTGATTACACTAAGGCAATCTCTGCGTATGAATCAAATGCATTTCCAACAACTTCGAATCTCTCACCACAAATTAGACAGTATGTCATAACTGGTGCAAAGTTCAATCAAGCCCTATGCTATGAAAAACTCAATGAAATTGAAGATGCTAAAGTTGCATATCAAGATATAATTGATGAATTTGAAAAAACAATACAAACTGGTTTAGAGCAGAAGAGTCATGATTTACTCAATCATGCTAAAGAAGTTATCACCGTTATTGAAGATTCTTTAGACCTAACACAAGCCACGAAATTAGAGACAGATGAGCTTTTCTTTGATGCACTTGTAGCCTATACAGATTCAATACGAAACTATAAGGTATCAAAGGATATTAGCCATGGTTTGCCAAAAGAAATCCGCAAACGTATTAAGATTTACGAAGATTTAGCTACATCTTTTATTAAAAACGTACAATTTGCTAAGGAAGCAGAAAAAAATGGCAGTCGTAGTTCTGCATTGAATAATTACAATCGAATTACAAACCTAACAGATTTAGGATTAAATAGAAATTCCTATGAACGTGCTCTTCTGAATTATGACCGTCTAAATCTATCAGCACAAGTGGTGTCAAATGAATAATTCAAGTTATAATATAATACAAACAAAAGTAATAATTGCAATTTTATTCACTATATTCTATGCACTGTTGATTTTTCCACTGAATGTAAGCGCTCAACCACAAGGTAGAATTGCGTATGCCGTATCTGGATTCAATGACAAAGTAGGTAGATTGGATTTTAATCTCCATATGACAACTTTCACACCGGATGGTGATTATAAGACACTACCCTTAAACCAATCAGGAATGTATCCGGCTTGGGGACCAAAAGGGGATACCCTCTACTTTATTCAGCGCGCTGCTACTCAATCAGATATATATTCAATAGATATCAATAACCCAAGGAATAAAACGAAACACACACCTATTAGTGGAACATACAGATTCCTTGCAGTATCGCCAAATGGTAAAAAATTGGCTTTTAACGGTTGGACAAATGAACAAAAACAACAAGACAACCAGATATGGGTACTTGATATTGCTTCCGGCGAAATGGAAGTGATGACACAAATTCCTCATTTTGGTAGATCCTTCTTTTTTTGGGGCATTACTTGGTCACCAAATAGTAAACAACTTGCCTTCTCACTGGAAAGATCAGGTGGTTTAGAACAACTATACATATTAGATACTGAAACAAAAGAGATTGATATATTAACAGAACTAAATATTGATTTCTATCCTGTATGGGCACCAGATGGGAAGAGTATTTTGTTCCGCAGATGGAGTAGGGAGTTTGATACCTTAACTACTATTGATGTTGAGACCCGTGCCATCAAACCTTTATTTGATGTTGATAAACAGACAGGTATGTGGACGGATTGGTCATTTGATGGTCAACAAATTATCTATTCTCGTTGGGGTGTTTTTTATCTTCATAATCTTGAAGATGGAAAAACTGAACAACTGTTTGAAATTGAAGGCAGTATATTTGTGATTTCATGGTGGAAACATGAGATCTTACCTGTGGCACCACGAGAAAAATTAGCTACAACATGGGGAGCTGTCAAACAAAGTAAATGACAGCTTCCGTATTTAGAATAGAATCAAACCCAGAAATAGTTTGACAGTTTAGTCTCACAAATCTGAATGGTTTGTGATCGGGAATTAACACTTTTACAATACTCCGTATAAAATAATAAACTAATTAAATCATATTCTTTTCTGATTGAAACCTGTATTTCACACATGGTGAACATAAATCTACATTGAAAAGATGAGGTGTCTGCCTTTATAATTACAGGTAATGGCAGGGTTAATTAGAATAGATTTGTTTCCAAATTTCATTTACTTAGGAGTGTTCCTTAATACTATTAGGACAATGAAAGGTTACACCGATGATTCCTATCGTAGAACAAGCCTTAGAATACGATAAAGTCAAAGTACTCCTAAAAAAATATACTGTCTCAGAGTTGGGAAATACGCGGGTAGATTGCCTTTCCCCTTCTAAATCTCTGGACTTGATTCGTTATGAATTGAAGCTATGTTCAGAGGTTAAGAAATTTCAAGACCGTTGCGGAGATATTCCTTTAGCTGGACTATCAGATATTAGTAAAACACTAATCCATGCATACAAAACAGGGGCGATTTTAGATCCAGAAGAATTTCTAAATATAGCAAGAGTTGCTCAACTCCCCTCTCAAATAAAACAAAAGACTTATAATCAAAACCACGAAGAATTTCCATATTTATTTGAAATTGTTCGAGCACTTCCAAAGTTCGAGGAACTTGTTGACTCTATCAACAATTGTATTAGTTCTGAAGGTATTTTACTTGACCGTGCAAGTAAAGAACTCCGTTCTATCCGTCAAAGACTCAGAAAAATACGCAGCAATATCCATGATAAGTTAGACACAATCCTCCGTTCGCCAGATCATCAAAAATCAATTCAAGAATCTGTCATAACATCCCGAAATAATCGGTTTGTTATTCCAATCAAGCAAGATGCAAGGGCATTTTTCAACGGGGTTGTCCAGGGACAATCCACCAGTGGCGCAACATACTTTATTGAACCATTATCCGTTGTTGAAATGAATAACTCATTACATGATGCAACCGAAGCAGAACAACGTGAGATACGACGGATATTACTTGAACTAACTGACCAATTACGGGAACAATTACCAGAACTTGAGCAAGCACTTAATATACTTGGTGATCTTGATTTCTTATCCGCAAAAGCAAGTTTTAGTCAAGAACTCAATGCTATTGAACCAAAAATAAATAAAGACGGAAATGTTAATTTAATAAAAGCACGGCATCCACTACTGGAATTTCAAACACGCCAAAACAGAGATTCTATACAGAAGTCTGATGAAAAACAAAAATCAAGATTACCTAAACGGGTGATTCCAACTGATGTTCATATTGGAAGAGATTTTAATACACTCGTAATTACAGGGCCAAATACCGGTGGAAAAACAGTTGTGTTAAAAACTGTTGGTTTACTATGTATGATGGTACAGTCTGGTCTTCACATTCCTGCAGCTGCAAATAGTGAACTACCAATTTTTGATCATATATTTGCAGATATTGGTGATGACCAAGGGATCGAACATAATCTGAGCACTTTCTCCTCACACATCTCCAAAATAGCAGAAATGCTGAACTCCATTGAAGAATCGGAATCAACCCGCTCCTTAGTCCTCTTAGATGAAATCGGTGCCGGGACAGATCCAACCGAAGGTACAGCTCTCGGCATGGCAATTCTCTCATGGTTATCTGAACGAAATGTTAGGACGATTGTTACTACACATTATGGTGCGCTCAAAGCATTTACACATACACATCATAAAATGGAAAATGCATCTATGGAGTTTGACTCAACTACACTCCGTCCAACATATCGTTTGAGAATTGGTGTTCCAGGCAGTAGCAACGCAATTAAGATTGCAGAACAACTCGGTCTACCTGACAGTATTCTTAAAACCGCTGAAACCTTTTTTGGAAATCATAATATTGCTGTTGAAGATCTACTAATGGAATTACAGGAAACACAACAGAATTTAGATACACAACGCGAGGAACTACAAGAAAAGATTCAAGCCTCAGAATCAGAACGGCAGAAGTATAGAGAACTGATCGATTCTTTTGATTCGGAACAGAAAATAATCCAAGAAAAAGCTGAAAAGGAAGCGTTCGAAATCATAACATCCGCTCGTAAAACTGTAGATAATGTCGTATCTGACATTCGACGTGAACAAGCCACCAAAGCAAGTATTCGGGACGCATTTAACAAAATTGAGAATGCAAAAAAACAGCTTAAACCGGATCCGCCTGAAATACCTCAGACGAAGGAAAAACCCATTCTACATATTGGAGACAAAGTACGAATCAAAAAACTCAACCGATTCGGTGAGGTCACTGCTATTGCTGAACAAGGACAAACCCCTATACGTATCAGCGTCGGTAAGATGCAGATGAATCTTTCATATATTGATATAGACAATGTAGTATCCAAAAAAGAAGCACGACATCTTACGTCTTCTGTTCTTGAGTTACAACATAGCAAAGCTAATCAGGTGAGAGAAGAACTTTGTATTCATGGTATGCTTGTTAAAGAAGGATTAGATATGACGGATAAATATCTGGATGATGCTTACCTTGCAGGATTATTAAAGGTCAGAATTCTTCATGGAAAAGGCACAGGAAAATTAAGGGATGCAGTCCGGCAAGCATTGGATGAAAACCCCCATGTGGGTGATTATGAATATGCATCACCAAGTGAAGGTGGCGAAGGTGTTACGGTCGTAAAGTTCAAAGAATGAATACGGGGGAATATAAGAAATGGCAAATAACCACTATATCCCATCAGAAACTATAGATGAAATTCGTACCAGCAATAATATTGTGGATGTAATTTCGGAGTGTGGGGTACAATTAAAACAGGCTGGTAGGAATTATCAGGCACTATGTCCATTTCACGATGAGAAAACACCATCCTTTTCTGTTTCTCCTGAAAAACAGATTTTCTACTGTTTTGGTTGTCAGAGAGGGGGTAATGTCATTAGTTTTGTCGAAAAACATGAAGGAAAAAACTTCATTGAAACAATTAAATGGCTTGCAGAACGGGCAAACATTTCATTACCAGAACGGGATTCTAAATCAAATGAGAGACAGAAACATATAAATCGTTTAAGTGAATTAAATAGATTTGCAATTAGATATTATCATGAACTCTTCCGTACAGGTAAATATAGTCAACAAGCACGTGAGTATCTAAAGAACCGTGGTATTAATTCACAAACGATTAATCATTTTCAACTTGGGTATGCGAAGCAACAGAGACAAGATCTTGTTAAAGCTGCAAAACACGAAGGATATACAATACAGCAATTATTAGATGTTGGATTAATAAAAAACGAAGGCTTAGGTCCACAAGATAGGTTTTGGAATAGGATTCTATTTCCAATTCATAATGCACAAGGTGACCCAGTTGGATTCGGAGGCAGATCATTATCAGAAGAACACCAACCGAAGTATCTCAATTCACCCGGTACAGTCTTATATGACAAGAGTAAAATCCTATACAACCTTGATAAGGCGAGGCAATCTATATCAAGAAAACAGTCAGCACTTCTCGTTGAGGGTTATATGGATGTATTAATGCTACATCAACATGGGATTGAGAATGTAATTGCATCATCAGGTACATCTCTAAGTCAACAGCACGCATCACTCTTGAGTCGGTATACACCAGAAGTCGTAATTGTTTTTGATGGAGACAACTCAGGTCTTCAGGCAGCTCAACGTGGTCTACACTGTTTAGTCGGTGAAGGTATCCGGGTTCGTATTGCCTTAGTTCCTGAAGGCGACGATCCTGATTCTTTTGTAAAAGAACATGGTGCTGATGAATTTGACAAACTTATAGATAAGGCAATAAACTTAATTGAATTTCAAATTCAATCTGCTATACAAGAGAATAATATTCGGAATCCAGAAGTTAAAACCCAGGTATTGAAGGATACATGTGAGGTGCTTGTTAATATTCAGAACCGAGTTGAGCGTACCGAGTATGTGAAATATGCTATAAAAGAGCTTGATGTAGACGAAGGATTAATTTGGAGAGAATTGCGCGAGTTAGGGCTAAAAGATACACCCATCCCTCGACAGGGCACACAACAAAAGATAAATCAAAAAAAACTATCACCACGCGAACAAATTGAACTACAATTCGTCCAATCCTTAATCCAAGCTCCTGAACATATACAAAATGTTAAACAAGAATTTGATATCAACGATATACAAGATCCTATACTCGCAAAAATTACGCAAATACTATGTGACGCAGCAGAATCAAATGAAGAATTTGATATACAACAGGTTCTTAATACTATTGACGATGAGAAGTTAAGGGGTTTTATAACCAATGCACTTCTTAACAAGAAGGATATTCCCAACTACCATACACGGATTCAAGGGTGTATTGTCAAGTTGAAAGCTTACCTAATTCAAGATATTGAGCAACAAGTACGAAATGCATCACAATCAAGTGATAATGATCTTGATACTCTCAAGGAATTAGTAAACATTTCAAATAGAAGACGTAATTATGTTCAAGAGAAACAAACTGAATATAAGGAAAATACCAACAAGTCTGAGATAGCAACGGATACAGTAGAAAATCCTAAGTAAAATAAAGGAGAACTAAGCAATGGACTTAGAAACCACCCACCCACTTGATATAACGGAATCGGATAACAGCGATCAAATTGAGATAGATGAGTTAATCGATTTACCCCCAGGGGAAGTAAGTGAACGCGAGGATCTAATTAAGGTCTATTTACGCGATATGGGTAAAATACCGTTGCTTGATAAGGATATGGAGATCAAATTGTCTCAACAAATTGAGACTGGTCACCAACAAGTACAAGAAGCAACATTAACTACTCGATTGGCGATTGCTGAAGTAAGAAAATTACTATATAAGATCATTATTGCCAAGAAACGTGCTTCTGATCTCATTGATATGAGGGTTTCAAGCAATTCCACACGGGATAAAGAACGGAAACTTCGGAATAAAGTTGAAAAGACTATGCGTGTGATTGAAGAACTGGAATTGGAGTATCTCGATGCTGTGAAAAAATCTATCAAAGATAATTCTCAGGTTGAACTCCAAGCAATTGGAAATTACTCTACATTTATCAAGCATATTGAGCAATTGAAGATTGACCGTGAAGAAATAAGTAAGATATCTGGTCAAGTTAAAGATGTTGAACGAAACATTAGTGACCGTGAACAAGCTATTTTACGCCTTCAAAGAGAACATAAGATCTCTCCCGAATGGTCAAATGGCAGGATTGATGTCAAAAAGCAGACATTTAATTCTGATGCTGCAAAACAAGCCTATGTACAAATAGTACGATATGAACGTGAAATACAACAATACCTTAATACAATAGGTATATCACGGGATTCTCTCCATAGTATTACAAAACAGATTTGTGTAGGTGAAGCAAATGCCCAAGATGCTAAAATGGCAATTGTTGAAGCAAATCTTCGATTAGTCGTGAGTATTGCGAAGAAATATAAACATCAAGCTCCAGGTCTTGAATTCCTTGATTTAATTCAAGAGGGAAACATAGGATTAATGCGTGCTGTGGATAAATTCGACTATCAGAGAGGATTTAAGTTCAGTACATATGCTACATGGTGGATACGTCAGAGTATTACCCGGGCAATTGCTGACCAAGGGCGAACAATACGAATACCAGTCCATATGCACGAAAGAATCAATAAGATGCGACGGGCAGAGCGATCTTTACTACAAGAGATAGGTCGAAGACCTACACCCGAAGAAATCGCTGATGATATGGGAATACCAGCAGAAAAAGTTCGAGAAGTCTTAAGGATTGTTCCGGAAACAGTTTCTCTGGAAACACCAATTGGCGATGACGACGATGATAGTCAGTTGGGGGATTTCATTGAGGATGTCAGTGTCCTATCTCCCTCTACTGAGGCAGAACTCAGTATATTAAAAGAACGTATACAAGAAGCACTCACTGATCTCTCTGAAAGAGAACGGGAAGTGATTGTGCTCAGGTTTGGTATTGAAGATGACTCTGTGAATCCTCTGTTGTCTGAGCATACTCGTCAACGGATAGCTGCATTATGTATCACTACTGGATATCCGAAAACACTTGAAGAAGTCGGTGTTGTATTTGATGTTACACGGGAACGTATACGTCAAATTGAGGCGAAGGCACTCCGAAAACTTAGGCATCCTGTCCGTAGCCATCGACTTCGCGGATTCATTGAATAATCATAAATCACATACTTAGTATTGTTAAACCCTACTTTCCACACTTGTTTTAACAACTTTATAATAATTATACTATAATTTGGACATTTTAAGTCTTAGTTATACTATATTTTAAGGATGGATGGATTTTCTGTCTATAATACATACTAAATTTACTCTAAGAAATTCTTATATGTGATATATTAGTAACCCCAGCGGGGCGAAATGTCTGTAGAAAACGGTGAAACCCACCAAACAAGCCCCAGGGAATGCTAAATAGCATTCATACCGTTGATTTGCAGGGCGAAATGTGTATTGAAATAGTTTTGATTAGAATGGTTATCCCTGAATTAGATCAACCTAAGAATATCTGATAATTGTCCAAACTATAGTAAGTATCGATAATTTGGAGTGCGGAATAAAGGTTAAACATATTAATCTATAATATTCTTGAATTTTAATTATATGGAAGGTATAATTAAGATAGTAAGGGTCCATAGCTCAGTGGTCAGAGCCGTCGGCTCATAACCGACTGGTCCTAGGTTCGAGTCCTAGTGGGCCCACTTTTCTTTTTGGGGCGTTAGCTCAGGGGTACGAGCGCTACCTTCACACGGTAGAAGTCACTGGTTCAAATCCAGTACGCCCCATTATCAAGAAAATACCCCAATTACACCCTCAAGTTGAAAAAGTAGTTCTTTATGGATCACGGGCAAGAGATGACTTTAAGAATGGATCTGATATTGATTTGACGTTGTATGGTGGGGAAGAACTAACACACACAGTTGTTTCTCAAATTTCAGTCGATCTTGATGATCAATTGCTTCCATATACCATTGATTTATCAATTCTTCAAAATATTCGGAATCCTAATATGATTAAAGAAATTGAACGGGTTGGTAAAATATTTTACAGAAGATAGATTGTTAAGGTTATAAATGCAAGAATTTAAAATTGGAAATCAGGCATATACATCAAGGCTTTTAATTGGAACCGCAGGATATCCGAATTTCCATATCATGACAGAATCAATCTCGGCAAGTGGAGCAGAAATCGCTACTGTTTCGATGCGTAGAGTTAAATTTACTGATTCATCCGGAGAAAATCTATTTGCCATTCTAAGTGAACGAGGAATTACAATACTTCCAAATACAGCCGGTTGTTTTACTGCAAAGGATGCTATCTTGACAGCACAGCTTGCACGAGAAGCTCTTGAAACATCGTTGATTAAACTGGAAGTAATAGGTGATGATCAGACACTATTTCCAGATGTTGAGCAACTGCTCTCTGCCGCGGATACACTGGTAAAAGATGGATTTACTGTTCTACCCTATTGCAATGATGACCCTATTACATGTAAGAAATTAGAAGATCTTGGCTGTGTAGCAGTTATGCCGTTAGGGGCACCAATTGGTTCTGGAATGGGGATTCGAAATCCATATAACATACAAATAATACGTGATAGTGTCAAAGTTCCACTTATTGTCGATGCCGGTGTCGGTACTGCATCAGATGCAGCAATTGCAATGGAATTAGGATGTGATGGTGTATTACTCAACACGGCAGTTGCAAAAGCACACCGTCCTGTTCTTATGGCAGAAGCTATGAAAAAAGCTGTAGAAGCTGGTCGGGCTGCATTTATAGCAGGTCGTATTCCACGAAAACTTTACGCTACTGCTTCAAGTCCACAAGATGGATTGATAGAGTAAATACTGTAAATCATATTCACCGAATCTATAGTAAAATAAAAAATTAGAGATAAGATGAAAAAAACTACCCTTCCTATTCTGATAGGAATTGCTGTATACACACTCCTGTTTTCCCTTTATTGGCAACCAATTGATGCACAATTACAAGATCAATTCGGACAAGACCTTCTTCAACTTGTACCACCACCTCCAAATACTGATACAGCTAAACTTACTATTGATCCATATATTACAAATACTTTTAATAATCACATTGAACTTGGATTGAGTGTTGATCCATACACGAGCAGTCTTGCAGGACAAGAAAATCCACAGCTAATTGGGCTAATAAATCGGTTTGGAGTAAACTTGCAAGGGGATTTACCGATTGTAGACAAGAAACTGAAGATCAAATTATCTTATTCTCCACAATATGAAAACTATAATGGAGCAGAAGGAAAACTTGATGAATTCGATGCCTTTACAGACAGCTCTTTTACTGAGTTCAGTTATAGTCCATTTTCAGATTCTCCTAAAATAACATTTTCTCATAACCTTAAACGGCTGAAACGAACATTACCTGTTTATAACAATACTGATCGTCAGATAGCTTTAAGGTTCGGTCGTTTGTTTGAATACAACTTTCGTATTCATAGATTTGATGATGAATCTGAACTGAGAGAGGATTTTCTACTCATTGGTTCTACCAGCCATAGAGCAACAACCCGTTTTCAATTTGGATTACTTAGACAGATGATAGGTAAAGTGGAGTATTCCATTGAAAATGCACAATACCAAACAAATCTGAATAATCTGATCTTAGGGATTTCTGGTCTTGAAGAAGGAGAAATAAGGGGGGATTGGCGACATGCTGGTAGCATCAAATTATTACATACATTCACGAAACGAATTGTATTTCAAGAAGAGTTCAACCTATTTATGAACCGCTCTAATGTAGATTTTTTTAATTTTCAAAGCACAGAAGCTGCATTTAGTACATTTTATAAGGTTGATACAGGAAATTGGTTTCGACTACGCCTTTCTCGGCTTTGGGTCATGTTTGAAGATAGAGGAATACGGGATGCAGAAGGCGCGATTATGGAGAATGCAGGAAATCGGAGTGATAAACAATTCAGTATAAACACACAATTAAATTGGCAATTCGACGATAATATCTCACTCAATTTAGATTATAAATATGCCTATAATGATTCAAATCAGATTGATCCGTTATACAGTTTTTTAGATTATCAGCATAATATATTCAGTGTGACCTTACGCGGTAGTTATTAAAATCAAATCATTTATCCCACCAATTTCCTCAACAAACTCAGTTGAATCAATTATTATAGTTATCTCTCCCTTTGTCCTTTGTAGAGTTTTAACCGTCCTTTAGAATCTATCAGACTATAACATGCTTCAATTTCCTTAGAAACCTTCTCTGTATTAGGATCACCCCACAATAATAGATAATCAACATTGTCAGCATAATCACATAAATCAATCTGTTCAGATCGCCAATGGACTGTCTGTACCCATTCCTTCTCATCTGTTGGGGTTTCAAAAGTTGGTTTGAAGTGAACAGGAAAGTAGTCAAACTGAACTTCATAGTTTCCAAGATTGATACAACCGTTATCAAGACAATAATAATTGGCACCATTGACAAAAATACCTACTCGTAAGGACTCTCCACCAGAGTCAAACTGTAAAGGAAGAATTACACTATTATCCTCAACTTTCTCAACGAAAGCATTGAATTCATCCAATTCAGTGTTGAGTTTTTTACAGAGTATACCAATATAGGTGATATTGACTATTGCCAACAATGTTGCTACTGCTGTAAATACACCCTTCCAACTTCGATTCTCACTTAATCTTAAACATGCAAACAAAGACAACATTGATAGAATCAACAATCTGTCGTTTACCCATCCACCGGGACCAACGTTATTAGGCAGGATAAGATATAGACAGAACAGGATAACAAATAGTATCAAGAATAGTTTCTGCCCTGTATTCTCCTTGAATAATTCCATTCTGCTTTTCCAAAAAGTAAAAATGGTAAGAAAAAGTAAAAATGCAAACACACAATAGGCTATCCAAGACTGATTCTGATTATATGCGACTAACACCTTCAATCCGACAAGATTTTCCAATAAACCCCCTATTCGTCCAAAATCAATTTCTGGAGGTCTACCCGATAATAAATCGGATGTTGGCAAATATACCAGTAGCAATAATACCGCAGGTAAGACTGAACATCCAGATAGTAAGAGCTTTTTAAAGTCCCGTCTATAGTGAATTACTGTTAGTAATGCAATTGAGAATAGAACAAATACATACGAAATCAAATGTGCAAAGTAGGTAATAAGTATTAATAGATTTATAAAGATAATTTTTCTCATATCCAATTTATCTTTATATTTCCACCAGAATCCTAATGTTAAGAAAAACAGTGGGACACTCACTGCAAAGTTGTAAAAACCCATCAATAGAAGATAGTTATAGATGAAGGTAAAACTCAGGATTACCAGAGAATTCTGGTTTGGTCTCACAGCATTTAGAAAATAATGGATAGATACTGGAAATAGAATTACATATAGACTCAGGAATACCTTTTCAGCATATAAGGGAGAGAAGACATACATTAATAATGTCAACGATATATGTGATAACCAGTTAGGGAATGGGAACCAATGAACGTCGTAGTAATCTCCAAACTCAAAATCAGGGTTGCTATAATCTGTAATTATATGTGAGTTATAGACATGGCTTATACCATCTTGTGTGGGGAAGTATGAAAAAAGCCAGATTGGCAATAGATAGAAAATGATTAGTATAACAATTAACAAGTTTGATATAGTGTAATATCTTGAAAGATCATTCATAATTTATCCCTTTAGATACGTAAATTCTCTAACTCGATTGATTTACTTTCATCTTACCATATTTCTACATTTTAATAATCAACGAATTGATTCTATCACATTCCTATCCTAATCCAATCGTTATGTATGTTGATTTTCTCACTATACATAAGTGTGTATGATAGTAGAAGATACAAATTAACTAAGTTCACATCTAACCCTAAATCTTGCTATTATCATCAAACTATGCTAACATTGCTCAATATACAGCACCTTGTTTCCCAGATTTCGATATAAAGGAGATTGTCAATGACATTAGATCATGTAAAAAAGATAATTCAAGAGAAAGGCATAGAGTTCTTCCTATGCTCTTTCGTTGAGATGAGCGGGGCACCAAAGGCAAAGGTCATTCCAGCAACCCATCTTGAGGAGATGGCGAATGAAGGTGCAGGTTTTGGTGGGTTTGCCGCTGGTGAAATAGGACAGTCTCCACATGATCCAGAGATGGCAAGTATTCCTGATTTTAACTCACTAACTGTTGTTCCTTGGAGAGATAATTTAGCTTGGGTGGCAGGGGATATGTACGTTGAAGGAGAATCTTGGCACTATTGTCCTCGGACTATTCTAAAGAACCAATTGGATAAAGCAAATGAATATGGCTATACCTTCAATGTTGGAATAGAAGCAGAATTCATGTTGTTAAAACTGGATGAGAATGATGAATATGTTCCTTGGGATACATTAGATACAATGGATAAACCTTGTTACGATCTAAAAGCCTTGTATCGAAATCTTGATATGATGACAACTTTGATAAAATATATGCAAGAACTGGGATGGGAACCTTATGCTAACGATCATGAAGATGGGACTTGTCAATATGAACTAAATTGGACATATTCAGATGCGTTAACTACCGCTGATAGACACACTTTTTTCAAATGGATGGTGAAAACTGTAGCAGAGGAAAGCGGTCTATTGGCAACCTTTATGCCAAAACCATTTTCTAACCTTACAGGAAACGGGGCTCATTTTCATATGAGTCTATGGGACGAGGAAAATCAGAAAAACCTGTTTTTAAATGAAGATGATCCTTATGGTCTTTCTCAAATTGGATATTGGTTTACTGGAGGTATACTTAATCATGCAAGTGCATTGACAGCTATCACAAATCCTCTTGTAAATAGCTACAAACGTTTAGTCCGTAGAAAACCCCGATCTGGATCAACATGGGCACCGGTTTATGTTACTTATGGTTCGAATAACCGAACACAAATGATCCGTATTCCTGCAGAAGGTCGCATTGAAAATCGATTAGGAGATGGAGCAGCAAACCCATATCTTGCTGCAACAGTCCTTCTCGCTGCAGGATTAGATGGAATCGAAAACAAGATTGACCCCGGAATCGCAAATGAAGATAACCTTTACGAAATATCCAATGATGAATTGGAAAGTAGAGGTATCCATTCACTTCCTTCCACACTGAATGAAGCAATTGATGCACTGGAACAAGACGATATAATAAAAGAATCTCTTGGACAGGAATATGCTGACTATTTCATTAAAGTAAAACGTGAAGAATGGCGTAATTACCATTTAAGTGTAAGTCAATGGGAAACAGATAACTATCTAACAGTATTTTAATTTTAATTCAATAGATAATCAAAATCAATGAATTCAAACTATTCCTATTCAAATTTAATGTATCAGAAAAGAAAGAAACGGCATTCATCAATTTTAGTAACATTTATGATTTTATTAATGTAACTACGGGAGTTCTTAAACTGTTAATATTGTTAACTCATCCTGCATCTTGACAATTGCAAATCTGAGTGATTAACTCACATTTCTAAGAATTATTCTCCAACTATCTTAATATCGTAATAGGACTTAAAATGCTGTTGAATCTCAAACAAGCCAGCCAATGGGCATCAGACTATCTAAATAAAAAAGTCACCACAGCTAACATTACTTATTTAATACAATACGGACATATTGAAACTGTTCTTAATAACGGATCTAAACTGATACCTTTAGATAGTCTTAAGAGATATTATGGTCAATATTGTCGAGAATTGCGTTGGAAAGACGAACTCGGTGATGACCTTAATTGGACACTATCTTTCGATAAATATAAGGAAGCAGAAACAACTAAACATGTCCACCGTCTACATCCTTATAAGGGAAAATTTATTCCTCAACTGGTTGAATATTTTTTAGATCTACATACAGATAATTTTAAGCATGATATATGTTTCCAACCAGGGGATATCGTGCTTGATCCTTTTTGTGGTAGTGGTACAACTTTAGTCCAAGCAAATGAATTAGGTATACACGCAATTGGAATAGACATATCTACTTTTAATTCATTCATTAGTAATGCCAAAGTTGAGGATTTGGACCTAACGAAAATGTATGAGGAAACTAAAAAAATTACATCCGCTCTCAAAGTAAAAGTTTCCTCCTCTAATATAGTTGAATTTGACACAAAACTATCCGAATCCTTAACCAAATTTAATAATGTTTTTTTTCCGATATCATTCAAAAAACAGGTCAGAAATGGTGAAATTAATGAAAAGAAATATGGAGCAGAAAAGGAAATTGAATTTTTAGATACATACCAAGAACTAATTAGAGAGTATGAAATTGATATACTGATGCCGACTGATTCAGCACGTTTTATGAAACAATGGTATCTTCCTCGTGTAAAAGCAGAGATAGATTTTGTCTATAATGAAATATGTAATGTAGAAGATTTATCAATAAAAAATGCCTTAATGCTCATTTTAAGTCGTACTATTCGTTCCTGTAGAGCAACTACACACGCAGATTTAGGTACATTACGAAATCCAGTTACTACAACTTACTTTTGTAGAAAACATGGTAAAGTTTGTAAACCTCTTTTTACGATAGTTAGTTGGTGGCAACGATACTGTAAAGACAGTATTGAACGTTGGTTAAAGTTTAGAAAGTTAAAAACAGAAACTTACCAATACTGTATTACAGGTGACTCTCGAACTATTGATATTCTAACAATGCTAAAACAGAAAGAAACACAATTAGTTGAAATATATAATAAGCATAAGATCACAGGTATATTCACAAGTCCACCTTATGTAGGTCTAATTAATTATCATGAACAACACGCATATGCCTACGATCTTTTTGGATTCAAAAGGTTAGATGAATTGGAGATTGGACCCCTATTTAAAGGAAAAGGTCGAGAAGCGAGAGAATCCTATGTCCACGGAGTTTCCGAAGTTTTGAAGAACTGTAAAAGGTTCTTAGCAGATGATTATAATGTCTTTATTGTAGCAAATGATAAGTTTAACTTGTACCCAACAATAACGGAAATAGCAGGAATGAAGATTATAAATCAATACAAACGACCAGTCATAAATCGTACTGAGAAAAATAGAAAGGCTGCATATTCTGAAACAATATTTCATTTAAAGGACAAAGGATAGTGATGAATGAATTCACAACTGTAGGCAATGATTAAAGAGAAGATTAAGAATTGCATGCGTGAAAAATTTCGGTCGTACAACCCAGAAACAAAGTACATGCCATTCCACCATCGTTTGCTTGGTAAAGATAGGATGGCTTTATTTTCCTTCATTCAATCCCTAAATACAACATTTGGCATTTCAATATATGAACCCGTAGCAATTGCATTAGCAAGTGGAAGGTTTAGAGTTGCCAAAAGTCAAGTTAAACCCGCAGCAGAGATCAGTTCCGGAGCACATCAACAAATTCAAACAATAATGGATGAGTTAGCGATGGTTGATAGAAAACCTAATAAACTTGTTGAAATAGAAGAAATTAGATCAGTTTGCCGAAGTGGAACTCTAAACCGAGTAAACCTGACTAAGGTAGACATCTGGTTAGAAAACCATAATGGCGAACTGTTTTTATTTGATTTAAAAACTGTGAAACCTAACAAAGGTAATTTTAAAGAATACAAACGAACTTTATTGGAATGGACTTCTGCCGAATTAGCACGGGACCCGGCAGTAGTTGTAAATACAATGGTTGGTATTCCTTATAATCCTTATGAGCCAAAACCTTACGAAAGATGGACGTTAAGTGGAATGTTAGATCTACAACATGACATTTTAATAGCAGATGAACTGTGGGATTTTATTGGTGGAAAGGGAACGTACACAGAACTTTTGGATGCTTTTGAGCAGGCAGGCATTGAGTTAAGAGACGAAATTGACGAATATTTTAGACAATTCAGCTAATCAAACCAAAAAACTGGAGGATAAACAATGTCACAAATCAAATCAGTGTTCTTATGGGAAAACCAAAGACGGTATATACGTGAAGCAATAGATGAAGGAACTCTCATAGGAGCAATTATACCAACCGGTAGTACAGAACAGCACAATGAACATTTAGCAATGTATCACGACACACAAAGTGCAGTCTATGTATCTAAATTGGCTGCTGAAAAATTGTTTCCTAAGGTTGTTGTAACAACACCTTTAGCAATTGGTGTTTCTGAACACTGGATGGACCATAAAGGCACACTTACACTTCGCGCGGAAGTCTTTGGGGAAGTACTATACGATGTAGCAGACAGTATGCGTCGCCATGGAATAGAAAACATATTGATAGTCAATGGTCATGCAGGGAATGCTGGTCCAGTACATCAACGATTGGATGGATATAGAGAAAAACTTGGAATAAACATAGAGTTTCATTCCTATTGGGAAGCATATACGAGTGAGTTAGTACAAGAACAGATGGAATCCGGAGTGTGTCCTGGTCATGCTGCTGAATTTGAAACCGCTTTTGCACTTGCAGCATTTGCGGAAAATGTTGATTGGGATGGAGTTGATTACGATAGTGCAAAACTGACAATTTCAAATGAAGGACAAGCTAATTCTGATAGAGAATACCACCATCAAGCGAAACTTGCCACTACAGAAAAAGGTCAGGTGATGATTGATGTGGCAGTTGATTGGGTTGCAGAAAAGATGCAGGATTTAATGTCATAGATTATATTCAAATTTGTTTATTATGAGGGCGCGTATAGTGCGCCCTCTTATATTACTAATGTCCCTCAAGTGCTTTTCGTAGTCCATCACCGTGTTCCCGCCACCATCCATATAATATAGAAATGTCTGTACCAATACAGAAATGTCTTACACCCATATCAAGGAATCGTTTCGCACTATTTGCACTTCCAATTTCCGCACGAGGAGGAACACCCATCTCTATTGCTGTTTTAAATACTCTCAGTTCTGTATCTTGAATTTCTTGTGAACCCCGCTGACCTACTTTACCAATACTCATAGAATAATCTGATCCACCCCACTGAATCATATCTACTCCATCAACAGATAACACCTCTTCAAGATTATCTACTGTCCCTTTCTTCTCAATCATTATCACTACAACGACATCTCGTAAGGCTTGTACGTATTCCGGTCCACCACCATATCCCATATACGAAAAACGTCTTGTGGCAACACCATAACTACCCCCATCTTCAGGCGTATCTGCTCGTGTAATCTTTACACATTCTTTTACATCATCAACATTTTGACAATCTGCATAGAGAACACTTTGGAAACCGGATCCGATGGCGCGTTGCGCAATGAATCCGCGCGGCTCTTGGTCAACTTTGATCATTGTTGAAATGTTATGTAGTTCAGCTGCTCTACACAGATTATCTAAATCGTGGAGATCAAATGGTCCGTATTCTCCTACAAATTCTACATAATCATACATTCCTGTATGACCTATGGCTTCAACAATTGAGGGCCATGTTGTATGAATATGTGTTCCGACTGTAGGTTTGTCAGCATTGAGTAATTCTCGAAAGGTATTTTCTCTCATCAATCTTCCTTTTCTATAAATGAACGATTCTACAAGTTGTGATGGTAATATATTATGGCATCTATACTAACAGTAATTGATAAAATTTTCAACGGCAAAATAGGATTGCTTAGGTAATGTATTTCTGTTAAACTGATTGCAAATGTATTCATACAGGAATCTTGCAAGACGATGAAAATACCAATAAGTCTACCATCAAACTTCTCTGAATATTTACAAATAGAAAATGCTGACATCCGTTTCCAAGAAGCCACAGATGTTGCTATGAAAATCAAGGACGCAGGTGTGAAAATCTATCCGAATATGGATCATGCTGCCATTTTCTGTGATCCACCACACTTGGTTGCAGATGGTCTGAAACAACTCGGTTATATTAACGGTTGGGACGCACGATGTTATCCATCCCCTGTTGACGGTTGTGATTATATTAATGTCTCTGCGCAATTATCTGCAGACAGTCCGGCAAGAAAAAATGGATGGTTTGATTATGTTGCTGTTGTTCATCCTGTTGATAAAATAGCATTAGAACATATGCTCGGACAAGGACATGGTAATCCGTTTATACATCATCTTACATGGGGTATAGTTGCCCCAGACAATCGTAACGATGATTTTGAATATGCCAGTAGAGTGATTCCGTTTATGGTTAATCAACGACAAATTATCGGTAAGGCTATAGGGGATGAACCTGGAACACTCATAATAGCACTGCCAGAAAACGTCGTTGCTCATCCGAAATTGCAAGATGAATTACCAAAGTGGTTAGGTGATTTAAAGGAAGAAGAATATCAGGTAGAATCCATGCAAGGAGGCGGTTTTCTTATACAGTTTTTTGTGTTAACAGGTGGCAGGATAGAAGTCGCATTACGGGTGGATACAACCCAAACCTTCAACCCGAAGAGTGTTCACAAAATATCCGAAGATGAGATTAGTGCTATTCAAGGAAAATAAATACGATGAATGCATTTATATTGTGTCTCAAATAAACTTTATACTCGTGATGAATTTATTGTAAGTAATTTCGAAGAATTCGAAAACCAAAATAATTTGTCACTATAGGTGTCAATTTAAGCATTAGAATCTTGGTAGGAGTGGATTCTGATCCCTGAACCCTTTTTCTGTAGGGTGGATTACGATCAACGATCTGATAGAATTTTTGATAATTAAGGGCTCTTAAATGTAGAATAAACTTTCAGTTTATTCAGTTTTTCAAGTCCCGTATTACCACTGTCATGGGATATATATTTATAGAAAATGTAAACCATAGATGTAAACAAAAATCTATGAGATTGTAGGAACAGCTATCACTGTAGGGCTGAAGTAGCATTGTTTGTCAAATGATTCTTGGGATAATTATTGGTATCCAGATACAATAGCAGCGTAATGTTTAGTGACATAACTTTAGGTACCAGGTTTAAAATTTGCATTTTATGTGCATATATGGTATATTAATTCAGGTTAATAAGCGTTAGGTTCAGAAACCTTTTTAATCCCATCCCGAGAGGTGGAAAAAGGATGTTAGACTGTAAAACGGGAACTCATGTTCCCACCAATAAAAAAATAAGAATACATAAGTCCATACTCGGAGATCTAATTCCTAACTACTCCATTAAATCAAATTTATTAATTTTACAAGCATGTTGTAAAAGACAAGAACTAAATCAGACCCTTCTCACTCAAAAGTGAGAAGGGTTTTTTATGTCAAATACATTGGAATAAATATTACGACAACAACGATTTTAGTTGGTCATAACTATGAATATGCGAGAAAAAGCTCAAGTCATGAACGATGAGGAAATTCGTCGTGCCTTAATAAGAATATCCCATGAGATATTAGAGAAGAATCACCAACATGTAGAAAACCTTGTTTTAGTTGGCATTAAAAGTAGGGGAGATACCCTCGCTTATAGAATCGCTGAGAATTTAGACAGAATCGAAAACATCAGTGTACCTGTTGGGGCAATAGATGTTACCCTTTATCGAGATGATGTCAATCTTCATGAATCGCAGATTCAGGTCAATAGTACAGATATCCCATTTGAGGTGACTGGGAAATGGGTTATTCTTGTGGATGAGGTGTTATATACTGGAAGAACTATACGCGCTGCTATGGATGCTATTATGGACTTTGGACGACCAGCAGCTATTCAATTAGCTGCACTTGTTGACAGAGGACACAGAGAACTGCCAATTTCAGCAGATTTTATTGGAAAAAATGTACCTACTTCTCGAAAAGAATTCGTTAAAGTAGAATTAGAAGAACATCATGGTGTTGACGCAGCAATAATTTGTGAACCAGATTCTGAATGATGTTATAGGATTCTAATTATGAGGATAGCATAAACAAGAATGCAGAGAACACTCATACGTAATGGACACATCGTTGATCCCGTTAATGATATAAATGAGGTCGGTGATATTCTAATCGTTGATGGGAAAATTGCTCAAGTTGGAGGTAGTATCCAAGTAGATATTGACGATGTAATAGATGCTTCTAAATTGACGGTCACACCCGGACTGATAGACATACATGTACATCTACGTGAACCTGGTTTTGAACATAAAGAAACAATATCTACTGGCACAGCAGCTGCTGCTGCTGGAGGTTTTACATCTGTTGTATGTATGGCAAATACATCACCTGTGACAGATACTCCAGATAGGGTTAAGCACATTTACAACATTGCAACAGATATTATCAGAGAACAAGATAGTTCTTATGCAAATGTATTCACAGTTGGGAGTATAACTAAGGGACTTTCAGGAGAAGAACTGACAGATATAAATGGAATGCTATCAGCAGGGGCAGTTGGATTTAGTGATGATGGCGTTACCGTTATGAACTCCGCACTTATGCGTGAAGCGTTGACATTAAGTGCCGAATATAAATTTCCTGTGATGGTTCACTGTGAAGAACATAACCTGAATGCTGGTGCAGTGATGAATCTTGGTCAAACATCTCGGAAGTTGAACCTTATAGGTAGTCCGAATGCTGCAGAAGATATAATTGTTGCACGAGATATTATGTTAGCTGAATTAACAGGTGGACACATTCATATACTTCATGTTAGCACTGCAGGAGCAGTTAATTTGGTAAGATGTGGAAAACAGAGAGGTGTAAATGTCACTGCGGAAGCATGTCCCCACCACTGGATTCTCACAGATGAAGAGGTGGAAAAACAGGGAACGAATGCCAAGATGCATCCTCCATTGCGTTCACAAACAGATATTGATGCTGTACTTGAAGGATTAAAGGATGGAACAATAGATGCAATCACTACCGACCATGCACCCCATACACCTGAGGAAAAGGCACTTGGTATGGTGGAAGCACCCAACGGGATAATAGGATTGGAAACAAGCTTACCCCTTATTATGTCAACTCTTGTTGAAAAGGGACATATTTCCTTGAAGGATGCAATTGCCAAAATGACCTACATTCCTGCAAATATCGTAGGAATTGATAGAGGTACACTCTCCATTGGTGCAGTAGCAGATATAACGTTAATTGACACACAAAAGATTGATAAAGTAAACGTAGAGAATTCATTCTCAAAAAGTAGGAATACACCTTTCAATGGTTGGGAGTTAAAAGGATGGTCTGTGCAGGCTATCAGAAATGGCATTTTTTGATAATACTAAAAGATAAAGAGGAATAAAATGAAAGCAATACTCGCATTAGCTGACGGAACTGTATTTGAAGGTGAACAATTTGGGGCAACTGGAGAAACAGTAGGTGAAGTCGTATTTAATACCAGTATGACAGGCTATCAAGAAGTACTTACCGATCCGTCATATAAATCACAGATTGTTACAATGACTTATCCTCTTATTGGGAATTACGGATGTAATGAAGTTGATATTGAATCTATTTGTGCCCAGGTTGAAGGTTTTGTTGTCCGGGAATACAGCACTTATCATAGCAATTGGCGTTCTCAATGGAGTTTAGAGGAATACTTAGAAAAGTATCATATTATAGGTATACAGAACATTGACACACGCGCTCTTACACGCCGTTTACGTGTAGAAGGTGTGATGAACGGATGTCTCGCAACAGAACATACTGACAAAAAGCTTGACCCAGAATGTCTAATCGAGAAAGCACGGGCATGGCACGGTTTAATTGGACAGGATCTCGTACAACGCGTCACTTGTCCAAATACATACGCTTGGTCAGAACAACATTCTAAAACTGGTTTCGAAAATGGTGGTTTATCATCTAATGATAAAAAGTACAAAGTAATAACACTTGATTTCGGTGTTAAATACAACATTCTAAGACAGTTGACAGAACATGGGTGTGATGTACAAGTAGTTCCCGCAAATACAACTGTGGATGAAATTCTTGATTCTAATCCTGACGGTGTTTTCCTCTCAAATGGTCCCGGTGATCCAATGCCATTGGAATATGCAACTAAGACAGTACGTGAACTGATTGGCAAGAAGCCGCTATTTGGTATCTGTTTGGGACATCAACTCTTGAGTCTCGCGCTTGGTGCTAAAACATATAAGTTGAAGTTCGGACACAGAGGAGCAAATCAACCTGTGAAATTTATGGAAACCGAACAGGTCGAAATCACCTCTCAAAATCACGGTTTCTGTGTAGATATAGATTCACTACCAAATAGTGTGGATATCACACACATCAATTTGAATGATAATACGCTTGAGGGAATTCAACATAAAGAGTATCCTGCATTTTCGGTACAGTATCACCCAGAAGCATCACCAGGTCCACATGATGCAAGTTATCTTTTTTCACGGTTTACACAAATGATGGATAATCACTCAGTCTAAGATGTTATCTAATAGGGTTGATCCACATACCACAGGTATTTGACAAATGAAATTGACTATAAAATAATAAGAAAATGCCAAAACGTACAGATATTAATAAAATCTTAATTATAGGTTCAGGGGCGATCATTATCGGTCAAGCATGCGAATTCGATTATTCAGGTACACAAGCATGCAAAGCACTGAAAGAGGAAGGCTATGAAATAATATTAGTCAATAGCAATCCTGCAACTATTATGACAGATCCAGATTTTGCTGATCGAACGTATATTGAACCCATCACACCGGATACCGTTGAACTTATCATAGATAAAGAACGTCCCGATGCCTTGCTACCAACACTCGGTGGACAAACTGCCTTAAATGTGTCTGTTAAACTTGCTGAATCAGGAATACTCAAGAAGTTTAATGTTGAACTCATAGGTGCAAAATTACCAGCAATTCAAAAGGCTGAAGATCGGGCCTTATTTAAAGATGCCATGAAAAAGATCGGTCTGGATGTTCCTAAGAGTGGTATTGCACATACAAATGAAGAAGCAAATGATCTGATAGATGGCATTGGATTCCCGGCGATAATTCGTCCTGCTTTTACACTTGGTGGTACAGGAGGAGGTATTGCCTATAACATAGAAGAATATCAAAAAATGGTGTCTGCGGGACTGGCTTTAAGTCCGATAAGCGAACTACTAATTGAAGAATCTATTATAGGATGGAAAGAGTTTGAATTAGAAGTGATGCGAGATGGTGCAGATAACGTTGTAATCATCTGTTCCATTGAGAACCTTGATCCGATGGGTGTACATACAGGTGATAGTATTACGGTGGCACCAATACAAACGTTGACCGATAAAGAATACCAATTGATGCGGGATTCTGCAATAAAAATCATACGCGAAATTGGAGTCGATACAGGTGGATCCAATATACAATTTGCTGTTGATCCAAAAACTGGAAAACAGGTGGTCATTGAAATGAATCCACGGGTTTCTCGGAGTTCAGCTCTTGCTTCAAAAGCAACCGGTTTTCCTATTGCTAAGATTGCTGCGAAGTTAGCTGTCGGATATAATCTTGATGAGATACCAAACGACATTACTGCTGAAACACCTGCATGTTTTGAACCAACTATTGATTATGTAGTCGTAAAAATTCCCAGATGGGCATTTGAGAAATTTCAAGGAACAGATGAAACGCTAACAACTCAGATGAAATCTGTTGGTGAAGCCATGTCTATTGGTAGGACTTTTAAGGAAGCATTACAGAAAGGACTTCGCTCCTTAGAAACAGGATGGTGTGGATTTGATAACCATCCACTTGAAGAATTACCACTTTCAGAACTTTCCAGTAAATTGACCATACCTAATGTAGAACGTATTTTTTATATCAAATCGGCACTAAAACATGGTATGTCAATTGACGAAATTTATTCCTATACACATATAGATCCTTTCTTCCTATATAATCTTCAAGAGTTAGTAATTTTTGAGGATCTGCTTTCTACCTCTCATACAAAACAGATTATAGAAAATGGAGATTCTGATGGAGAGAAAGGAACTATATTACGGCAGGCAAAACAACTCGGTTTCTCTGATCGACAAATTGCAGATATTTGTAATCAAACTGAATCCGATATTAGAGGAACACGTAAATCTCTTGGTATTGAAGCAACATATAAAACAGTTGATACTTGTGCTGCGGAATTTGAAGCTGAAACGCCATATTACTATTCTACCTGCTCAAGCGAGGATGAAGTCCGACCTACTGATAAAGATAAAATCCTGATATTGGGTGGTGGTCCTAACCGTATTGGGCAAGGAATTGAATTTGACTATTGTTGTGTTCACGCTGCAATGGCTTTGAAAGAGGATGGTTATGAGACGATTATGGTTAACAGTAATCCTGAAACTGTAAGTACTGATTATGATACCTCCGACCGCCTTTACTTTGAACCGTTAACATGTGAGGATGTACTGAATATATATGATAAGGAAAAGCCTATAGGTGTCATAGTACAATTTGGTGGACAGACACCGTTAAATCTGGCAGATACACTTGAACAAACAGGAGTACCAATTATTGGCACAAGTCCACACGATATTGCTCGTTCTGAAAACCGGCAACTATTTAAAGAGGTATTAGATGAAATAGGTCTAATGCAGCCTCCGAACGGAACCGCTACCTCTATTAAGGAAGCTGTACCGATAGCAGCATCACTGGGTTATCCCGTGATTGTAAGACCCTCTTTTGTTTTAGGTGGTCGTGCAATGCAGATTGTATACGATGAATCACTTCTACAAGAATATATGGATTCCGCTGTACAAGCCTCACCTGAACACCCAGTTCTCATTGATAAATATCTTGAGGAGGCAATTGAGGTAGATGTTGATGCTATCTCTGATGGGAACACAACTGTAATTGGTGGAATCATGGAGCATATTGAAGAAGCAGGTGTTCATTCAGGCGATAGCGATTGTGTACTTCCTCCATATACACTGGTTGATGAACAGATTGACCAACTCAAGGAATATACATACGCCCTGGCAAAAGCATTGAACGTGTGCGGATTAATGAATGTTCAATACGCTATAAAGAGCGATGAGATATATGTTCTTGAAGTGAATCCTCGTGCCTCTCGAACGATTCCTTTTGTTAGCAAAGCAATTGGTGTTCCACTTGCTAAACTTGCTGCGCGCGTCATGGCTGGAAAAACTCTTACAGAACTTGGCTTTACACATGAAATTGTACCTCCATATTTTAGTGTAAAAGCACCAGTATTTCCATTTAATCGATTCCCAGGAGCGAATTCAAGACTTGGACCAGAAATGAAATCAACTGGTGAGGTAATGGGTATTGACTATGATGTTTCACGCGCTTTCGCGAAAGCTCAGAAGGCATGTGGATACTCTCTTCCAGTGAAAGGAAATGCTTTTATTAGTGTAAGAAATAAAGATAAAAGATCCGTCATTTTTTTAGCAAAAAAACTAACTGATTTGGGATTTAAACTAATAGCTACACATGGAACAGCAAAAGTTTTATTAAGAAATGGGATGGATGTAGATCTTGTGTATAGTATAGGTAAAGGGAGGCCTACTATTCACGATTACATCAAGAATCATGCTGTTGACCTAATAATTAATACACCTACTGGTGATTTACATAGGACCAATGAACTGCTTATCAGACAGATGGCAATAGAGCATGATATTCCAATATATTCAACAATTCCAGGGGCAGCTGCAGCTGTCAATGCAATTGACGTACTACAACGTGGTGAAATATCAGTAACACCATTACAAGATTATCATAAGTAAGGTAAATTATGTCAAACGAATCTACTCGAAGAAATACTCGTTGGGTACAAGCTCTTGATAGATTATTACAAGTTCTAAATCTTGACGAAGATCACCCCATAAGAATTATGACAATTGACGATGGAAGAGAAGTAATTGTCGTCAAACCGAATTCATTCACCGTTTCAAGATTCTATGCTTCAGGACGCCCGGACGGTACACGTCCACACGGTCTGGAATCATATTATGAATACTATGTTACCCAATTAAACCAATATGAAGAGGATAATGGATCAACTGATGGTTTTGAATTAACTGATGAAGAATGGCAAACATTATTTGATGAATCCTTTCATAGATATACACGCTATCTATTATTTGCAGGAATTAAACGGTGGGAAGATGTAGAACGTGATACAGATACGAATATAGCCGTAACTAATTTAGCTAAGAAATATGCACCATCAGAAATCGCTTGGGGGAGTTATCAATATAAAGGGTATATGATAATGATGAATAGTATCTCAAAAGCTGAATTAAGTCTGCAACAAGATGATCCTACTACTGCATTACAGCACATAGATAAAGGAATTGAACAACTTGGTGAATTCTGTGGAGAATGTTTACGAGAAGAACATGCCGATGCGGAGAATATCACCCGTGAACGTTACCTTAGCAACCTAATCGAATTTCGTTCAGATTTAGAAGCCATTGGAACAGAGGAAAGTAACGATGAAATGACCAATACAGATAGAGAGGATACAGATCTATTGACTGAATTAGAAAGATTGCTAAACGATACCGATCCATTAGAATAAGAAAATGAGTAATGGGACATTATCCTACCCATTTGTCCAACCAATTTTGCCCCATTATCTAAATTTGAATTCTCTACAATTATCATCCATATCTATATTTTGATTATTCTTCCCATTCAGGTATAATAGTTTCCTGGCTTGCCTGTATCAATACACCGCCAAGAAATAGAAAAGCAAGACCACGTATCAGAATGTGTATATTGAAATTCACTCCTGGTATAAACGTGATAGCAAAAGTAATTGCAGATATGATTAACAAGAATGCTGATCCTGTGTTACCCCATAGTCCAATAGAAAATCCAAAACATAAAGCCATAACAGCGTAGGTAAAACCTGCTGTAAGGGTTAACGTCTCATTTAGATCTTTCCAAATCTTTGTGAATAAACTACCAAATTCCTGTTGTGATACCGCTTGTCCCATTACAATCCTCAATGGGGATGTTTGGGTGAGGTGGGCAATTAATTCTAATATGATCCAAAGGGCAGCAAAAGAAATTCCTATGAGCGTTCCTGTTCTGGCATCGTTTAATAGCAAGGTTGATGTAGCAACTAAAGTGGGTACGATTAATAATATCATTGCCACACTAACACCATGCATTATATCTGGACGACCACTATTTTGAAATATAAACATAAATCCTGTAAATATCATGAGAAGGGCACTCAGAACTCCTGTTATACCGCCAGTTAAAAACAAACTCTTTGAACTATTATCAGCCATAAAATATACCTCCAAGATACCATTGTAGATTGAAATGAAGTACTAATAATATAATATTAGTAGGTTAAATATACATAATAGAAAATATACAAAATTGAAAAATATAGTAAGACTTTGAATAGACATTAATATTATACTATCAATAAACTATATATGATAGTAAGTATACAAAACTACATGCTCTAAGTCAACAACCAGAAGTAAGTTTATCTAAGAATATGAGTGTCGCATAAACAATATTTGGGTATGGTTGCGGTTAGAATCTGTTAAATCGTACGGAATTAACTGTACAATTGAATGATTCTCTCTGAAAATTACATTGCTGTTGACGAATACTTATACATTAGATATAATTCACATTAGAAAGATATTCTTATTGCATTACGTATGTTGAAATTGTGTGTATTCATACATTTTTATTTACTAATTGGTATGTCTTCTGTTTCAACAGACTTCAATCTCTTATAATCTTTCAATATTATAAAATACATATCTGTGTATAGAAAATGAATATTCGGAAAAACGTTCTGATTGTTGATGCTGATGTACGTCAACGAGAAGTTATCTGTCAAACATTAGACGGTGAAGGACTGAACCTACTCGTCACCGGCAATATGTATCAAGCTTTCCATCAAATTGAACACATGACGATGGATATCTTAATCGCGCCATTAAAGGCAGACCGAATTGACGGATTTTCACTTTTGGAGGCTGCAACTCGACACCATCCTGATGCGGGAATTATTTTTATTACTGCACCAAACGTGTTAGAAACAGATACAGGAATACGAGCGATGCTTTCACATGAAGGCACATACTTTATTCCAAAACCCATTAATCCAACACATTTGAAAGTACTTCTTAATAAAATTCTTCAAAATCAAAGGCTTACCTTTGAAAACCGGCAGTTAAGATCGCAGATAGATGAAAAGGAAGGTTTGTGTAGACTGACGGGGAATTCTCCTCAACTGATACAGATTCGCGAATTAATTACACAGATTGCACCTACGAAAGCTACTGTCATGATTTACGGTGCTCGTGGGACAGGTAAAGAATTAGTCGCGCGAGCAATACATCATAGAAGTTTACGACAAGGAGCATTAATTGCCTTTAATTGTGCCACATTAAATGAGAATTTAGCAGAATCAGAACTCTTTGGACATGAACGAGGAGCTTTTAGTGGCGCATATAATCAACGCAAAGGAAGGTTCGAACTGGCTCATGGTGGAACCCTTTTCCTTGATGAAGTATCCCAACTGAGTCTCTCTAATCAGTCACGATTATTGCGTGTGTTAGAAGAACGCGAATTTGAACGGGTTGGAGGTAGTAAAACAATACAGGTTAATGTACGTATTATATGTGCTACCAATCATGACTTGGAAGCCGCCTGTACAAGCGGAGAATTCTTACATGATCTGTATGATCGACTGAATGTTGTATCAGTTAACCTGCCAGAACTCAAACATCGTATTGAAGACATTCCGTTACTGGTTAAAGATTTCCTTGAGGAATTTAGTAGAGAAAATAGTAAAACTTTAAGGACACTTACACCAGAAGCAGTTCGAGCATTAATGAAGTACCACTGGCCTGGTAATGTACGGGAATTAAAAAATTGTATTGAAGGACTTGTTGTTATGTCTACTCAAGAAACACTACAATTGACAGATTTACCTGAACGGATTTTGAAGGTGACAGGAGATATAGATTCAACTATTTCCTATGCACCTACATTACATCAAAATGAACCAATGGAGAATGGATCACAAGCATTAGATGTTTCTGTTGGGATGACACTGGATGAGATAAATAAAGAAGTCTTACGTGCTACATTAGAATACACTGATTATAATAAAGCAAAAGCTGCAAAAATACTTGATATTAGCAGACGGACTATACAACGAAAATCGAAGGAATATGGTCTCTGTGATGATTAAGTAGTTTTTATAAGCTGTTCTTACTTAGGTCAACTATATTTTATTTTGTTCTCATAAGACCGCTTATAATATTCTACTTCACTTAGACCTGATGCAGCCGCTTCATCAATTACAAATACAGCATGCGGATGCATTTGTAATACTGATGCCGGTACCGATGCACTGATCGGACCTTCAATTGTCTTAGCAATAGGATCTTTCTTTGCTGAACCACTTGCTAATAGCAGACATTGCTTCGCATCCGTTATTGTTCCAATACCCATTGTAATTGCCATTTCTGGAACTGCATTGATATCCTTCACAAAATGAACTGCATTCGCTTCAAGTGTGCTTTTTGATAGAGTTACCATTCGTGTACGAGAAGCAAATGATGACCCCGGCTCATTAAACCCAATATGTCCATCTTTCCCAATTCCGAGAACCTGTATATCAATACCGCCACACCTCCTAATTGAATCTTCATACTCTTGGCAAAAAGACACATGGTTTTCCACGATATTCTGTGGGATATTCTGATTTTTCAGCGGAATGTTAACATGCTCGAAAAAGTGCTTCGCCATGAAGGTATGATAACTTTGAGGGTGATCCTTTGGAATCCCAATATATTCATCCAAGTTAAAAGTAATAACATCTGATAAATCAAGCCTATCTTCCTGATGCATTTGAACGAGTAGTTTATAAAGACCTATAGGGGTACTTCCCGTAGCTAAACCTAATACGAGATTAGGTTTTTGAATTACTGCATCACGAATAATACTCGCAGCAATTACTGATAGATGATGAGAATTAGGTTGAATAATTATTTCCATCTGAATTGAAAATGTTATACCTCTCCGGCAATGATCTTACTCATATCACTGCTTATTTTTTGCAATGTACCTTCAGGATCATCCGCATCTACAGGTAATTCTGCTGTCATATAGTCATCATAGCCTACATCATTCAATGCTGACATTACTTCATTCCAATCAATTGTGCATTCATCAATTAAATATGTAAACCGATGCTCGTTTGCATTAAACCCTTTCACATGTACCTTAGATATGCGTCTACTAAGAGAACGTATCCAATGTTGTGGAAAACCGTATGCAACAATATTTCCAACATCAAAATATGCTGATACTGTTTCACTTTCAAATTCATCAAGATACCGCGCAAACTCCATTGGACTCAATAGAAATTTGTTCCATACATTTTCTATTGCAATAGTAAGTCCTTTTTCCTTTGCTGTTGGAATTAATTTTTTAATTTCTTCTTGTGAACGTTGGTATGCTTCCTCATAAGTTGTGCTTGGATTCACTACTGCCGCAACCAATAATACAGTATCTGCCCCGATTGTCTCCGCTGTTTCAAGTGATGTAACCACAGCATTACGTGATTCTTCACGAACAGAAGCATCAGCATCTGATAGCGGATGGGACCAATGTTTCCCATTCATGACGCTACATAATTCTATATCAATATCGTCAGCAAGTTGCTTAATTTCCAGTCGTTGTTCCTGAGTTCCCAATGGACCAATTTCCACACCATCAAAACCTGCATCATTGGCATTTTTGAATTTCGCTTCAGTTGTATCCCCTGGTATGGAACCAATGCATATTCCCTTTTTCATTTAACTCCTCGGTAGTTAGTATAAGAGATAACAATCAGTAAAGATTATTTCCCTTTTATTTAAACTTAAGACTCTAAAGAACATTATAGCAATAATGTAAAATAAGAATTATTAGAGTTATTATTCTGAAATTGTTAATTGGATATATTACCACAAAATAAAAACAAAAAGGGACAACTTCAAAGTTGCCCCTTCAATATTATTAAAACTTAGTCTCGATTCGACTTAATCTGTCCCCAGGATGTGGCAAGTTTATCTGTAGGTTCTACAGGTAGGAGATCACCGCCCATCACGTTTTGAATTTCATCCGCATCAAGTGCTCTGTCATATACATATAGATCGTCAATATAAAATGTAGCAGCTCTATATCCTGATGTTTTACCAATGTAGAGATTTTCAGCCCCTTGTGCATGTTTAGCAGGAACACCGATCTTGAGTTGTTCTTCACCATCAATATAAAAATGTAAGGAACCATCTTTTTTTATGCCTGCGACATGGTACCATTTCTTCAATTCAAACAAGCTACCTTCACCGGTTGGACCGGCACAACCTGTTCCTTGGTTTCCAGGATTGAAACGCCAATGGATGTTTAATGAATTTGGACAGATCCAGATGCCTGGAGATCTATCTGAACCAGGAGCTTTCTTCGCAATTATTTGACTCCATGCACCGTTGTGTGCGGAAATGAAGTTTAACCAAAAAAGATAACTATTATCCTGATAATCTTCCAATTCTTTGAAAGTATTTACTTGAACATCAGCATTGGCATCTCTAATTTCCAGTGAACCTTTACCATATTTCTTTTCAGCCGTTGATATTTTTGCTTTTCCAACAATGTTAGCGTCGTTTCCTCCACCAGTTCCATCTTCGATTTTTCCGTCATTCTCATTATCAAAATCAAAGTAAAGGATTAAACCGTCGTCTTTAACAGCCGCATTTGCAGTGTGTAGTCCACCCATTAATAGGATTAGGACAGACAAATATACCACTAATTTCATTTCTTTACCTCCGCGATTGAATTATGTATGGTCAATTAATTATCACTATAAAAAACAGTTTTAAAGTATCATTATACTATATTAGAGTAGTTTAATTGTCAAGAAAAAAGCGTAGATTGACGTTTAATAGTATGGTCTAATTTTTATTAACTTCGATCATATTCCTAATCTTCATTCTCCATATTTAATCGTAGTCGGAAGAATTACAGAAACCTATTTTGAATCTGGTATTGTCCTTTGATATTTCATAGAGACAATACTTGTGATTATCTGATATGTGAAATGTATTCTTAATAATGGTTGCACCAAATTAATATACGATTTTAACTTGACAGATTTAATCCTATCCTGTAAAATTATTTTAATTATATGAAAAGTGTGTTTTCTTTAATCCTGAAGAAAATATACAGAATCCTAAAATATGCAACTGATTCTCAGGATCGTATAAACAAGCTTTTCTCACCAAACTAAACTAAATAGTAGTTATTATAGTAGTTATTGTATATCATGAGGAGGAATTAACTCATGCGTTTTTTGATTTATCTTTTTGTTGCTACACTGTTTTGTGTTGGCATTGTTCTCTCCACAGAAGCTGCATTGGATGATAATCTCGCACTTTACTTCAGTTTTGATAAAGATATAGATGGTACAGTCTATGATGGAACTGGAAACGGAAATCACGGTACTCTGAATCTTGCAACTATTAATGCTGATGATAAAAAAGTTGGATTAGCATCATTAGAAATAAAAGATGCAAATGCCGTTGTCGAAGTAGAATCGTTTTTTGACTTAGAGGTTTACCAAGATAATAGTTTTGTTTTCTGGCTTAACTTTATCTCTGCACACAATGGGGCATGGAGTCAGATATTTGCTAAAAAAGCTCCTGGTTCTGATCGTTCTCCCGGTGTCTGGATTTGTCCCAACTCTCTAAATATCCATTATAGATATAACCCCGGGAATCAAGGTACCGGTTGTGTTGGTCCTGGAGGCGAAGGACAATTATTTGAAACGAATAAATGGTATCATATTGCTGGTGTCAAAGAGAGTGGGAAATTTAGATTCTACATAGATGGAGAACAAATTGAGGAGCACGATGTTCCATCTCCGCACGCCCAAGGTCCAGAGAAACTCTATATCGGTAAAACAGGATATCGATCAGCCACATTCTTAATGGATGACTTTTTCCTTTTCACAAGAGCAGTTTCTACCGATGAAGTGAATGCCATAATGAATGGTCAACTAATTGCCGTTGAACCACAGGATAAATTAACCACTACATGGGGCGTTATCAAAGCAAAACAGTAGTTCAACTGATATCTCATTATTATTAATGTTACTCTATAGAGGGGAAAATCTATGTTTATTTTCCCCTCTAATCTTTAGTTATCTACAATTGGACTAAGCACATGAAAAAAACAATTCAGATGTGCTTATATTTGTTGATATTTCTTCAAATAGTACTACACTCTGTTTTGGGTGAAACTGATTTAGTACCCAATGATCCTGTTGATCTTGGTATACACTATTTAAAGATGGAGCAATATGATAAGGCTTATGCTGCTTTTGATGCTGTAAGAAAAAAAGAACCCAGCAGCGGTATTTATTGTTATATAGGAATTGTCTTACAAGAACAAAATAGACTTAGCGACGCAGTTGATGCTTATCAGAATGCCTTAACCTACACAGACTCAAAACAAATCCATTCCACTGCCCACCTTCATTTGGGTATCGTTTACAAAGCACAAGGTAAATTAGAACTCGCAAAAACACATCTCCAGGAATCACTCGCACGCGTCCCCGATACAGTTCAGGCATATATACACCTGGGTGAGACCTATCTTCGACAACACAAATTGGATAAAGCTGAAAAGGCATATCGGTATAGTATACAATTGAACCCAATATATACTGAATCCTACTATGGCTTAGGTAGAGTAAAAGAATTGCAGAACGATTTTGGTTCTGCAATTCAACAATATCGTCTTGCCATAGAGAAAAATCCATACGCGTCTGACGCATATTATCGTCTTTCATTGGTTCTTGGACGTATAGATAAGACTGAAGATGCTGAAGCAGCAATGTATCAGTTTAAATATATGAAGGAATATTCAGATAATGTTCATAGATTCCGAGAGACGATTTATAAGTATCCGAATAATCCTATCTTGTATTTAAAGTTAGGACAATTGCACGAACAACATGATAATCAATCTGATGCACAACGTGTTTACCAGATGGCAATCTCTTTATATCCATCTTATTTACCTATTTATCATAGTCTTGGTGAAGTATTAATCCACAAAAGAGAATTAGAAGAGGCAACGACTGTATATCATAAAATCACTGAAATTGAACCCGAAGATGTCCAAGCATATTTGAAATTAGGCGTGATATATATAAATCTGAGGCGATATGATCCAGCAATAAATTCATTCAAACAAGCAATAAAAGTCGATAAAACCTCTGCTGAAGCCTATAATAATCTGGCTCGTGTTTATGCAGGACTTGGAGAGAAAACAGTTGAAGCGATTCATCTGGCGAAGAACGCAATTGAGATTTCACCGATCTCCAAACATTATGACACGCTTGCTTACTCTTATTACCGCAACAAACAATATACTGAAGCATTAGAAGCCATCGAACATGCACTCACATTGACGCCAGGGGTAAAGGCTTATGAAAGGCTTCGATCCGATATCCAGGAAAAATCCAACAAGAATTAAGGCAATTGATTAAGAACAGATCCTACTATGTCAAGGGAAGAATCCATAAGATTGTATGATTATTTTCAGTCTTTTTGAAAGATAATATTATGGTGGGCTAAAGGATACTTAATAATGAGTGGTGAACAAATAAATGTCGTCGGTCTCTGTGGGAGTTTACGTAAAGGTAGCACCACACATGCAGCGTTAAGAATAGCTCTATCTGGAGCAAAAAATGAAGGTGCTAAGGTAGAACTATTAGATCTTAATGACTATAAATTAATCTTTCATGGTGCTGTTAATGATGAATCAGAGTATCCTCAAGATGTAGTTAGATTAAAAGAAAAAGTGAAAAGTGCACACGGAATACTCCTTGGTACCCCAGAATATCATGGCAGCTTTAGTGGAGTTTTAAAAAACGCTTTGGATTTTATGTGGTACGAGGAATTTGAGAACAAAGTAGTAGGTTTAATTGGTGTTTCTGGTGGAAGAATGGGAGCAGGGAATGCACTCTCTATGTTGAGAACAGTTGGGGCTACACTCCGAGCATTTGTTATACCCAAAGAAGTATCCATCTCAATAGCATCTGAGGCATTTGATGCTGACGGAAACACTCTCGATCCGGAATTGACTACACGGTTGAGATCTATTGGAGTTCAAGTAACCCAATTTGCACAACTATTCTTATCAACTTAGAAAATACTTAAATATGGATACAATACATAACTGGAAAGAATGGATTGGTACGGATGAATCTGGAAAAGGGGATTACTTCGGTCCTTTGGTGGTCGCAGGAGTTTATGTAAATTCTGATTGTACAGAAGAATTTAAAGAACAAGGAATTGTCGACGGTAAGAAAATCACCATGAAACGGATTCAGAAATTTGCTGAATGGTTAAGCGAGAATTATAAAGATAATATTGTTGTTATAAGAAATATGCCAACCGAATACAATTCTGTGTACGATAAATTGAAAAAACAGAATAAGAATCTGAATCACATGCTTGCAGATATGCATATTGAAACAATTACAAGACTTTCAACAAAGACTGGAATAAAAAACGCGATCATAGATAAATTCTCATACCACGATATAATCACTCCAAGTCTGCAAGGGAATAATTTTCAATTAAAATTGGTGCCAGGTGGAGAAAGAGACATAGCAGTTGCTGCTGCCTCCATTATAGCACGGGATACTTTCAGAAATGAACTGACTACCATATCAAATCATTACAAATTGGATTTACCACCAGGTGCTAATAATGTAATTAAGGCAGGAAAAGAATTCGTTCGGACACATGGTAAAGAGAACTTAAGGCATGTAGCAAAACTACATTTTAAAACAACCTTACAAGTTCTAAATCAGAAATCTGATTGATTTGAGATCTTCTACTACAGTGTCTTGGTTTTGATAGGTGATTCTTCATAGAAAGACTTTTAATAAAGAGTTACAAATACTCAGGTATTGCAAATAATAGAATTCTCATATTAAAACCTGAATTTCATAGTAGGTGATGTCAAGTATATTTATACCTGTAATTTTAGTTGCTTCTTCTTAATACATTCTGGGAAACAGATTGATGGATAATACCGATAGATTTTTTAGTATACATTATGCCGAAGTAGGTCTCAAAGGAAAGAATAGAGCATTCTTTGAAAAGAGACTCGTTCAAAATATAAAGTTGTCCCTACAAGGCACTGGATACACAGAAGTGAAAAGACTTCACGATAGGATATTAGTCCTGCTGGATAATACTACAGATATCTCAGCAATAGAAAAACGTCTACGACGAGTCATGGGAATTGCTCATTTTGAACTTGTAAATCTTTCGGACAAAGACATGTCTACAATTAAAGAAATTTCCCTTAAATCAATCGAAGGTAAAAATTTTGAGACTCTCAAAGTTGAGACAAAGAGGTCGGATAAGAATTTTCATTTAACATCCCCTGAGATCAGTAAAGAAATAGGTGGACACCTGATACAAAATACAGGATGCAGAGCAGATATGCACAACCCTGATTTGACAGTACGCATAGATATTTCTCAAAATGATGTATATATTTATTCGGTTAAACAAACAGGAATGGGAGGTTTACCGGTTGGGGTTAGCGGTAAAGTCCTTGTAATGCTGTCTGGAGGTATTGATTCACCAGTTGCAGCATGGCGAATGATCAAACGTGGAGCAAAAGCTGTGTTTATCCATTTTTTTAGTTATCCGTATACAGATAAAGCTTCATTGGAAAAAGTTATGGAATTAGTACGTATCCTATCAGAATCCAACTATCGAAGTACTGTCTACCTAATTCCATTTGCAGATCTCCAACAAATTATTGTTTCAGAAACTCCTTCCTCTTATAGGGTATTACTCTATAGAAGGTTGATGACTCGGATCGCAGAACGTGTAGCAATTCTTGCTGATGCTGAAGCACTTGTAACAGGAGAAAGTTTAGCGCAAGTTGCATCCCAAACTCTTACAAACCTTAGATCAATCGAATCAATTGCAGATATTCCAATTCTACGACCCTTAATTGGGGATGATAAAGCAGATATTATAAAAAAAGCAAAACAGATAGGCACATTTGAAGTTTCTACACTTCCACATCAGGATTGCTGTTCGTTGTTTGTTCCAAAACATCCGGCTACACGTGCTTCAGTTGAGGATTTAGATTATGCAGAAATGGGGTTGGATATTTCCGCTCTTGTTGAAAAAGCAATAAATGGAATGGAAAAGAAGATTGTCAGTTTTGATTATGAGTATTAGAGATTAGAACGAAATTTCTGAGTTACATAACATACTTCCTAATGTATCCTTTATATCCATCCTTATAGTTCCTTTTTGAATGGTTTACTAAAGGGTAACATAATAAAAAGGAACTAACTGGCACAAGTTGTTATAATATGTAATTAATTGGACACATGAGAAGAAATGAGACAATCAGATAATGTTCACATACCGAATAACAATAGACTCGGTTTAGAAAGAATGGTATTAATTCCTGCGGGAGACTTCCAGATGGGAAACATAGAATACTATGGCAAAAACGAGAAAAAGGGGTTTTACACTGTATACGTTGATGCATTTTATATAGATCAATATGAAGTGACAAATGCAGAATACAAAATGTTCGTAGATGAGAATCCAGAATGGAAAAAAGAAAACGTCTATCAAGGATACAGTGAAGGATACCTAACGCATTGACGTAATAATAAAATTTCACAGGGGTACGAGAAACATCCGGTTGTGTTTGTAAGTTGGTATGCTGCCATGTCGTATGCGAAATGGATAGGAAAACGCCTGCCAACAGAAGCGGAATGGGAAAAGGCTGCACGAGGAGGTATGGACTATCAAAAGTTTCCTTGGGGTAATACTCTACCAGATGGAACCCAGTGTAATTTTGCCGATAAAAATACGGACCTTGAACGGTCAAATAAGGATGTAGATGATGGATACAAGTGGACTGCACCTGTAGGAAGTTATACACCAAACGGATTCGGATTGTATGATATGACAGGTAATGTTGCTGAGTGGTGTCTGGATAAATTTCACTATCAGAATGACACCAGTTCTCCAAGATGTAATCCGATTGGAGGGGCAGAAAGAATAGCCGATGTCGTAGAAAACTATAAGGCTATTGAAACTGAACGCGCGATGCGGGGTGGAACATGGGACGATGATGCAAGATTCTTGCAGGTAACTTCTCGCGATAACTATCCTCCTGTGAATACAGAAGATCGTCTCGGGTTTCGTTGTGTGAAAGATATAACAGTTTGATCTACACATTTCTTACCTCTCTCATATCTGATAAAATGAATTTCGTTCATAAAATATATAATATATGATACAATTCACGACATTAGCCTAAGTGGAGGATTTTATGACTCCGAAACAACGATACTTATTCGATTTAACGGGCTATCTTCAACTTAAGAACGCCCTAAACGAAGAAGAATTGCTAAAAACTCAGGATGCTGTTGAACGGTGTGTCCAAACACCTACAAACGAACTTCCATCCGGTATTAGCTATGGTGGTGGCGGTTTTTCCAACGGATTTTCGTTTGATAAATCCCTTGAAGCTCTAACACTTCATCCAAAAACATGGGGAATTGTTAAGGAACTCACCAGTAATAGACCCCGTTTTAATCGAGGTAGTTTGGTTGCCAAATCTCCTGAACACGACCAAGAAATCGGTAAACTACATTGTGCCCGCGAAGATTGTGGTTGGCAAACTCGACGTTACACCGTGAAGAATGGAAATATACATAACAACGACTTTGCTATCTTTTTCTATTTTACTGATGTTTTTCCAGGAGATGGTGGATTGGTGGTATTACCCGGTTCACACAAAGCAAACTTTGATAGACCAGACGAAATTTTCTTCCCTGATCCAGAAAACCCACCAGAACAACTCCACCCTGCACTTGTTAATGTAACAGCTCGTGCTGGTGACGCTATTGTTATGTCAGAATTACTTACACATGGTGTACTTATATGGAAACCGCAGGAACGGTATAGGCGCTTTCTTATCCTACGTTACAAAACCCAGTTTTTCCAAGATAACAGAGGAAATAGAGATCCATTCCCACCTGAAGTGATGGAACGTCTTTCACCTGAAACTGTTGAACTCGCAAGCCATGCACATTTTACCCATACAAAGGATATTGTTAAACAGGAACAGGTCCAAATAACATAGAAGGATCGGAGTATGACACCAGAACAACGTTATTTGTTTGATGTTACAGGATACCTACATATTAAAAATGCGGTTACAGGAGATGCATTGAAGATAGCACAAGAGGCAGTTGATAACTATATACACATGCCACTTGATGACCGTCCTGAAGGGTTCTCTACACGTCCAAAAGAATTAGAACCCGGTAAAGGTGGTAGATATGAACATGGATACGCATTTGACCGTTCTCTTGAAGCAATGACTGTTCATCCTGCTATCTGGCCCCTTGTCAAAGAATTCACTTTTGAGATGCCAAGGTTTGTTTCAGGTACACTTACACTCGAACAACACAACCCAGATAGACAACCAATGGGGACGAATCCAGCAGGACTACATTGTGCACGTGAGGGAAGACATTGGCTAACCCGTTACGAAGTTAAGAATCAACAAATCTACTGCAACGATTTTGTGGCTTTCTTTTATCTTACAGACGTTAACCCTGGTGATGGAGGACTTATTGTTATACCCGGTTCACACAAGAGTCAATTTGAACGACCTGAAGACCTACTTACACCTGGACCGGACGGTATTGATCCTGAACCAGATGATGTTTTCACGAATCTCACACCAAAAGCCGGTGATTTTCTTGTTATTTCGGAGCTGCTAACACATGGTGTTTTACAATGGAAGCCTAAGGACAGAGATAGACGTTTTCTTATACTGCGTTATCGTCCACAATATGAAGGCAGATCCGGAATTCCAGAACCAATCTTTGAACGGTTGTCCCCAGAAGTGCAAGAGTTAACACAAACCGCTTCTTATGGACATACTAAGGAAATTGTTAAACAGGATGTTGTCCAATTATCTGCTTAGCAGATAAGATCCTTCAAAGTTAATATCAACGGAGGAAATCCGATGAATAATACAGAATATACAGCATGTATTGTTGGTTGTGGTCGTATGGGTGGAACAATTGATGAAGAGGTTAAGGGTTCACCCCACGGGGCACTACCATATTCACATGCCGCGGGTTATACAGCCTATGAACGAACAACCATCGTCGCCGGTGCGGATGTAGTTGAAGAGAAAGCGAAGTATGTCTGCGAAAAATGGGATATTCCAAAATACTACCTTGACTATCAAGAGATGATAGTTCAAGAAAAACCTGATATAATCAGTATTGCAACGCGTCCCGGCAACCACGCAGAGATCACACAATTTGCCGCTGAAAATGGGGTAAAAGGCATCTATTGCGATAAACCGCTCTGTGCATCTATGGAAGAAGCGGATGCAATGTTGGAAGTTTGTCAGAAATACGATATCAAGTTCAACCTCGGCACACAACGCCGTTTTACTCCCGGCTATATAAAAATGCGTGAAATCCTTGAGAGCGGAGAAATCGGTGAACGACGTTCAATCATCTCATATACAGGTGGAGGGGCATTGTGGGGTTATACACATGCTGCCGACCTAATTCTCTTTTTAGCAAGCGATTCTCCAATCGAATATGTTCAAGGTAATGTGGCTATTGATGATGCAGAATTTGAGAACAACCATACAGATTCAGATCCAAATATTGTTATGGGATTCATTCGGTTTCAAAACGGTGTTAATGCCATCAGTATACCGGGGACTGCATACGAATTCGAAGTGAATTGTAGTGATGGCACAGTGCGTTCTCTAAACAATGGTCTCGGTTTTGAACTAAGAAAACGGCAAGGACAATTTAATGAGATATTAGACGCACAATTCCCACAATTTGAGCGAAAAAGCGGTACTGTCGGTTGTATTGAAGATATTGTTGAAGCAATAGAAACCGATACTGAGACACAAGGCAACATACAACTTGCACATCGTAGTACAGAAATGGTTTTTGCAATCGTTGACTCGCAACGCCAGAAAGGAATTCGGGTCCCAATTCCAATGGAAAACCGACAACTCTACCTCGGAAGGTGGTAACACAAATGAAGTTAAAAAGTCCGATAGTTGAGAACACAACTCGTATACCCAACCTTACAAAGGTAATTCCTTTCGTTGTTTGTATTCTGTTTTTACTAAACCATACTGCAACCACACCACAGGGAGATTCACATACAGAGACTGATTCTTCACGTCCAACCAGTACATTTTATACACTGCAACCCCCTACCCGTGATGGTATCGGTAAAATCTATATGGGGCGCGAGATCTCACAGGTTATGGGTCATCACGGGGCTGAATGGTTAGAACGTCCTGAACGCGAAATTGAGGAGATGCCGAGTCGTCTCATTCAACTAATCAATTTCAAAGCAGGAGATGTCGTAGCAGATATCGGTATTGGAACAGGTTATATTGCCAGACGTATCTCGCCAGAAATCGGTGACACAGGACTAATATACGGTGTGGAAATACAACAGGAGATGCTTGATATTCTTGATGTAAACATGAAAGAAGTCGGCATCACAAACGTAAAAGGTATATTGGGTACAATCGAAGATCCAAAACTACCACCGAATTCTGTTGATGTCGCTATTATGGTGGATGTATACCATGAATTTTCGCATCCGTATGAAATGATGCAAAACATCTGTCGTGGTGTCAAACCAGGTGGAAGAGTTGTGTTCGTGGAATACCGTGCCGAAGATCCGAAGGTGCCAATTAAACCTCTACATAAAATGAGTGAGTTGCAGGTGCTTAAGGAAGCAACCCCACATCCACTTGTCTGGGTAGAATCACGTGATGATTTACCGTGGCAACATGTAATCATTTTTGAGAAATTGGAACAGAAATAGGAGAGTTAGGTAATATACCAATCTCGTCAGAACTTATTACAATAACCGGACGTGTCTTACGAATTTCTGTACCAAGGGTAGGATCAAGATTTGCAATCCATCCTATTTATCCAAAATGTATTTGACAATAAGACTCTCATTATTTAGAATGACACCATTATTTAAACCTTTTGTTTACTATGACGTTATTTAACACAATTCTACTATAACAATTTCAGTTTGAATAGCCAGATAGAAAAGGGAGTGAAATCCAGTGAAAAGTGCTAATAGTTCCATTCCACTATTCTGTGTGATGTTATGTCTATCTCTGATCGTTTTTGGACTTCATCACGCATCTGCAGATCATCATGAAACCCCATTAAAAACTGTAGATTATAATCAACATATCCGCACAATATTGTCGGATAATTGCTACGCATGTCACGGTCCAGACGAGAAAGCACGACAAGCAAATCTAAGACTTGACACAAAAGAAGGTGCATTCTCTGAACCCAGCGGATATCCTGTTCTCGTTCCAGAAAAACCAGATGAGAGCGAACTTTATCTACGCATCGCTTCTAATGACGAAAACTATAAAATGCCACCCGCAGGATTCAATAAGACTCTTACACCTGAACAGATTGATCTAATCAAACAATGGATTAACCAAGGGGCAAAATGGGAAGATCATTGGGCATTTACCACACCCGTACGTCCTACTCCTCCTAAAGTGAAAAATTCAGATTGGATGAATAATCCGATTGATGCATTTGTACTATCACTACTGGAAAATGAGGGTTTACAACCCGCAAAGCAAGCGGATAAACGAACACTTATCCGACGTCTCAGTTTCGATCTTACTGGATTACCACCCACTCTTGAAGAAATACATCGCTTCCTTGGAGATGATTCTCCTGATGCTTACGAGAAGTTAATTGATTCCTATATGGCGAAACCTGAATATGGCGAACATATGGCACGCTTCTGGTTGGATGTAGCACGTTATGGTGATACACACGGACTGCACTTAGACAACTATCGTGAAATGTGGCCTTATAGGGATTGGGTAATCAAGGCATTTAACGATAAAATGCCTTTTGACCAGTTTACAATTGAACAATTAGCAGGTGATCTTCTTACACAACCAACGCTTGATCAGAGAATCGCTACCGGTTTTAATCGATGCCACGTAACAACCAGTGAAGGCGGTTCTATTGCTGATGAATATTATGTCCGATATGCTGTGGACCGAGCCAATACAACTGCTACCGTCTGGATGGGATTAACTGCTGGGTGTGCACAATGCCATGACCATAAATACGATCCAATCTCACAAAAGGAGTATTACCAACTATACGCATATTTCAACAATATCACTGAAAATGCGATGGATGGTAATAGGAAGGATTCTCCACCTGTTGTTAAACTTCCCACACCAGAACAACAAGCACAACTCGATAGGTATGATAATAGAATCGCTGAATTAGACGCACAAACTAAAGGAGCACTACCACAAGTTGATGCAGCCCAAACCGCATGGGAAAACAGGATGCCACAGTGGACTCCTGTCAAACCTAACGTTGTTCGTTCAAAAGGTTTAGCTACATTGACAATTAACGAGGATAATTCTGTTTTGGCAAGTGGCATAAACCCTGATGATGAAGTATATGAGATAATTGCCGAATTACCTGCTGGAAAATGGAGTGCTGTTCGATTAGAAGGTCTCACTGATCAATCTCTACCGGGAAGTGGAATCGGTCGTAGTGAGAATAGTAATGTTGTCCTAAGTGGGTTTACTGTTGATATCGCTTCTCCTGCTGATTCTGAACAATTGCTCAATGAAGCGAAGGAAGCCGCAGCAATGGATGCTGAGGCAGCCAAAATTAAAGCCGAACAACTTGCTGAGGAAGCAAGAATAGCTGAAGAGGCGAAAAAAGCTGCGGAAGCAAAAGCACAAGCAGAAGAAAACGCTGAAACTACAGATCCTGCTCCTGAAGAAGCAGAAACTCCCGTTGAAGAAGCAGAACCAGAAACACCAACTGATGTTGACATTCCACCAGAGGATGGAGTAGAAAACGTAGAAACCCCGCCTGAGGAAACTGCAGCTGAAGAAAACGCGCCTGGAGAGACTCTAACAGAAGAAGCCGCGCCTGAAGAAACTTCCACAGAATCCGATGACAAGACAACTGAAGAGGCGGAAGAGAAAGTTGAGGAAAAAAATCCTTGGACACCTATTAACATCGTCCAAGCATGGGCAGACTACGAGCAAGCCGGTGATAATTTTGTTATTGCTAATACAATAGATGATAAACCTGAAACCGGTTGGGGTTTAGAAAGCAATAAAAATCGTGGAAACAACAGACAAGCAATTTTCTTGGTTGGAAACCATTTCGGTACCGAAGGTGGATTGTTAAGGATCCGTTTGCTTCATGAATCTGAGAGCAAGAAACACCATTTTGGTCGATTCCGAATTGCTATATCTGACGCTCCCACAATTTATCCTATTGGATCTAAAGTAGCACTTGGCAACTGGCATTCTGCTGGCCCGTTTGCTGCAGAACATGGAAACATCGCATTCTATAACGTATATGAACCAGAAACCAAACCTGTCAATACAGGAGATAAATTCACATTCGGTACACAAACGATAGAATGGAAACAGCAAACACATTGGAAAGATGAGGAAGTTCATAACGACATTATCGGGGAGAATAGTGCAACCTATCTCACCCGAAACATTAATTCTGAAACAAAACAGAAAGCGACTCTCTTCCTGAGTAGCAACGATGCAATTAAAGTTTGGGTTAATCAAACTGAAGTACTTGCCAGTAATATCCAACGGGATGCTGCACCTGATACGGATAAAGTACAAATTCAGCTTAACTCTGGAAACAATGTTTTACTGTTAAAGGTTGTAAACTATTCCGGTCCATCCGGTTTCTATTTTAAAATGGAATCAGATGCCCCCATGGTTACAGCCGATATTGTTGACATCGCAGCGTTAGAAAAAGGCAAACAGAACGGTGAACAACAAACCAAAATTAGGGAATATTACCGTCGGAATGTCTCAAAAAATAAAGAGTTGAAACAACTCTACGCCGATTTAGGGGAGACACAAAGCAAGAGAAATACACTAAACAATTCTCTTACCACGACATTAGTAATGCAGGAACGTTCAGAACCAAGAGGTGCTTATATACTCGAAAGAGGGGCATACCAACACCGGGGAGAACAGGTCCATCCCACAACACCTGCGGTCTTACCACCCATGGTGAAAGGTTCACCACCCAACCGCCTCTCACTGGCAAAATGGTTAGTATCTCCTAAACATCCACTCACTTCTCGTGTTACAATTAACCGTTTTTGGCAAAACATCTTCGGTAAAGGAATTGTAAATACCTCTGAAGATTTCGGAACACAAGGTTCACCACCATCACATCCAGATCTTCTCGATTGGCTCGCTTCAGAATTTGTTGAATCTGGTTGGGATATTCAAGCAATGCAGAAACTCATACTCACCTCCTCAACATACAAACAGAGTTCACAGGTTACATCTGAAAAATTGGAACGTGATGCTGATAACATACTACTGTCCCGATCACCAAGATATCGATTCGATGCTGAAATGGTTCGGGATAATGCATTGGCATTAAGCGGGTTGTTGTATACAAAAATCGGTGGTCCAAGTGTCAAGCCTCCACAACCCGGTGGACTTTGGAAGGCTGTTGGATTTACAGGTTCTAATACAGACACTTTTAGAAAGGACGCTGGTGCCGATAAGGTATATCGCAGAAGTTTATATACTTTTTGGAAGCGAACTGCGCCACCACCACAAATGAATATCTTAGATGCTCCTTCACGGGAGGCGTGTACAATTCGTAGGGAACGTACAAACACTCCTATGCAGGCATTAATGCTGATGAATGATCCACAATTCGTTGAAGCAGCACGCGTATTTGCTGAACGGATTATAAAGGAGGGTGGACAAACGCCTGAAGAACGGATTGCTTACATATTTGAGGTGGCTACAGCACGCGAACCTAAACCACAAGAAGCTTCATTGATACTGGAAACGATGCAGGTACATGAAGAAGAACTGAAAGCAAATCCTGAAGCAGCAAAAGAATTAATCGCTGTCGGTGAATCAAAACCTGACGAAAAATTGGATGCAGTTGAAGTTGCTACATGGACGATGATTGCTAACCTTATCCTGAATCTGGATGAAGTTCTGAATAAAGGATAATCACACTTTGTGGGTGCTTCTTCATAGTCGCACCCACTTCGTCAAAATCGTCAAATTTCTTTGTCCACTAATTCCGATTCTAATGGTTTTATTCAGTTGTTTACTTAATCATGAGGTGACAATACCAGACCCAAACTTAGCCACTGCAATCCGTGTTGCACTTGAGTTAAGTCCAAACGATCCTATACCACTAAAACAATTTGAGGAATTAGATCGACTCTATGTTGGAGAAAGTGATATAAAGGACTTAACCGGATTGGAAAATGCGACGGGGTTAAAGGATTTAAAACTCTACAAGAATCAGATAACAGATATCTATCCAATTTCAGGATTGAAAGGATTAACGGAGTTAATCCTTTACGAAAACCGAATCCGTGATATTACACCAATCGCAAACTTATTAAAACTCAGGAAGTTATATCTTGCTGATAATCAGATTAGGGATATCACACCTATATCAAGCCTAAGTCAGTTGAAAGAATTAAATATTGGTGACAATCATATCAGGGATATTTCACCTATTGCTAATTTAACAAAATTGACAGAGTTACACCTATACGATAATCAGATTAGTGATTTAAAACCGCTTCAAACATTGACTCAGTTAGAGAAGTTAAATCTTGGAAAAAATCAAATCAGGGATATAGCGCCATTAGCCACCATACCAAAGATAGAAAGTCTATACCTTTATAACAATCAAATTAAGGATCTAACAAATCTTAGCAGCTTTACAAGTCTAAAATCTTTATTACTTGACCATAATCAGATTAGGGATATCGCACCACTCAAGGAATTAGCAAAATTAACATATCTATCGCTTCAAGACAACCAAATACACGACATCACACCACTTAAAGGCATAACACAGTTAAAAGGATTACTACTGGATCGGAATCAGATAAGAGATATTTCTGTCTTATCTGAATTGACACAGATGAAAGAACTTTACCTTAGTGGAAATCAAATCAATGATGTTACTCCACTGACTCGATTGAGACTACTAACAGATCTATGGGTTAAAGATAATCCAATACAGGACATACAACCACTTAAAAAAATGTTGAAACAGATACCAGATTTGGATCTGGATATTGAGAGCATTCTATAGATAGTCAATATTTTCTACTAACACAGGTTATTGTAAAAAACTCATTTCACTTGAACAGGATGACCCAATGAATAGTTCTAACGTATCAATACCAGATTCAAATTTAGCATCTGCTATACGAAATACTTTAGGTTTAAATCAAGACGAACCAATATACCAAAAGAATCTTGAAAAATTAGAAAAACTTAAGGCTGAAGAGAGGGGTATCATAGATTTAACTGGATTAGAAAACGCTACAAATCTAAGAGTATTAATAGTTCAAAAAAACCAAATCAAAGACATTACTCCTGTTTCAAAACTAACCCAACTGACATATTTAGAACTATGGGATAATAAGGTTGAAAGCATCATCCCACTCGAAAATTTAACGAATCTCAAGAAATTAGGTCTTGGCGAAAACCAAATCAGCGATATCAACCCTCTTAGAAAACTCAAACAGTTGACAGAATTAGGACTGTGGGACAATCAGATAGAAGATATAAGTCCTCTTGCTAACTTAACCCAGATGCAGTTATTAAACATAAGACGAAACCAACTATCTGATATTACTTCACTATCTCCTTTAAATAAACTTACACACCTATGGCTTAGCGGGAACCAACTCAACAATATTAATCCTTTAGAACAATTATCAGAGTTAACACATTTAGCATTAGATCAGAACCAGATTAGCAGCTTGAGTCCTGTAGAAAATTTCAAAAATCTTCAACGTTTAGCAATAAAAGATAATCCTATTCAAGACGTGACATTGATCAAAAGACTTACGAAACAACTTCCAAATTTGGAACTTGATATAGATTAAATTAGGGAGTATCATTATGAAATGGTATCACCTTATTATTACAATTCTAATTGCTTCCTTCATTCATACATCTACTCATGCTGTAACAATACCTGATGCAAACTTAGCTACTGCAGTACGTGAAGCACTCGAATTAAGTCCGACTGATTCTATTACAGAAAAAGCATTAGTAGAATTAGAGCATCTGGAGGCAAAAGAAAAAGGTATAAAAGACCTAACAGGATTAGAGAAGGCGACAGGTTTAAAGACTTTACACCTAAACAAAAACCAAATCAGTGTCATCACACAAATTGCTGGTCTCAAACAACTAACAGAACTACACCTCACCTTTAATCAAATAAATGACATCACCCCACTCACAGGATTGACAAACCTAACTAATCTATCCATATACGACAATCAGATTACTGATCTCTCCCCACTATCAAGACTTAATAAACTCAGTGAATTATGGTGTAGTAGGAATCTAATCCGTGATATTAAACCAATTACAGGATTGACAGCACTGACGAATTTATATCTTGGAAATAATCCAATTAATGACCTAAAACCGCTTGCTGCAATGAAGCATTTAAGAGAATTAAACTTAGGCGGAAACCCAATCAGTGATATAACACTTTTTTCAGATATGACAGATTTAAGAAAATTATCTCTTTGGGAAGCTCAAATTACTGACATCACACCCCTTTCTGGATTGAATAATCTAACTGAATTAAACCTTATGAGAAACTCAATCAGTGATATAAACCCGATTGCAGGTTTTACCAATCTTGAGAGGTTAACCCTTGTAGAAAATCAGATAAACGATATTACTCCTATTGCTGAACTAACGAATATAAAAGCCTTATGGCTTGATGAAAATCAAATCAGTGACATCACTCCCCTTGCAAGATTGACAGAACTTACAATTTTAACTCTGAAGGATAATAAGGTGAGTGATCTTACACCGATTTTTGGTTTGACAAAGTTAACATGGTTACGACTTTGGGATAATGAGATTAAGGACATAACACCCTTAGCTAACTTATCACAATTAGAGAATTTAAACCTATATGGAAATCAGATAAGCGACATAACACCTTTATCGGTATTGAAGAAATTATCAACCTTATGGCTTCAAGAGAATTCTATAAGTGATTTGAGTTCACTCTCAAATATGACACAATTAGATTCACTATTTCTTAGCGGTAATGAGATTCGTGACATAACACCAATCTCAGGATTAACCCAGTTGATAAAATTATCCCTCAGTATGAATGAGATTAATGACATCACACCACTTGCTAAGTTGAAAAATTTACGGAATTTATTACTTGATAGAAACAACATTGACTCCATAGATATTCTCAATGGGATGACTCAAGTTAAGCAGTTATGGCTTGGTGAGAATAAAATACAAGATATAACTTCACTTGCTGGGATGAATGAACTGCAAGAATTGCATATATCTAATAATCAAATCCGTGACATTCAACCACTTGCCAATTTGATGAATTTGAAGGAATTATGGATATGGGACAATAAAATCAATGACATTAGCCCTTTAAGTAGCCTAACTCAATTGACAGATTTGTCTATACAAGGTAATCAGATCCAAGATATTAGTCCAGTAACTAACCTAAATAAATTAGAAACATTAAGAGTAAGTGGTAATCCTATAAAGAACACAGAAATACTTCATAACCTGTTGGAGCAACTACCAAATTTGGAATTGGACATCAAATCTCGACTGCCATCATCAAAATCAGATCCAACTTTTCCAGATGTCAATTTAGCCGATGCAATACGAGATAAAATCCGTTTAGGTCGTAATGATCCTATTCCATTAGAGAGTTTGATACAATTAAAGACACTAACTGCAGTAAACAGATACATAGAAGACCTGACGGGACTGGAAAAAGCAGAAAATCTAAAGGAATTAGAGCTCCGCGGTAATCAGATCCGCGATATATCAGCCCTTGCCAAATTAACGAAGTTAACGAAACTATCCCTTAGAGGCAATCAAGTGAGTGATATCACACCACTCACTGATTTGACACAGTTACAAGAACTACGTCTTATGGAGAATCAGATTGAAGACATCACACCGTTGTCAAAAATGCCCCAATTGAGGAAACTGTGGTTATGGGATAATCAGATTACCGATATAACAGCTCTTAATGGGTTAACACTATTAGATGAGTTAAACCTATCGAGGAACTTAATCAGTGATATAAATCCACTTGCTGAGTTAACACGTTTGACAGAATTACGACTCCACAGAAATCAGATTTCTGACATAAAATCCCTTAGTGGATTAACAAACTTAGTAGAATTAAACCTTGGTGGTAATCAGATTACTGAAATAACCTCAATTTCAGGTATGACACAGTTAAAGAACTTATGGTTATGGAGAAACCAGCTTGAGGAAATTTCACCAATTACAGGTTTATCTTTATTAACACTATTACATATTGAACGTAATCAAATACGAAACATTGATGGTATTGAGAAACTTACAAATCTAACCATTTTAAAGGTAGAAATGAATCCTATTATAGATATGGAACCACTACGTAAACTGCTGAAAGAGAATTCAGTGGTAAAAGTGGATATCCCAGCACCAGTGGAATTGAATATTAAGCCTCCACCTGCAAATAAATAAAGACAGTGATATATCATACTTATTGCAGGTTGGAAAAGGAGTTATATTATGGACCCGATTCGAGAATATCTGAAACTTGAAACACGACGCCAGTTCTTTGGCAAATGTGCTACAGGTCTTGGTGGTGCAGCACTGGCATCACTATTACCAAAGAGTATTGTCAATGCACTTGAACAGCAAGCAGGAACCCGAGTGGGAGGGTTACCTGAACTACCTCACTTCGCTCCAAAAGCAAAACGCGCTATCTATCTGTTTATGTCCGGTGCTCCATCACAAATGGATTTGTTTGACTATAAACCCACAATGGGGGAATGGTTCGATAAAGACCTACCTGAAACAGTTCGGATGGGGCAACGTCTAACGACAATGACATCTGGACAAGCACGTTTCCCAATCGCTCCATCTATTTTCGAATTCAAACAGCATGACAACGGAAGTGAAGGTGTATGGTTAAGTGAATTACTACCCCATACTGCATCAATGGTAAAAGATATTGCCATCATCAAATCAGTACATACCGAAGCAATAAATCACGACCCAGCAATAACGTTTGTTTGTACAGGTGACGAAACACCAGGTAAACCGAGTCTCGGCGCATGGCTAAGTTACGGTCTCGGTACAGAAAATGAGAATCTTCCATCTTTCATCGTGATGAATGCTACTTGGAGTGGTCCGAAAGGAGCACAAGCACTCTATAACCGCTTATGGGGATCAGGTTTTCTCCCCTCTGAACACCAAGGTGTCCTCCTTCGTAGCCAAGGAGATCCTGTCCTTTTCCTCTCAAACCCGAACGGCATGAGTGAAAATGCGCGTAAACGTATGCTGGATTCACTGGTAAAACTCAATCAAGAACTCTATGACGAAGTCGGTGATCCAGAAACACATGCACGCATCTCACAATACGAGATGGCATTCCGTATGCAATCCTCCGTTCCAGAACTCACAGATCTAAAACAGGAGACAGATAAAGTAAAAGAGATGTATGGTCCTGAGGTCGATACACCTGGAACATTCGCAAATTGTTGTATTCTTGCACGCAGGATGATGGAACGCGACGTACGACTTGTACAGATATTCCATCGTGGTTGGGATCAACACGGAGACCTTCCTAAGAATATTCGAAATCAGGCCCGCGATATTGATCAACCTGCTACCGCTCTTGTTCAAGATTTAAAACAGCGGGGCATGTTGGATGAAACTCTCGTTGTCTGGGGAGGAGAATTCGGACGGACTGTATATTGTCAAGGTGCACTCAAAAAGGATAACTACGGACGAGATCATCATCCCAAGTGTTTCACACTCTGGATGGCGGGTGGTGGTATAAAAGGCGGAGTTGTTCACGGTGAAACTGACGATTTCAGTTATAACATCGTCAAAGATCCTGTTTCTGTTCGAGACCTAAACGCTACAATACTCAACCAACTCGGTATTGATCACGAAAGATTGACCTTTAAGTTCCAAGGTCTTGATCATCGCTTAACTGGTGTTGAAGAGAAAGCGCATGTCGTAAACGAAATCTTGGCATAGATCTATAATTCATATATAATATCTATTACGATAAAAGACTCATTTGTATTTATTCAGAAGCAGAAATGTTAAGGAGATAACGATGGATCCACTTAAGGAATACCTACAACTTGAAACACGTCGACAATTCTTCGGTAAATGTGCCATGGGACTCGGTGGTGCAGCCCTTGCTTCATTGCTGCCAAAAACGATTGTAAATGCACTTGAGCAGCAAAACGGAACACAAACAGGCGGGTTACCAAATCTACCACATTTTGCCCCAAAGGCAAAACGTGCAATCTACCTATTCATGTCCGGGGCACCATCCCAAATGGACATGTACGACTACAAACCTACAATGGGGGAATGGTTCGACAAAGAACTACCCGAAACTGTCAGGATGGGACAACGTCTGACAACTATGACCTCCGGACAGTCCCGATTTCCAATTGCACCTTCTATCTTTGAATTTAAAAAGCATGACAACGGTGGGGATGGCGCATGGATTAGTGAATTACTCCCGCATACCGCTTCTATGGTAAAGGATATTGCAATCATCAGATCCGTACATACGGAGGCAATTAACCACGATCCTGCTATAACTTTCGTCTGTACTGGAGATGAAACTCCCGGTAAACCGAGTCTCGGTGCATGGCTTAGCTATGGTTTAGGAACTGAAAACCGAAACCTTCCTTCATTCATCGTCATGAATGCAACCTGGACTGGTAGAAAGTCTGCACAAGCACTCTATAACCGTCTATGGGGTTCCGGATTTCTTCCATCTGAACACCAAGGGGTTCTACTCCGTAGCCAGGGTGATCCGGTTCTATTCCTTTCAAATCCAAACGGAATGAGTGATAAAGCACGCAAACGTATGTTGGATTCTCTTGTTAAACTCAACCAAGAACTCTATGACGAAGTAGGTGATCCAGAAACACACGCACGCATCTCGCAATATGAGATGGCATATCGAATGCAGACCTCTGTTCCTGAACTTGCAGATCTAAATCAAGAACCGGACAATATTAAAGAATTGTACGGACCGGATGTTAATACACCCGGTACATTCGCAAATTGCTGTATCCTCGCACGCCGAATGATGGAACGCGACGTACGACTTGTACAGATATTCCATCGTGGTTGGGATCAACACGGGAATCTACCCAATGACATTCGTAACCAGTGTCGTGATATAGACCAACCCGCTACTGCTCTTGTCCAAGACCTAAAACAACGCGGCATGCTTGAGGATACTCTTGTTGTATGGGGTGGCGAGTTCGGACGAACTGTATACTGTCAAGGCGCTCTCAGAAAAGATAACTACGGACGAGATCATCATCCAAAATGCTTTACAATGTGGATGGCAGGTGCTGGAATTAAAGGTGGGATCGTGCATGGTGAAACGGACGATTTCAGTTACAACATTGTCAAAGATCCCGTTTCTGTCCGAGACCTAAACGCGACTATTCTAAATCAACTCGGTATTGACCATGAAAGATTGACCTTTAAGTTCCAAGGGCTTGATCATCGCCTAACTGGCGTAGAGGAAAAAGCAAGGATCGTCAACGAAATCTTGGCATAATCTACACATTTTCTGATGGACTCGGTCTGGAAGTGGCATTCTACAATAGATAAACTACTGCATATTCATCTCTGTCTATATATACAACTCTTGTATCTACGGTTTTCAAGAGGAAGGGTGTATAAATGCAAGTTTACCATGGAACCGATCAGACACTTGATGCAGATGCATTCCTCTCAATTTTGCAAGCGGATTATGAAAGCGTATTCTTAACAAATTGTATAATTGAAGGCAATTTCATCTATTCAGCTAAAAATCCAGAAGCAGTTGAAGAACAACTCATAGTTGATAAGGAAATCGTCTGCATCCATTGTGAGTTCAAAGACGTGCTCAAATTCGAGAAAACCATTTTTCAAAAAGATGTCTTTTTTGGAAATTCGGTTTTCCAAAATGCTGTTCACTTCGGTGGAACTGTGTTTCAAAATACATGTGACTTCGGAGAATCGGTGTTTAAAGCTCCTCTATTTTTTCGCGGAACAGTCTTTAACGGAATGGCACGCTTTTCCGATACACGTTTTCAGCAGGTGACAGATTTTAATGACGTTCATTTTTCCGCAAACGCTATTTTCAGAAATGCAATCTTCCAGGACGCCTCACATTTCAATCGAGCAATTTTTCACAAAAAATTAGACTTCGTACAAGCACGATTCTCAGATAATGCAGTTTTCAATGAGTCTACATTTTGTGGAGAAACTGATTTCACTGCTGCACGTTTTTCTGTTAACGCATCCTATCGAAACGTAAGTTTTAATGCAAACACGATTTGGCAGTGGCTACGCAACAAAATTACTGATCAGCCAGAACAACCAACAGAATTCTATTTGGATAGTGAAGACATTAACGGGGTTTTGAACCCATTTTTCAAACGGTACGTAGCGGATCAACAATTCATCCGTGCATTTAAAGAAGAGCATCCTTTTTGGGCGTTGATTTGGAGATGGAGTTCAGATTATGGACGTAGTCTGGGTGTTTGGGCACTCTGGTCGCTACTGATTGCTCTTTCTTTCTCATTTGTGTATATGCCTGCACCGGCGTGGTTTCCAGAATGGCTTCAAGAAACAATGCCGCAATTTCACCAAGTAACCGTTACGGATTCAAACGGAGACTTATCATTTTGGAAGTCCTTTTATTTTAGCATCGTAACTTTTACGACATTGGGGTTCGGAGACGTGGTCGCAGCAAATACCTCCGCACGTATTCTCGTTACACTGGAAGTAATTTTTGGATATGTTATGTTGGGTGGTTTGATAAGTATTTTTGCCAATAAACTTGCCAGTAGGAGTTAATATCGTTCTAGTTGTGGTTTTGGTGGGTTATCGTTGTATAACCTGAATACACTGGCAAAATTAGCAAAAGGTTGAATGTGATGTTCCACCTGTCTCGTAGGATGATTAATGAATTATGCGGGAAAACGTAGATGCTATGCATCCGCAGGATTAACAGGAACAATTTCTTCGGCAGCATAACGGGTAAAGTCTGCTGTGTTGAAGGTCAAGATACGTCTTACACCGTGAAAAACCATCGTTGCGACTAATCGCGCATCATGCACCTTAGCACCTGATACATCATACTTCACGACAAGCCGTCTCCATTCAGGATACACATCCGGAGAATCTGGTAGCAAAGGGAAAAGCAATTCTAACTCTTGCAAGAGTGGGACTGTTTCAATTGGTCTTTGTCCAAAACCATTTCGATCTGCAGGGCGGGTTGATACGTTCCAAAATTCAGCGATATTTTGCGATGTTGTCATTAATTGATCACCATCAGCCAACAATTCACGGGTAATTGGTTGAACGATTTGATAACGTGGATCGGCAGGATATGAAATCCCAACAAAATATTGGTATCAACCAGATAAATCATGATTTATGGGTGATCTTCATATATGCTTTCGCGACTCATCGCGTAATCAGACAATGGCTTGGCATCAGGACCGTGAATTTTCATAGATAGTTCTGCTAAGCGAGCTACAATTTCATCAAACTCTTTAAGTGTCAGATTCTTATTGTTATTTACTAATGGATCCATCATACCGTCACGAATCTCTATAACCCGACCATTTTTAGAATGGATATAAACTTCAAGTGTCATCTGTTTCTCCTCCTCTTCATGACGAATTCTCATCCGAAGTTGTTTCCTCATTATTCTGTGCTTTTTCACGTATTTCACGATTTTGTTCATCTATAAAAAACTCTAATTTCTGTAAAATCCTCTGTTGAATATTTGGAGGAAAATTGCTTATCCGACTCTCCAAAAAGTCAGTATGAATCCGTATGCTATTCTCAGATACTGATTCTGTAAGAATTACTGGTTTACGGATACCAGTGGTTACATTGTGTAGGTCCTTTTTAATGTCCTTGACAGCTTCGGCAATCTCATAAAGCGGTGATTTTCCAATTGTCGCTAAACCTTCATCCTCACCAAAATCAAGGTGAAAAGTATGTTCGTATTTATGCTTCTGTTTCACCACATCCGTATATGTAACTTTGAACTCAAGCGGAGTATTTTTCAACTCATCCAATTTGCCTATGACACTGACCAGAAAATGCTCAATTTTTTGTCCAGGTCCAAGATAACCTATTCCTTTTTTTAGAAAGCCAGCTTCCCCAAGTGCTCTGTCTCCATCGGGTTTAAATGAAAGGTCTGTTTGGAATTTGATATTACGGGCAGCACCCGTGCCTATATTTTCTATGCAAAGCATAACACAATGAATATATGCCTCGTGAGGACGTAATGAGATCGCAATCTCAGGTGTGTTGTTTGCTTCTAGCATTCGTCGCGTTAAATAGGCGTAATAGCCTGTGATACCGACAAGTACAATAGTCGCTATACCTATAACTACACCACTATTTGCATTAAGCCATTCTATGATTTCCATAAATCTATCCTTATCGTAAGACTACATAGCACTAAATCATTGTCGATTGCAGTTATGACAGTCGGCACGATTTATTGGATTGACAGAAAATACCCTCTTAATCTTCTGAACGGTGTTTTCCTTTCTGGTATTCCTCAAAATATCGTTTTCTGGTATCTATAATGGACCAAGTCGCAACACTAATACCTACTACTGCAGCGACTGTACCTATGATGATAATTGCTGCCGTCATTAATTTCCACACTTCTCCGTATATCATTATCTTCTAATCTATAGAATACCATTTCTAATTGATAACTCTCTTTTTTGTAGCACAAACTTTCAGTTTGTGTCTTTCCTGTTTCATTCCTAACGGTAGGTAATGAGATAATAATTAATAGAAATGGTATAATGTGAATCAACCAATGATAAATTATAACATTTTTTCTACAAGAATCAAGAGAATATGCGTTACGGCACACTGATATACGGACTACCCTAACCCAGGCAACCCCGCAACAATATCCACCGTCTCCAAACTCACACTAATCACCTGTCCAATCAAACGCACAATATACTGCGGATCAGCCGCACGATTCGGATCGTTCACAATACCGCTACGTTTGTCAGTCTTCACACAATACTGATTGATAACCCATTCTAACGCTGAACGTGTACCGAGACGATAGTCATAAGTTTTGGTTGGGATATCCTCAAGTGTCAGAAAATCGTTATAGACCAGCGAAGTTTTGTCTTTGGAAAGCTTCATCTTCTCAACACGCAAATTGAGCGGGACATTTGGGTTCTGAACTAACTTGAGTTTGTCATATTCAGGTTCGGATTCGTAGTTGATGTGGATTTCTGCTAACCGCGCACCTGCGTTGGCAAAACCCAAAAAATATGGAGCAAATGGGATATGCGGCAAGTCACGCTTTAGGTTTGCTTTATACTTCTCGCGATACTCTGGATGATGCAGAATGCCGTAGTTGTAGTGGAAGATGTCCCACTTGCTAATGGAGTCGTCTTTGTAATGTGTGTGGAACTGCGTCAATGTCCAATCGGTAATGTTTTCTTTTCGGTTTGTGCCATCTTCGTTGTAAGTGTAGAAGGGAAAACATTGAGCCTTTTCAAAAGCCAAATCAAAGTTAGTAATTTTGTCTGTAGCAAGACATCCAAAACCTTTTCTATCGCCAATACCAGCAACACAAATCACTCGATTTTCTTTTTCAGATTCTGCTGGCGGAAAGATGGAAGGAAAAACAGATACGACATCAACCGTCATTCTGTCAAAGTAAAGGTTTGATTTTGTAAATGGACGATAAAGTGAATTTCTAAACTTATGTTCATCATATTTAGCTGTTCTTCCTCGCTTCAGTTTTGCCTTTAAGTCTCTACTCCAACCGATTTTCTTGTCATCATATACCAAAACATTATCAACGTTTTTCTCTCTATTTTTCCTTTGTTCCCACTTAAAAACTTGCTCATTGTAGGTCTGAAGCATCTGCTGAATGTTTTCAGTGAGAACTTTTCGGTTAAAATTAAAAGTCCAAGCATCACGATTAGTCTTGGCACCATTGCTATAGATTTTGAATATCACATCCGCAGGAACTGCTTTTTCTGCCTTTGCTTCCTTTGTCCCCATAGGTATAAAAGTATAATATTCAGCATGGATTCCCTCGGTGAGCCATGTATGCCGTGCATCTGGTTGAATCGGTTGCCACTCAATACCGCCTACATGTTGACGTTCATTCAGAAACTCAAATTTCTGTTTTTTGTTACACAAATCATCAGTGCGATAATAGAAAATTTGCGTGGAATCTGATGAATCCGCCTTTTTCTTTACAAACAGATTGATACTCACGCCTACCTGAATCCCAAACACATTGGCAATAGAGACTTTCAATCCTTTGCGTGCATTCCCTCCTAAATCCAGAATGTAAATTGCATCACAATCTTCTGCAAGATGTTTCCGCATGCCATCAAACGCCACACCATCCAAAAAACTGTTGTTCGTAATAAAGGCGACAACACCCTCTGCACCGATCCTGTCCAAACCCCACCGAATCGCTTTGATGTAGGGATCATAGAGTTTATTTCTCAACGTTGCTTTGGAATCTTTCACATAAGTATCCTTAATCCTTTTATCCATCATCTCATACTTCCGATTTTTGTTGTTATCATTCTCATTCACCTGCCCCGCATTGTAGGGCGGATTGCCGATAACAACAAACATCGGTGCCTGTTTCTGCTTCTTGACGCGCTCGGTATTGGCATGCAAAAATAGCTGCATCTGCTGTTCCTCTGCCATCTCATACGTATCCACGAGACAGATACCCTCAAAAGCAGCGTATCGGTTCATGGCAGTGAAAAACTGATGTTCTATGTTGAGGCTGGCGATATAGTAGGGAAGAAGCATCACCTCATTGCACTGCAATTCTGGTGGGTCAGCAGTGTATTTCCGATCCAATGCAATGGGATCAAGTTCCTTCATAATGCGAACAATGAAGTTTCCTGTGCCAACAAACGGGTCAATGATATGCACACCACTATCGGACAGGGAACGTACAAATTCTGTCTGCAAAATGTGTTCAACACTTTTCACCATAAAGTCCACAATCGGTTGCGGTGTATAGACGATGCCGTGTGTATCCGCCACCTTCACAGAGAAACCCTGAAAAAACTGCTCATAAACAGCATTCAGAAATCCCTGTTTTTGTGAGAAGTCCGTAATCGTCCGGGCAGTTTTCTCTATTGCAACATAAAACGGGTTCAAAGGACGCAGAAATTCGGATCGGTTCAAGGTGCGTTCAGTTAGAACATCAATCACGGTTTCAATCTCGCGTGCAATGATATTTCTACGTGTAAAGTCACGGTTATCAAAAATAGTAGCAAAAATCCGTTCGGTTAGCAGATGTTGAATAAGCATCTCCTCAACTGCCGTGATAGAGAGATTCGGATTGATAGCGGTTTGACACTGCTGATGAAATTTAGAGAACGCGTCATGAAAATGTGGGTTGTTTTGACGTTCCGTTTTTATTAATTCTGCTAACTTCTCACCGAGATCCGGGACAATCTCTCTGAATTCTGCGACAGCCTCATGCCATGCCGATATATTTTCTTCTTGATACGCAAAGAAGGTTTGCAGTACCTGCACAAGGTTTCTTGGATCAGTGATGTCTAAGTCAAGTCGTAGCTGTCCGTCTTGATAGAGAAGTGCATGTGTCGGTGATTGAAACACGATGTTTTTTGATGGGTAACCTGCCGCGAATTTTTTGTCCACCTCAATATGTAGGTCGTCCTGCGTATCCTTCGCTTCCCAATAGCCGTGTGGTAAACCGTAAGCATCAACGACTTCGCCATCGGGGGTTATCCGTTTATTTTCGGTAGTGTAGATCGTCTTTTCACAGAGAAGGGTTAGGTTGGATTGTCCGCAGTAGTGTTGGAGTAGGTTTTGGAATGCAGTTCTGACACTACCTTCATTTTCTGCACCGAGTTGTGCGTATTTTGCGAGTTCCGCGTAGTATGTTTTGATCGGTTTGTGCGTGGGTTTGATACTGAGAGATGGCATGTAGTGCACTTTCTGTGTTTACTGATGTTTGATGCAGAGCCAATTATATGTAAATTAGTGTGTGATGACAAGTGGAAATACCATAGGTGTCAATTAGTGATTACATGACCTTGTAGGCAATCAACGCAGCATGCGTCTATGGTATGCTGCGGGGTTGAACCGAATGTGAAACCCAACAATTCCATTCTGTAAAAGCGCCCCATGTCCAAATCAACGCCGAATCCGCGGAATCAACGGTATGAATGTCTTATGAAGTTTAAATAATACTTTGGGTAATTGACGGGCAATGAATTGCCCTACTACAAACAGACTGGTTCGTAGT
>CAZZBB010000074.1:0-131247 GCA_964652195.1 uncultured bacterium | reverse complement strand
ATCTCGTTGACATTGATCGAGTATAACTTGATATTGTTTGGCTGGCATAATAGACTCCAAAGTAATTGAATAATTGTCTTGAGTCTAAGGATACCATTTTCAAAATAAACTATCAAACTATTTTTGACTAAGTACTAGTATTATTTGATTCTACTGCTAAATATATAACTTTATCAGAAGATAAACTACCTTTTATATATGGATGGATGGAGAACAATGAGTTTATAATATTATCAGAATTATTTTTCACACAAATATCACACCCATCAGTATGCTTTCGCAAGTTTGATGAAAATTTTGAAATAATTACGACTAAATACAAATTTGTTGCTTGTAATGCATTTTTTGTTCAAGATAATACAATAAATTTCATTCAATATGCATCTACTAAAGATATAGACCATGCCAAAGATATAGCAACCGATAAAATATTAAAATCTAGTAATTTAACTTTCTATATAGATCATTCGGATAAATGGATGTGCATAGATATAAGTAAATGTATTCTATCATATAAAGAAAATGGGAATATGTCGTTTTATGAACTGCATGGTATAGAGAATTTCACATTAGAATTAAATGATGGAATAAAATTAGAAATTAAAATAGAAGATATAATAAACGGCATTGTTAAATTTGAATTATTTGATTCAGACAATAGGTTTGGTATATTAGAATTAATTGAAATAGGTAAGAAAATCACATATTTAATGCAATTTTCACTTAATAATAAGGTTAGAATGTCCAAAATATCTACTAAAATAGATTCTAAGTATACGGTTCATATATACGATTCATATATACCTGCTTACAAAGACGAATTTATATTTGGTGAAATTCTAATTGACAAGCTGATTTTTGAAAGTATAAAGTTCAGCATGGAAGATTACTTTAATAACTGGATAAAAAAGTTTGAGTTATTTGTTACCCCATTAAATATATATTTAAATAGTTCTACAACCCATAGATTTTTTGATCTGTATAGAAGTATAGAGTCTCTAGCTGAATATTACTTACTTAAAGGGGAATCATTCAATCAAAAAATGGAGCAATACTGTAAACTCCCAAGACAATTACTGGGATTGGATACTAGATATGACTATATATATGACGAAATCACAAATAGTAAAGGAAGGATAAAAGGGGTTAGAGACTATTTCACACATGGATTTAGAGTATCTAAGGGAAATATGTCGGACAAAGATATATTAAATGAAGAAACTTATAATAGATTAATGGAGTATATTTTTATATTAAACATGCTAAAAGAATTGGGTATGAGCGATGATGACATTAAATTAGTTGTCAATAGAATGTATCCCAACAATATGAGATACAGGCTTCATACCATTGAAATTTAACTTAATCAACAAAACTTGAGTTGAATTGACCAAGACAATTAGCAAGGTAGTATTTGTAAGCCTGATGGATTCCTTAGCACCCTTTGAGTAAACGCTACCATCTAAGACAATTATAGTGGAATATTGGTTTGATTCAATAGAAAGCACTTTATACGGATATTCTTCATCAACGCTACTACTACTTGCTTGCTACTTAGATTGAATAACAAGAGCATCTATCCATTTTTCCGGATGATACAATATGAAATCAACCTTTCGCTTCTTATAATAACCAAATTGCCACATAAGTAGCATAATCTTCATAATGGCATTCCCTGTGCTACAAAATCTACGCTAATAGTGATCTATCCAGATTAAAAAGATGTTTTTTATCTCAATTATCTTGTAGGTAGCAACTTGGGAATAGTGAAAGTCTGAATTATTGATACATGTTTATAGCTTCATTTAGTGGCATCTCCGAGTTGTATTGACGGAGTCGTTTGATATTAGCAAAATCGTGTTCAATAGGGTTGTAATCAGGTGAATAGGGAGGAAAAAACAAAAGTTCTGCTCTTGTCTTTTCTATGAGTTCTTTCGTTTGTTCCGTTTTATGAGAACGGGCATTGTCCATTATCACAACGTGTTCTGCATTGTTATGTGGAGTTAGTTCTTCTTCAATCCAAGTGCTGAAGCGTTCACTATTGCAGCTTACTTCAAATAGACTAGTGGACTGTCCATCCTAAAAATTAAGGCTGACTACAATAGCCGGGAATCGGAGTTCCCTCCTACAAAGAGGGATGTTCTGTAGGAGCGATCTCCGAATCGTGACCTTTGCCTGTAAAATTTCAGTAGACACTCTACTAGAGGAAATACATATTCTCAACAGTGGAATAGTTCAGAGGTATATTTTGAAAGATTACTTCAAGATACTATGTCAGGCAAATTAGAACAATCAAATCTATTTTACTGGAATGAATGGCAACAAAACTTTGGTTTTCCATGTTTCCATAGAAAATAATGCAGTTATGTTGTAAAGAATCACGCAAAAAATGAATTACCATACAGACTCAGGTAGCACGCTTAAAAACATCTTCTGAAACGGAGCCCTAATATGATTATTAAACCTCGTAATAAATTTTTCTCCAACTTACAACCACTAAGTCATGAAAAAATTATGAATGCCGATCAGTTGCCAAAGTTATCGGCAACTGATGCAGAAAAATATCAGATTATACAATCAAGGATTTTAGAAGGTCAACTATTACATAGTACTCAGAAAACTTCACAGTACCAATTAGATACTGTCACTAAAGAGTGCATTGGCTGGTCCAAACATAATGAAAATCTACTGTCTCGTCTGTTTGATAACACAGAGATTTCAGATAAGTACGACAAATTTTCAGATGATATATACCGTACTCCATACGATCCAGAGCCTACTACTTCAGAAAAGTTTGATATTTACCAAAAAAGGTTTGAAAACAGTATAAACAGTCTTGTGAAAATCTGTGAGCAGATTGAAATACCTGAAGAACCTTTGGAAATACCGCCTCGTGTCTTTGGAGAAGAAATTTTCATTGTTCATGGACATGACGAAGCAGCTAAACACAAGATCGCCAGGTTTATTGAGAACTTAGACTTGACAGCAACGATACTTGACGAGAAACCAAGCAAGGGACAAACAATATTTGATAAGTTTGGAGAACATGCAGACGAAGCAGGTTTTGCAATTGTTTTATTGACAGGCGATGATGTCGGCGCGCCAAAAGAAAAACTTGACAATTCCGAACCACGAGCCCGTCAAAATGTCATTTTAGAACTCGGATATTTTTTGCATGGTTTGGGTCGCGAGCGTGTTTGTGTGCTACACGAAGAAGGCGTTGAATTACCGTCAGATATACACGGTATAGTTTATGTGTCTTTGGATAGTGCTGATGGTTGGAAATTAAAATTATGTAAAGAATTGCAATCTGTAGGTTACTCTTTTGACATGAGCAAAGTTTTATAAAGGAAACGCCATGCCAACACTTGAATTCAAAGGCAAACAGTTCATATACGCACACCACCTTACCATACCTTTCCGCAGTATTGAAATAAACGCAGAAAAATCCCACACAGGCGAAAACCCTCCAACATTAGATGACAACCTTATAATTCACGCCGACAACTTAACCGCCTTAAAAGCCCTTATCCCGATATACGCTGGCAAAATCAAGTGTATCTATATTGACCCACCATACAACACCGGCAACGAAAATTGGGTTTACAATGATAATGTTAACAGTCCAATGATGCAGGCGTGGCTTGAGAAAAACAGTCCAATTGACATTGAAGATTTAGAACGACATGATAAGTGGTTGTGTATGATGTGGCCCAGACTTCACCTGTTACGTGAACTACTCGCTGATGATGGTGTGATTTTTATCTCTATTGACGACAATGAAATGTATCACTTAAACTTGCTAATGAACGAGATTTTTGGAGAAGATAATTTTATTGCTTGTCTCCCGACTATCATGAACCTTAAAGGGAATAATGATGAATTCGGATTTGCTGGTACACATGAATACACTTTCTCTTGGGCAAAAAACAGAGATTTTGCTCAAATAGGTGAATTTGTATTGGACGACGAAGGATTAGAGACCTGGTTAGAAGATGATTATGGATTTTACAAAAAAGGGGCTAATCTTAAATCTACAGGTGTAAATGCGCCAAGGCACAAAAGACCTAATTTATACTTTCCGATATATGTCAATGAGAAGGATGAATTAACAGTCACAGAAAAACCCAACGCTGAGGATTACGAAAAGATATTACCGCTTACAGATGGTATAGAAATGAGTTGGAGATGGAGTAAACAAAAAATAACCACTGAGTCCTACAACATTATAGTTGAAAGGACAAAATCTGGAATCAATCTCTTTAAAAAACAGAGACCTAACCTCGGTGATATACCAAGTAAAAAACCAAAATCTCTATTTTACAAACCACAATATAGTAGTGGGAACGGAACCGCTATACTGAAACAGATATTCGGCAGTAAAGTATTCAACAATCCAAAACCTATTCAATTGTTGAAAGACATTATTAGTCTTTCAACCAAGAAAGACGATATCATTCTTGATTCCTTTGCTGGAAGCGGAACCACTGCCCATGCTGTTCTTGCACTCAACAAAGAAGATGGTGGTAACCGAAAGTTCATCCTCGTTGAATGTGAAGACTATGCTGACAACATCACCGCAGAACGCATTCGCCGTGTCATAGATGGCGTTGAAAATGCCAAAGATGAAAACCTACGTGCTGGACTCGGTAGTTCCTTTACCTATTGTACACTTGGTGAAACGATTGAGACTGAAGGGATGCTCACGGGTGACTCACTCCCAACCTACGAAACATTAGCACGCTTTATTGCCTATACCGCTACAGGTAGCAAAATTGAAGTCAAACAACAGCAGGAAAATTATTGCTTCGGTGAAACAAAGGACATCCGTTTCTATCTCATCTATGAACCGACACTTAAATTCTTAGAGAGCAACAAGTCTGCTTTTGACGCAAAACGTGCTGAGCTGATTGCCAAGGAATGTAAAGCAGTAGGCAAGAAAGCATACGTCTATGCATCTCATAAGTTTATGAGTCAAAAAGAACTTACGCCGATGGGTATAACCTTTTGCCAACTCCCTTATAGTATCTATCAAATCACAGATAAATAAATGGAACTGAAAGATTACCAACAACAAGCATTAGACACTTTAGACCGATACCTTGATGCCCTCAAGGAGGCGCGTCAGCAAGCAGAAGAATTCTCCACACTTGATCTCAGCACATTACCACAAGCTTTAAGACAACAATCTGCTACCTTAGCCAGTGCAGCTGCGGATTTCCCGCGCGCTGCGTGGAAAAGTTTACGCGATAAATCGGGGTTACCAGGTCTGACAGATGAAATTGGCGAGAACCATATTCCAGAATATATCTCACGTGAAGCCGCCTCTGGGGAACCGATTCCGCATGTCTGTCTAAAAGTACCAACAGGTGGTGGTAAGACATTGTTAGGTGTTGAGGGGGTGCGACGCCTCAAAATCGGTACAGGTTTTCTACTCTGGATTGTTCCAACCAAAGCCATCTATACACAAACACGGGATGCTTTTCGCGACCAAGAACATCCATATCGACAGATTTTGGATCGTGCTTCTGGTGATCGTGTCAAACTTCTGGAAAAAGATGACAGATTTACAAGGCAAGATGTAGATAATCATCTCTGTGTAATGCTTTTAATGCTGCCCTCTGCAAACCGAGAGAAAAACAAAGAATTTCTCAAGATATTTCGTGATAGCAGTGGTTATGACTCCTTCTTTCCAATTGAAGACGATATGAGGAAACATCAGGCGTTATCAGAGCAACACCCAGACCTTGAGACCGTAAAACATGACGAACCAGGACAAATACGCGGTATTCTCGCAGCAAATCCGGCAGACAGACTGATTAAGCAGAGTCTTATTAATGTCTTAAAATTGATACGACCAACGGTAGTTTTAGACGAAGCACATAAGGCATATGGGAGCAAAACAATCGAGAACAATCAGGAGTTTGTCAAAGCAGTGAATCGGCTTAATCCGCGCTTTGTATTAGAACTTTCTGCCACACCCCAAATTGGTATCAGCAACATTCTTGTCAACATCTCTGGCACAGCACTTAAAGAAGAGGAAATGATTAAAATACCAATTCAACTCCGTAACTTTACCAATTCCTCATGGAAATATACACTTGCCGAAACAAAGACAGAACGTGATAAACTGGAAGATGCTGCAATACAGTTTCAGCAGGAAGAAAACCAACATATCCGTCCTATTGCTGTGATTCGGGTTGATCGTACAGGTAAAAACCAACGGGATGGTGTTAAGGTACATGCATTAGACGCTCGCGATGAACTCATAAATGCACTCGGTGTCCCAAAGGAACACATTAAGATCAAATCTTCTGATCAAGATGAACTCATAGGTGTGGATCTTCTCAGTCCCTTTTGTCCTGTGCGTTACATCATTACAAAAGATGCACTAAAGGAGGGATGGGATTGTTCATTTGCCTATCAATTGGCACTGCTTGACAATACCACTGCACAGACAGCTATGACGCAACTCATCGGTAGAGTCATGCGTCAACCGCATGCACGTGCTACGAATCGACCAGAATTAGACACTTGTTATATCTACTGCTACAATCAGGAAGTCGGTAATGCTGTTGACAATGTCAAAAAGGGATTAGAGGCGGAAGGGTTAACAGGTCTTGCTGAATATGTTGAAAGCACAGATGCAGATCGTGAAAAGAAAAGTATCCAACGAAGGAAGAAATATCGTAAATCAGATATTTTCTTACCACAAGTACTACACAAGCGAGGACAGAGTTGGGAGACGCTGAATTATGAGCGCGACATTCTAAACGAAATCAATTGGCATAATCTCGAAGCAGTAAAACCAGTAAATTTAGATGACCCCGAAATTCTACAAGAAATTCGAACTGCCATATATTTGCAAGACCATGATGAAACTGAGAAAAAGATAATAGAAAATACATCGGAAAAATTGGAAATTTCATTTTTTGTTAGACGATTGAATGATGTTATTCCAAATCCATGGCAAGCTGCTCGTATCGTTAAAGCCACCTTCCAAGCCTATCAGGAACAAGGTGATGATGAGAACAAATTATTTGCAAATCGGTTATATCTCTCTGAAGTCTTAAAGAATAAACTACGCACACAGATAGACACTCTTGCTGAAACTATTTTTCGAGATAAACTAGCCAAAAACAAAATTCGGTTTAGCCTTGAAACAGATGTAGCTTTGAACTTTGAGTTGGAAAAAACGATTGAAGTAATTATCTCAAAAGACGCAAAACGACTAACTCGTTCAGATGCAAGTCCCTTACAGCTTAACCTTTTTGACCCAGTGTATGAAGCAGAATTCAACAATTTGGAGAAAGATTTTGCACTTTATCTGGACAAAAAAGATACAATTCAATGGTGGCATCGCATCGCAGCAAGACAAGGATATTTCTTGCAAGGTTGGCGACGTGATCGTGTTTATCCAGACTTCATCGCTTGTATTCGAGGAGACAGGAAGGGACAACAACGTCTCCTGATTTTTGAAACAAAAGGACAACACCTTCAAGGTAACAGCGATACAACCTACAAACAAGAACTTATCAAAACATTAGAGTCAGCTTATAAAAACGCCACAGAATACGGAACGATGGAAACAACCGATCCAAATAATAACCCAATGTCTTTCCGCCTGTTACTTGAAGACACTTGGCGTGAAACTGTGAATGAAGCAATAGATGATAATTATAAGACACATGGTATTTGATTCATAACAAAATATATTCTGTGACAACAATTTTATCGAATAAGAAAATCTATACCATAATGATGTAAATTCTATAATTTACAATTAGTATTATGGAATTAAAAAGGAAATGATATGACAAAACAACTATATGAAGTAAAACAAACTGCTATTCAGAATATACTAACCTGGGATAATTCAGACGAAATTGCTATACCAGAAATTCAACGTCCTTTTGTATGGAATTCTGCTCAAGTACGTGATTTTATTGATTCCCTCTATCAAGGATATCCAGTAGGATACTTAATCACGTGGGTTACCCCCAATATACGTCTTAAAGATGGAGATAAATCTATTGGAAAGAAAATTCTTATTGATGGTCAACAACGCGTAATTGCCCTTCTTGCAGCATTATCAGCTAAACAAATTATTAACAAAAATTACACATCGAAACGAATATATATTTCTTTTCATCCTGGTGAGGAGATTTTTGAAGTAAGAAACGCAGCCATTCAAAAAAGTCAGGAATGGATACAAGATATTTCAGTTGTTTTTCAACCAAAAACCAGAATACGAAAATTAGTAGATAACTACTGTTTGGTTAATTCAGAAATGGATAAAGATATAATTGATGATCATATTGAACGACTTAAAAATATACATTTTAATAACCTTGGTTTAATTGAGTTAAAGTCCGAATTAGATTTAGATACTGTTACTGATATCTTCGTAAGAATTAACTCAAAGGGTGTTTCTCTAAATACTTCGGATTTTGTAATGTCAAAGATGGCTGCAAATGAACTATATGACGGTCATTTACTTCGAAAGTGTATTGATTACTTCTGCAATCTTGCAATTGCCCCAGAATCTTACAATACTTTAAGTCAAGATGTAAGTTTTAATAATACAGAATACTTTAATTCTATGAAATGGTTAAGACATAATAGAGAAGATCTTTATGATCCATCTTATACTGACATGCTTAGAGTTACTTTTACTACAGAATTTCAAAGAGGACGATTAAGTGACTTAGTTGCATTATTATCAGGACGCAACTTCGAAACTCGCAGTTTTGAAGAGTCAATTGCAGAAGATTCATTTAGAAGACTTAATAACAGTGTCTTTCATTTCATGAATGAAACTAATTTTAAACGATTTATAATGATATTACGTTCTGCAGGTTTTATAACGTCATCAATGATTAGATCCAAGAACACAGTCAATTTTGCGTATATTTTATATCTAACATTGAAGAAAGAAAAATTAGGTGAGGCAAGGATTGAATCATTAGTTAGACGTTGGTTTGTAATGTCTGTACTAACTGCAAGGTATACTGGTTCACCTGAAACAGTGTTTGATTCAGATATACGTTCTATTGATGAATTTGGTGCAGAAGATTTTTTAAGGGATATTGAAAACGCTGATCTTTCTGATACATTCTGGGAAGTTGGTCTACCCTTAAACTTAAATACATCTGTAGCAAGTAGTCCATATTTTAACATTTTCCTTGCAAGTCAAGTTAAGGCAAATGACAAAGGATTTCTATCAAGGGATTTTACAGTACAAGTTCTCCTTGAAGGTCAGTCTAATATCCACCATGTTTTTCCAAAGAAGTATCTACAGAATCATGGTCTTACGAAAAGCAGCTATAATCAGATTGCTAACTATGTCGTCATGCAGAGTGAAGTTAACATTGCAATTAGTGCAAAACCTCCAAATATATACTTCTCTGAGGTAATACAACAATGCCAAAATGGAGAAATGTGTTTAGGTAGTATTACTGATTCAGAACAATTACATGAAAATTTGAAATCCCAATGTATTCCTGATGGAATGGAAAACAATACTGCAGATAATTATGAAGAGTTTTTGAAAGAAAGAAGACAATTAATATCGTACAAAATACGCGACTATTATAAAGCACTTTAGCTATTCTGTTGATATAGTTTAATATCATACCATTTCTGATATATAATATCTCTTTTGTAGCATAAACTTTTAGTTTGTGCCACACAACACTTCATTTATAGCAATTGCTAATGGAACAAAAATATAGAGATGGTATTACTTCACATATAATTAATCGTAGAATTAGCAACAAAATGGATAATCCCACCAAAAATAAAACCAATTTGAACATCATTGTCAACCCCAACATTTCCCCTGAAGAACTATTCACATTCTATGAAAAGAACAATATATGCGAAGTAGGGTTTGGTAAAGAGATTGCATCGCGAATATTGGAACATCCACATCTAATAATAGCCGCTTATATGGATACAAATCTTATCGGTCTCGCACGTGCAACTTTTGATGGACTCTCAGCACATATTATGGAATTTTCTATAGATATACAGTATCAAGGTGGTATACAAAAATACAACAACGGATCACTGATTGAAGCCGATGATGAACAGGTTGGGTATAAATTAGGAAAAGTCCTCATTAATGAATTGGAAAAAATGGGAGCAACATTTATCACAGGTTACATAGTGGAGAACTGTGAGGAATCATTCTATAACGCAATTGGATTTAGTGAAAATGAAGGACATCTTGTATATTATATTGACAAACGTCCCTACTTAACATAATCCAAATCGGAATATAAAATGCAAAAGTATGAATATAAGACAATAAGACTTAGTCAGAAAGGATGGGGGTTTAAATCAAGAAGCATTCCAGATCTGGAAAGTACACTCAATCAAGAGGGTAAAGAAGGTTGGCGATTATGTAACATTGTTCAACCTGCTGCAGCATTTGGTGAATCTACAGCAATAATCATAATTCTTGAAAAGGTAATTGAAGAGTAGGAGAATCTTAAAAACATACTATAGTTTGGACAGTTTTAAGAATTAAACAGAGACTTGAAAGTCCATTCTTTCTGTTGAGACACATCCCTCACTTCTGGTGCTTAGGATTTAATGTTAGATAGCATTCACCTGACTGTTGTTTGATAAGAACTTATAAATTGATGAGTTAAACCACAACCTGAAACTTGCCGAAAAAGATTGCTATTGACTAAATCGGCAGCACCAGCGGTGCGGAATGTGTGTTGAAACGTAAATGCACCAAGTAACCGAGCACCAGCGGTGCGAAAGGTGTATGTATACTGTTGTTAAAGAAATTACGAAAATTGTCCAAACTATAGTAAAAACGAAGACTCTAATGAAAAATGCAAATAGATTACCATTATTCTGTAGCGAGAACCTCCAACTGACGTCATAAAGAAGCACAAACTGGAAGTTTACACTACAAAGCAGCAACTGAAGTTATTGAAGGAAAAAATAAATTGAAGAAATATAAACAATCACACATCACATATATGAAAAAGAGTTGACAGAATAGTAAACATACGTTACAATAACATATAGGAAATAAATATAGTACTCATGCTAATAAAGATATTATTGGACAATACAATATATTGAAAGTGAATTTATACAGTTATACAAATGACAATAATACAACACATACTAAATCGACAATTAAGATTTAAGGTATCCATTGAGAGAACCTTTCAAATATAAAATAAGAGAAATAAATGATGACTATCTATATAAACGATCCTAAATACAGGAAATTCATTATGTCAAAAAATACCCAATTTGTGCCGGTTTTATGCAGCTTGGAATTGTCAAAATCAGCAAGGATAAAAAAACACAAAATCACACTTTTTGCAAATTCTTATAAAGTCAATTCAAAGTGGAGTAAAGTCAGTCTATTACAGGGGTTAGAGGGGTAATTTACACCAATTTCAATGTCACACAATGTGTCAAAAGTGTAACTTTTTTCATTTTTTCGACACATGGAGAAAATCAACATTTTCACGATTTATCATCTAAGTTCTTAGGATTGAAGGTCTGTTTTTGCACTTTATTGGTTTGTCTGTATATTAGGATTAAAAGCTAAATCTACGACTATGAAATCTTACACCATTTCTATTAATTATTGTCTCATTACAAGTTGTTAGGAATGAAACGAGGAAAGCACAAACTGGAAGTTTATGCTAAAATTAAGAAACTCGCGTTTTGAAATGGTATTGATAATTGAAAAGCTTACTTACGAAAGGTAAATCATTAATGAACAACTTACCACAATTTCCCGTGACTGTTGTTGGAAGCATGCCACGATCAAAAACTGTTTCACGGGCTCTTAGAGATAGAGGAAAAGGTCGTATAAGTCACCAAGACTTTAATACTATCGCTGATGATGCTGTATTAGAGAGTCTTAAAATACAAGAAGAAAATGGAGTAGATATCGTCAGTGATGGTGAACAACGTAGAGATAATTTCTATTCATTTATTACTGGATGTATTGATGGAATTCGGTTAATGACCCTTGCAGAAATGCTGGATTATGTTGAGGACAAAGCTGCGTTTGAACAATTACTCAATGCACTTGATGTACCCGCTTTTGCTCTAAAGAATCCCGTGGTTGATGGAAAATTAGAACGAACAACACCTCTTGTATTGAATGACTATTTATTCTTAAAACAACATACCTCCAAGCCAACAAAAGTCACACTTCCTGGTCCATATCTACTTACACGGTCTATGTGGGTTAAAAAGTTATCGTATGACTTTTACCCAGATAAAGAATCGTTAGGAGATGACGTTGTCACGATATTACGACAGGAATTACAAGAGTTAAAAGATGCTGGATGTGATTATGTACAATTTGATGAACCTGTATTGACAGAAGTCGCATTTACAGGTCCACATGAAACCCACACTTTTATGTGTGCTGCCCTTTCAGAAAAGAGTAGTCCAGAAGAAGAACTCAATTTTGCAGTAGAACTTATTAATCGGGTTATTGAAGGATTCGATTATAAGATCAAGACTGCAATGCATGTGTGTAGAGGAAATTGGAGTCAACAAGAAGATGTCCTTCTACGAGGATCTTATGATCTTTTAATTCCATATTTTAGTCAGATGAACATAAACCAATTCGTATTGGAATATGCAACAGAGCGAGCAGGTAGTATTGAGGTTTTATCTGAACTACCATCAGATAAAGAAATTGGTCTGGGTGTGGTTGATCCCAGAACAACAGATGTTGAAACTGTAGAATTTATTCTCGATAAAGTCAAGTCAGTATTGAAACATCGCACACCTGAACAGGTATACCTTAATCCAGATTGTGGATTCGGTACTTTTGCTGATCGACCAGTTAACACTACAGAAATATCAATAGAAAAATTAAGGGTTATTAATCAGGCTGCATCCATACTGAGAACTGGTCTATAAAATAAAATTTTCTATCATTTCTTATCTGTTTTCAAAGTTCAAATTTGTAGGAGGGATTCTGATCCCCGATCTTTTCTTCTGTGGGAGGGGATTCCGATCCCCGATCTTTTATTTCTTCACACAGAAATAGTATCAGATGAAACCAAAGATGTATTTTGTTACACTTTAATTATCTTTTTTATATTGTTTTTCAAAATGATGTTTGAGATAAATATTGGTATACAGATACAATAGCAGCGTAATGTTTAGGGGCAAAACTTTACACACCCTAATGATTTATCCTACTTGTAATACTTGAGTGATATATGCTATAATGGCTTTACACATCATTCACAACCGTACTTATTAAGGAGAAGCTTAATTGATTAATATTTTTGGTGAAGCTTATGATAGAGTTCAACTACTTCGCCACATAGGGGATATATCACAAATCGCCGAAGCCAAGACATATCAACTATCAAATGGAAATGAAAAAGGAACAGATGCAATCGGTTTCAGAACAGGTTCAGGATTAAATTTCACAGTCCTCCCAAATCGTGGTATGGATATATCATTTGCTGATTATAATGGTATTCCTTTATGTTGGCGATCAAGTACTGGTGATGTTGAAGCATCCTTTTATGAAGCAAGTGGAATAGGTTGGTTGCGCGGTTTCTATGGAGGTCTATTGACCACCTGTGGAATGACACAAGTTGGTCCTCCAAATACAGATAACGATGAACAGTTGGGATTACATGGGAGAGTCTCTCACATTCCAGCAAAGAATGTATGGGTAGATTGTAGATGGGAAGGAGATAGATATATTTTATGGGCTCAAGGTAAAGTTACTGAAACAACAGCATTAGGAGAACACTTGTGTAGGACACGTCGAATTTGGACAGAATTGGGTTCAAAGAAAATTCACATTGAAGATATCATTGAAAACTTAGGCTATAAGGAATGTCCACATATGTATCTTTTCCATATTAACATTGGATACCCAATACTTGCAGATGGAAGTGAACTAATTTCTCCTACAACCCAAGTAACACCCAGAGATGAACCTGCCAAAGATAACCTTAATAACTATAATATCGGAGAACCTCCAACAATAGATGTACAGGAACAAGTATATTTTCACGAAATGGAACCTGATGTTGATAACCATATTCGCGTAGCACTCGTAAATCGTGGATTTAATAAAAAACAAGGGATCGGTATAGCAGTAAGATATCATAAAACACAATTCCCGCATTTTATACAATGGAAATTGTGTGGTCAAGGATCCTATGTTATGGGATTAGAACCATCAAATTGTAAAGTTGCTGGAAGAGCACAAGAAAGAGAACAAGGTACATTACAACATATCGAACCTGGTGGTCGACGACATTACGAAGTTGAAATTAGTGTATTAACATCTATATCTGAAATTCAAGAATTAGAACAATTAATATTAAATAACCAATGATCACAGTTCAAAAGAGAGAATGCTTTCGATCCTCTCCCAAGGAGAAATAATATGAAAAAGAAACTATCCTTCACACAAAAATCATTTGCATTCATTATAATGTTACTACTTACTGTAGTAAGTGTAAATCTTCAATTGATAGCACAAATAGCAGACCAAGAGAATTCTGATCCACTTCAACCGAAAGCTGATATTGCCAATAAGGGTGTAGCAGAAAACAGTGTATTAAACTTAATTCCTGATACTTCATTAGGAGTCATATATTGTCCCAGTCTGAAGGAATTAGACGATAAAATAAATAATGCTGCTTTAAAATTAGTACCACAAATTGGAGTATCTCCAGAATTACTTGCACAAATCCTTGCGGAATCCTTTGACGCTGGTTTTGGAAGTTTATCTGAATTAGAAGAAATCGGGTTAGATATTGAACAAGATTTCGCTGTGTTTTTCAACAGTTTAGACCCATTTTTTATTTCTGCTGCTGTCCATTTAACTGACCCAGAGGCAATAATTGAAGTTATAGAAGCAGAAGCCGATGGAGGAGAACCCAAAGAATATAACGGCGTCTCATATTGGACATCTGCAGATGAAAGTGGAAGTTTTCTAATTATTGATAACATACTTGTATTTTCTCAACTTGCCGAAGTCTGTGAAAATGTCATTGATATTTCTAAAGGCACTGTGCCAACAATAGTTAATCATCCCGACTATGCATCTTTCATTGGAAACATTATAAATGGATTTGATCAATTAGCCGTTTATATTAATCTTGAAACTATCATAGATCAATTTATTGAATTATTTAAGATGGAAGCAGAGTCTATCATTGATTCTCTTGAAAGTGATCCCACATCTGCTAATTCAGGTTTGGCTATACGAGGATCATTAGGTCAATTCATGGACATCGTTGAATCTTCTAAGTCTTTTATGGCAACACTTCAGATAGATGGAACTGATGTAAAATTATCACCATTCCTCAAATTCAAGACTGATTCAAAAATACAAGATACTTTAAATGAATTCATGCCTAATGAATTAACCTTGTTGAATGACCTACCCAATAATACGCTCATTAATGGAAGTTTTCAAGGTGATTCAAAATTACTAACAAAACTTTCGTTATCTTGGATGAATATGTTGACAGAAGAAGTATCTGAACAAGATCCTGATATTTCAGCACATCTGGATGAAGTCGCCAAACAGCTGGAAGTTGTTAATGAGGTTTTGGAAGAGGAATGGAGTTTCTCGATGAATATTAATGAGAGCATCATTCCTGATTATATCTCCATAGTAGGAGTGAAGGATGAAGCACCCGTTATCACATATTTTAAAGAACACCTTTTGACAAATCTTGAAAAGAATATGGAGATCATGAGTACTGTCCTGGGGGATTCTCCAGAGCTTGCTATCTATGATGGAGTTCATGCAGGAACACCTTTAGTACATAATGGGGTTGAAATCAATAGTATCATATTCCCTAATTTCGGGTCAGCTTTTGTAGACATGTCACCAGAAATGCATGGCCTTTTTCCCCAAGAATGGCAAATGGCTTATGCAATTACAGATGGTTACCTTTATATGGCTGGAGGATCTCCTGAACAGATCAAGAATGCATTAGATATAAAAGCCCAATTAGTTGAAAATGTCGGAGAGAACGCAAGTTATCAGAATCTAATTGATAAGTTAGGTACAGAGAATAACTTCTTCATTGGCTTATCACCACTTAATGCTATCAAAAGTGTTATGAATATAGTTGCAAAGACAGTTCCTGAATCTCAAGCTGAAATGGCAATGGTCTCAGGATTCTTAATGGATATTCCTGAAACATATAGTCTCGGTATTTCTGCAAAAGTAGAAGATGATGGAATTGGTGGAAACCTTTTAATTACTCTTGGCGACTTTCAACAGCTGATTCAAACTTTCATGATGATGAATCAAATGGGAATGTAAAAATACTCATAAAACTCGTTCATAAATTTCTTATGGACGAGTTTTCTTTTAATTCGATAATTATCAGAAGATATGCAAACGACTCATAAATACTTAGATCCTGTAACGTTATCAAGAATAGGAGGTATGGAACTGGTTGCGCGACTTGTCGTTGAAGGATTTGTAACGGGGTTACATAAGAGTCCTTATCAAGGATTTAGTGTTGAGTTTGCTGAACATAGACAATACATACCAGGCGATGAAATTAGATATATTGACTGGAAAGTATTTGGAAAATCTGATAGATTTTATGTTAAGAAATTTGAGGAGGAAACAAACTTAAGAGCCTATATTCTACTCGATACAAGTGCATCTATGAATTTCAAACATACTGACTCATCAATAACAAAATTTGAGTATGGTTGTTACCTTACTGCTTCACTTGCCTACCTTATGCTAAAACAACGAGATTCAGTAGGATTAGCTCTTTTTGATACCGATATTTCACAATATATCCCTCCCAGAGGAACAGCCAAACACCTCCGAGCAATTATGAATACCTTGGAAAACGCTACACCGGGACAAGAAACCGAATTAAGTAGTCTATTTCATGAACTTGCAAAACGGATTGTTAGACGGGGTTTGGTCATCGTCATTTCAGACTTACTTGATGAACCTACACAAGTTATCTCTGCTTTGAAACACCTCCGTCATCAGAAGCATGAAGTCATAGTATTCCATCTGCTTGATAATGCAGAAATTAACTTTCCATACAATGGTTCCGTCATATTTCGAGATATGGAAAACGGACAAACTCTCTCAACACAAGCTGATTCACTAAAGACAGACTACTTAAACGGGTTAAACCAATTTATACAAAATTACCGACGTGGTTGCGGTTCCAGTCAAATTGATTATGTACAAATTGACACTACAACCCCGTTTGATACAGCATTATCAGCCTATCTTTCGCATCGCAAGTAAATATCCATTCACACATTCAATTACTACTTTTACACAAGTTGCCACTAACGGATTTAGATCGTTTCAACGCAGTTTTTCAGACACTGTCCTCACCCCAGAGGGGTGATATGTCTATAGAAAACAATATAGAAAGAGTCCGGCACTCCAGAGGAGTGCTATGTGCAAATACACTTCGTATGAAAACATATAAGTACAAAATACTCAATCGAGTAATATATATATATTAACGTGTGTGATTCACGGAGAATTGGTCTAATTAAAATTATAAACCCTTATAGAATAAGGGTTCGTAGAATTGCTCCGTGAAAGTTTCCGTGAAAGTGAATAAAAATTAAGACGACAAATATTAACAGTTTTTACAATACACAGTATCCATACATCTAACATAATTACAGTTGAGATGAATACCAAAAACGATACTTAAAAAAATATTGGTATACAGGTACGCATAGGAGCGTAATGTTTAGTGACAAAAACTTTACATACCCACTTTACATACCCAAATTGACATAATTATTAGTTTTTGTTATAGTTATGACAATTAAGGAAAAACAAATGAGAGTCATCATACAAGGATAATACCTATGAAGATATACCGAGTTGCAATATTAGGTTGTAGAGGCAGAGGCACTGCTGCAGCACGTGCTTACCATGCACACCCACGCACAGAGATAGTCGCTCTCTGTGATTTAGTTGAGGAACGAAGAAATACATTAGGTGATGAAGTAGGAGTAACATCAAGATATGCCGATTTAGATGAAATGATAAAGGATACTTCACCCGATATCGTTGCCATTCCAACAGGAACAGAGTTCCATTTTGATTTGTGTATGCGGGTGTTAGAACATGGAGTCCATATTGAAGTTGAAAAACCGATGTGTGTTGACCTATTACAAGCAGATGATGTAATAAGAAAGTCTGAAGAAAAAGGTGTTCAGGTTGCTGTACATCATCAGGGGAGAGTAGGTTCATCTATGCAAGCCATCTCCCAGGCATATAACGAAGGTAAAATTGGTGAATTACGGTATATATATGGAAGTGGTAAAGGTTATTATGGTGGTTATGGTTTGATGAACATTGGAACTCATATGTTGAATAACATGCTACATTTTGGCAAAAAATGTGTTAGTGTAGCAGCACACCTGACAACTGGAGGAAAACCGATTTCACCTGAGGATGTTGCACCTTCACCAAGTGGTATGGGGACAATCGCAGGCGAATATATTACTGCTACTCTCCAATACGAAGGAAATGTTACAGGTACATTGCTTCAACATCGATTTAACACAATGGATACTAATGCATATTCAATGGAATTATTCGGTTCTGAAGGACGACTATTTTGGAAGAGTGCTGGAGCATGGCATTTACCAACACCACACTACCTACCTGACGGTAATAATGACAATTGGGAATCGTTAGATCTTGTCTTCCCTGAACATTACGATCCAAAAAGTAGTGCTTCACAAGATGATTATTGCTTCGTTGAAGATTATGTAAATGCATTAGATGAAGGTAGAGAACACACATGTAGTGGGAAGGAAGGACGACATATCATTGAGATGATGATGGGAATATTTGAATCTGCAGCATACGGAGAAAGAGTCAATCTACCTCAGAAAAACCGGACACATCCCCTACTCAGATGGCGAGAAGAAAATGGATTGAAACCACCAGATGAGATGCCACGAGGATACGGTGAATGGGTAACATTAGAAACAAAACGAATAACAAACTAATCCATCATTCAGATATTATGATAACCCATGTTGCTATCTTGTAACACAAACTTTCAGTTTGTGCGTCTTTATCATGCAAACTTGAAGTTCACACTACAAATATTGGTTGAATATCAGAATTATTTCATTCAGAACAGTTTTCTATGTCTTAAAGCTCATAAGTAGCAATTTGGGTTAAGATAACATAATCTCTTGAATAACTTTATTAGTTCTTAATCCAGATTCTCCAGAACAACGAATTGACTCACCTGTCCTAAGATGATTTACAAAATCACTAACAAGACCAGTATGTGTATAAGGTAATGGTTCCTGCGAAATATCTACAATACCTTTCGATTTGTTTTCAAGGGTAAGGTTTCCTGAATTTAGAGGTGAACATTTTAGACTACCTTCTGTACCAAAGACTTCAATATCATCGTTTGAAACTCCAACATTCCAGTTAATATTTGCCACAGCATGCCTACCATTTACAAACCTGAGCGTCAAAACTGCTGAATCATCAACTGGTAAATCCGTTTGAACCGTCTCAGCAAAACCGTTCACTGTCTCTATTTCACCCATTAGAAACTCTAATAAGCTAATCCGATGACTACCAATATCCATTAAAACACCACCACCACTAATCTTTGGATCTATCCTCCAATTCTTCAGGTCTGCACGGTTAGGGTTATAGTATGAAGTACAATTTACCCGGGCTAATACAACATCACCAATTCTACCATCATCCATCAGGCATTTCATCTTTTCTATATTTGGATAATGGTTACGATAATATGCAACCATTAATGCTACACCAGCATTTTCACATGCATCTATCATCTGTTGACATTCTTCTACATTCATTGCCATAGGTTTTTCACATAGGACATGTTTTCCAGATTGGGCTGCTCGAATTGTCTGATCACAGTGGAGATACGGAGGGGTTGCAATATAAATCGCATTTAAATCATCATCAGAAAGTAATTTGTCTATATCTGTATAATATCTCTTTGCCCCATGTCTTTCTGCAAAAGATTCAGCATCAGAACGATCTCGTCGCATCACAGCGATTAAGTCTGAATCTTCCACAGTATATAGTGGAGGACCACCTTTATATTCTGCAACATTACCACATCCGAGAATTCCCCAACGTAGAATTGACATGTATATACCCTATGGATTCTATGTGATTTTGTAGTTTGGTATGAAACCGTACTAATCATGAAATAGTTACATTTTCTATAATTGAATTAATGGAGTATCCTGATGGAAAACACCACTACACTGAATGAAATCGCACCATTTTTCATTGTAGATAATCTATCTGAAACCTTAAAGTTCTATAATGAAAAACTCGGCTTCAAGACAGATTTCGTATTTCCAGAAAATGATCCTGACCCATTTTTTGGAATCATTAGTAGAGATAGTATTCGAATATTACTCAAAGCAATAACAGAATACATACATCCAATTCCAAACCATACCAGACATGAATGGGCATTGTGGGATGCATTTATTTGGGTTGCGGATCCTGATATATTATATGAGGAATATATGTCACGGGACGTTGAATTCAACCAACATCTTGAAGATACTGAAGATAACCTTCGTACTTTTGAATTAAAAGATAATAATGGATACATGTTATGTTTTGGAAAACCACTTTAATTGATAATATAAATGATAATTGACTGTAAAATGTCTTTACTCGAACCATTATTCAATTCAGAGTATGTATAGAATGTGATAAAGTAGCTTAAATCCAAGATTATATTCCTCATATTATTGATGTTTAGATAATTCAACAGCAATGTCTATGTCTTTTTTTCCTTCTTCTTTCATACCTAATGCTCTCTTTGCAGAACCACGATTGATATAGGCATCTATGTAACTTGAATCTAATCGAATTGCTTCATCAAAATCCGAAATAGCTTGTTGATGTTTTTTCAAGGCACTTCTTGCTATTCCTCTGTGGGTTAATGCATTTGCTGAATTCGGATCAAGACGGATTGCTTCATTATAATCCTCAATAGCATCCTGATATTCCCCCATAGATCTTTTTACCGTACCTCGGTTGATGTAAGCTTCTGTTAACTCCGGTTCCAAACGAATAACAGCATCAAAATCTAATAAGGATTCTTTGAAATTACCAAGTCTGTGATTAAGTATCCCCCGACTGGTATACACATCAGCGAAATTTGGATTTAACCTTATTGCTTCATCATAGGCAGAAAGTGCTTGATCCTTTTCATCTTGTAGGGAATGGAGATATCCAATAGAGAAAAAGGCTCGTGATACCAATTCACTATTTACACCAATTGCTGTATTTGCTATAGATCTCCACTTGTCAATTGCTTGGGTTATATTCCCATCATTTTGTAATATATAGGCTTCTATGATAGCCTTCTCTTCTCTGGAAAATTCTGGATTATTCTTAATATCTTGAATTGAATTATTGATAACTTCAACTTTATTAGGATTTGTAAAATCTTTACTTGTAAATTCACCAATTATACCCCCTAATTGTGAGTGATATTTTTCGATTTCCTTCAGGTATTCTTCGGCTTGCTTAGTATGGCTTTCAGCTTTAATTGCTTCCTGTTCAGCGGTCTTAACATATACAAGGACATTGTTCTTAACTTCATCAATCTCGTTAAAAACAATGTATCCTGTAAAAACAACTATTATTGGGATTAGGATTATAAATAGTAATAATGCAATACAAATTATAAATAACAGTCTATTCGTAGACGTTGATTGTACCTCAGCAAACTGACTTCTAAACTCATTTAAACGTTGTTGAATCGAGGCGTCAAGAGACTGGTGCAGTAATTGGTTGTGAGAAGTTGAATTTTGAATAGTAGATTCTGCAACATTATCTGGTGGATGTGATATTTCCTCAGATGAACTCATTTTCTTATCACTATTTTTTTCTTTCAATTTTCTTCTCCTATTAACAATCGTTAATAATATCTATCTCTGTAATACATTTGCCTACTCTTTTCTATTATATGGTTTTCGTAATCTTGTTAGATAACACTCAATCCAAGCACATTTATCTTCGCTATTCTAACAGATAATGTAATAACAGTCAAATTATCTAAATATAATTGGTGTGTAAACTTTTTGTCACTTTACTACCGTCTGTCTCATAAATACGGAGCGTTCGAACCGATATAATTCCTCTTCGTCGGGCAAAGGTCTACCCATCCGTTGGTTCAATTATAAATAAAGATATCAACTGCGATGAATTTTGACCAAATTACCTAAAACTAAATAACTCCGCAGCATTCCTAATAACCTTGAAAACATACCACTGTGAATATATAATAGTCTAAAAATACATAGGTGAATCAATAGTGAGTGATGTCCCTAAATCCCACCCTCGTTATTTGTCTTTGAGTTTACGTGATCAGATTGTAAAAGGTGTTGAAATTGGTATAACTTCTGTCCATGGTCTTATCGCACATGGACGCGGAGAAGCCTTTGATTATCTGATTGGTGAAAAAACACTCTCCTTTGCAACCAAGGCAATTCAAACTGCTGCAGTTATGCTTCAACAGGCTGACTATCCTGTAATATCTGTGAATGGAAACGTTGCAGCTTTAGTTCCAGGCAAACTGGTAGAATTAGCTAAACTACTCAATGCACCACTTGAAATAAATATATTTCACACAGAAGATGGCAGAGAACATAGAATATGCGATTATTTAATAGAAAATGGTGCATCTGATGTACTTATGCCAACCAAAGATACCCAACTTAACTTTATTGATTCTAATCGTCGGTTTGTTAATCCAAAAGGAATATATAAGGCTGATGTTGTCTTCGTCCCTCTTGAAGATGGGGATAGATGTGAAGCTTTGAGAAAAATGGGGAAACATGTAATTACAATTGATCTGAATCCTTTGTCCCGCACAGCAAAACAAGCAAGCATAACAATCGTTGATAATGTAGTTCGCGCTCTTCCAATTTTATGTAGAGAACTCAAGGCAATAACCGATAAATCAATACACCCAGATACAATTACAGAATATGATAACGATAAAGTCTTACAAGCAGCATTACATCACATAAGTAGAGGTGCAGATGGCTAAAGAAACACAACAACGTGTTAAGCTGCACATTCTATTAATAGGATTACTACTGGTTGCCTTCAATAGTTATTGGTGTTTAATGGGTACAGAAGTGTGGCATTCAACACAGCTGACTATTGCATCTTTGTTCTTTAATGCTGTATTTACATTACTCGTTTTTGTTTTACTCAATCTTCTATTTCAGAAATTCATTCCTCAATTAGCAATGTCCGCAGCAGACCTACAAACCATATATGTAATGGTTGTAATGGTTTCTACTCTTAGTGGACATACGATGATGGGGTATCTAATACCTGTCCTTGCTCACACATTTCAATTTGCAACACCAGAAAATGAATGGTTATCTCTATTTGGGAATAACTTACCAAATTGGATTGCAGTCAAGAATCCTCGTATACTTGAAGGATTTTACAATGGAGATTCATCTCTATATAATCCAGATACATTGAATGCCTGGATTCCACCAGTACTCGCGTGGTCTGCATTTGTTATTGCCCTTTGGCTAACCCTGTTATCAGTTACAATATTCATACGTAAACAATGGACAGAAAATGAAAGACTAAATTATCCCATCGTTCAATTACCATTAGCTTTGACAACCAATCCAAAACGATTCTTTAGTTCACCATGGATGTGGCTTGGATTTGCTATTGCAGGGAGTGCTGAACTCCTAAATGGATTAAGTTTTCTGTTTCCGGACATACCTTCCTTACCCATCAGGAATAAGAATCTTGGTCAATTCAGCTCAAAGCCGTGGAGTGCAATGGGTTCAATTCACATTTCGTTTTATCCATTCAGTATCGGTCTGATGTTCTTTACACCGCTGGATCTGTCATTCTCATGTTGGTTTTTCTGGCTACTATCTCGGATACAGTTAATCATAACAGATATGATAGGGGCAAGAAATATCTATGGTCTTGAACAACAGACTGGTGCATGGATCGCATTTGGATGTATCCCGTTGTGGATGGGTAGGCGTTATTACAGCGGGATCATCCGTAAAGTCTTCGGTATCCCACCACGAATTGGTCAATCTATACCAGATGATTCACGCGAACCTATGAGATATAGATCGGCTACAGGATTGTTTGTTGTAGGTCTATTATTCTTATTTTTCTTTTGTTTTCAAATGGGTATGACATTTTGGGCAATTAGTCTTTTCTTTATTTTTTATTTCCCTATGATTATAGGAATTACACGAATTCGAGCAGAAATTGGCCCTCCGTTACATCAACTTATACTTGTTGATCCGGGACGGACGATGGTATTAGGACTTGGTACACGTAGATTAGGTTTGGGAAATCTTACTGGTTTAACATTCCTTTACCCGTTCGTAAGGTGTTTCCGGGCACATCCCACACCCAGCGAATTGGAAGCATTTCGATTAGCAGAACGAAGCAGGATTGGATATCGACAACTACTAATCGGAATGATTCTTGCAATCGTTGGTGGAATAATAATTACTTTTTGGGCATATTTACATGTTTTATATGATATGGGGGCAGGAAGTAAAGCACGGGGTTGGATAGTATATATGGGTTGGGAGACATTCAATCGATTGCAAACCTGGCTTGTAAATCCGCGGGATACTGCTGTCCCTGAACTTGGCGTAATTGGATCAAGTTTCCTATTTACTATATTCCTAATGATAATGAAGACTCGATTTCTATGGTGGCCATTACATCCTGGTGGGTATGTTCTCATTAGTGGAACAGGTATGGGACGACTGTGGTTTACTATTTTCTTGAGTTGGTTAGCTAAAGCAACAATTCTAAAAATAGGCGGCGTCAAATTATATAGGCAAACTGTTCCATTCTTCTTAGGTTTAATATTGGGGGATTATACCCTCGGCTGTGTTTGGAGCATAATAGGTTTGGTCTTAAAAATACCCACATATATTGTTTGGCATTAACCCTTTTTCTATATATTCTAATATCGTTTTATCTCTAATTTTATAAAAACTACTCCAAGGTAAATATAATGCTAATTGAAAAACTTCAAATCCGTTTAGATAAACATGCTGATGAAAAAAGGAAGCTATGGTTTGAGAATTATATTAAACATAATACCAAATACCGAGGTGTTGAACTTCCTACAATTCGAAGTGAATTGAAAAAATGGTACAATGAAGAAAATATAGATCAACTTTCACTTAATGAACAGTTAGACGTGGCACTATCATTCTTTGAAGAAGATTATGCTGAAGATAAATTTTCAGGGATACTCTTCCTACAGTTATATCTCTATAAAAAAATTGATTATGAAATCTTACTCTCAAGATTAGAAAGCATATTTAAGAAAGGATATATTTATGATTGGAGTGTATGTGATTGGCTATGTACACGTGTACTGAGAAATCTAATAAAAGTAAATGGTATGGAGTGTGCAAAGACCACATCAAAATGGAATACTGCTGAGAATGTTTGGCAGGCAAGATGTTCTGTGGTTGCCTTCACAAATATCAACAAAGAAAATCAATATACACATCTGATCTTACAATCAAATGCCATTCTCATTCAAAGAGAAGAACGATTCGCTAAGACTGCAGTTGGATGGTTATTACGTGAGATATCAAAGATTGACCAAGGAATAGTGGTAGATTTTATACATGAATATGGACAACACTTTTCAAAAGAGTGTCTCGAAAATTCCATCAAATACTTTAAAAAAGAAGAAAAGATTGAATTGAGAGACTTAATAGCTAAATGAAAAGATTACACAACTACTTATTTCTGTTCTTGCCCCTTGAATTGTAATTGATACAACCTGTGATATATCCCTCCTTTTTGAATCAACTCATTATGTGTACCTGATTCACGTATCTCTCCTCTATGCATGACTATTATTTTGTCTGCATTTTGAATAGTAGATAGACGATGAGCAATCACAACAGATGTACGTTTTTCCATTAACCTATTTAACGCTTGTTCAATTAAAATTTCAGTTTCTGTATCAACGCTTGAGGTAGCCTCGTCAAGAATTAGAATACTCGGATCAGAAGCTAAAGCACGGGCAAAAGCAACCAACTGTTTTTGACCAACAGATAATCCACCTCCATCTTCCTTAATCTCTGTTTTGTAGGCATCGGGCATTTTTTCTACGAATCTATCTAAGTTAACATCCATTGATGCGCGATGTATATGTTCGGATGTAATTGATATATCACCTAAACTTATATTTCGTTCAATTGTATCAGAAAATAAAAATATGTTCTGTTGAACTATACTAATTGCTCCACGTAGATCCTCAATATTCATTTGTTTAATGTCCACACCATCAATTAATATCTGTCCTTTGTTTATATCATAAAATCTACACAATAGATTTATAATTGATGTTTTACCAGCGCCTGTATGTCCAACAAGTGCGACTTTTTCCCCTGGTTTAACAGTGAATGAGACATCTTTTAATACATAATTGTCGTCATTATATGCAAACCATACATTTCGAAATTCTAATTCTCCCTTCAATTCCTTAATATTCTTATTTCTTATAGTTGATACGATTGATGGATCAGTATCAAGTAGTTGAAATATACGCTCAGAAGAAGCCATTGCATTTTGAAAAATAGTGTATTTTTCACTGAGTTCTCTTATAGGCCAGAAAAAACGTGCAGCTAAGGTGATAAAAGCAACTAATTCACCGAAAGTTAGAGCACTTTGCACTATTTGTCCACCACCAAACCAAATTATAACCGCGGTTGCTAAGGAAGCTGTCACCTCTATCAATGGGAAAAAAATAGAAAAATAGAAAATACTTCTCAAATTTGCAGCTAAAAATCGACGGTTCCGTTCATTAAATCGGTGATAACTCCTCTGTTCCTGAGCAAATAATTGCATGGTTGTCATACCGACTATATTTTCTTGTAAGAATGCATTGATACGCGCAAGTTGTTTCCTTTGTTCTCTGAATGCACGACGCGAATATATTTGATAGATAAGTGTAGCCCCAAAGATTATAGGGAGAACAGTAAATGTAACTAATGCAAGTTTCCAGTTAAACATTAGCAAAGCTACCATAATACCTAATATAGTTAGAAGGTTGGAGAAGACAGTGATGACACCCGATGTAAAGAGTTCGTTGAGTACTTGGACATCTCCCATCACACGAGTCATAAGTCTGCCAACGGGATTCTTATCAAAATACTGTACATCAAGTGTTTGTAAATGACTAAATAGTCTATGTCGTAGGTCTTGCATCACATGTTGTCCAATCATTTGCATTCTGAATTCTTCAAAATACTTAAATACAAATTCACCAATTAAGGCTATTATCATGAATAAAGCAATAGTTCCTAAACCTTCTAAATCTCCGGGTGTAATATACTCGTCTATCCCAATTTTCAACAGATACGGACCAGCTAAATGAGATAGTGTACCCCCAACCATCAGAAAGCTAATCAATACCAATTTCCAACTATAGGGTTTTAGGTATTCAAGGAGACGTTTCATCAGAACCCTGTCATATACTTTACCAAGATCCTGTTCCTCCTCACTATATTCGTAAAGTTCACCCATACCAAACATCTATATTTCCCTTTAATATTTCTCTAATTCTTCCTGCAATAGCTGAGTTTCATAGATACTTGTATAAATACCTTTATTTGCAACTAGGTCCTCATGAATACCAGATTCAACAATACTACCTTCATTTAGTACAATGATTTGATCTGCATCTTTTACTGTAGAAATTCTATGAGAGATAATAATTGTAGTATGATCCTTCATGACTTCATTTAGTCTTGAAAGTATTGTGTCTTCTGTTTGTGTATCAACATTAGCGAATGCATCATCAAGAATTAGTATTTTTGGTTTAATCAAAATTGCACGAGCAAGTGCACTACGTTGACGTTGTCCTCCTGAGATTGTAATACCCCGTTCCCCCAGAAAAGTCCGTAAGCCATTAGGGAATTCTTCTATCTGTGATAGTAAATCCGATGTGTGTGCAGCTGCTCTAATTTCATCATCATTCGGTGTTTCAACCCCATAAGCAATGTTATTTCTTAGATAGTCAGAAAATAGAAAAGGTTCCTGTTCTACAAAACCTATGTTAGATCTTAAAATATTCAATGGAATATCTTGAATGTCTATACCATCAATATATAAAGAACCACGTTCAACTTGCCTAATACGTGGAATAAGATTAACAAGCGATGATTTACCTGATCCAGTTCCTCCAACAATAGCAAGAGTTGTACCTTGGGGGATTTTCAAATTGATATTTGTCAAAACTTGTGTCTTATCATCATAGGAAAAATTCAGGTTTCTAAATTCAATTTCTCCCATTATATCTTTTATCCTATAATTTACACTCTCACCATCATAAATATCGGGTTTTTCATTAAATATTTCATTAATTCGATCCATTGATGCTGCACCCCTTTCAAAAGTATTGACGATAAAACCAAGCATAATCATCGGACGTACTAACATCATCAAATATGATTGAAATGCAACAAATTCTCCAAGAGTTATCTTACCTTCAATAACATGTACACCACCCATCCATAAGACAATAACTATACCAATTCCAGGTAAGAATCGAAATAGTGGGAAGAAAAAAGTCATTAGACGTATCTGTTTATGATTTCGGTTTACAAATTCTTGATTTAATTCATTGAAGTGTGCTATTTCATTCTTCTCCAGTGTATATGCCTTGACAACACGAACACCTGATAGGTTTTCTTGAACTTTGGTATTCAATGTTGAGAATGAATCTTGGATTTTCTCATAGTAGGCATGAAGACGTTTTCCAAGTAATCGAATTATAATGGCAAGGACAGGAAAAGGTAAGAGGGCAAATAAGGTAAGTCTTGTATCTATATCTAACATTATCACGAGTACCATCCCAAACAACACTAATGCATCTACTGAAAACATTATTGCATTACTAAGGACCATTCTGATAGCATTTAGGTCACTCGTAGCACGCGTCATCAAATCACCGGTTCGAACATTATCATAAAATGTGGTAGAGAGTTTTTGAAGATGAAGGAAGAAATCCGCCCGAAGATGAAATTCCATCTGTCTGGCAACTCCTTGGATAGTTCTTCTTTGTATAAAACGTATAATTCCACCAACCAATGCAACACCAAAAATCAAGAGTGCAAAAAAGAAAATCCGACCCTTAGTCACTGTAAGGTCCGGATTCGTGAATCCTTCATTCAACTCATCAACAACTATTTGTAGAATTTTTGGACTAATTAGTAGAAGACCATTCGTTAATATAATTAGAAGAAAACTAAATAGTATAATGTATTTATATCTAATGAAATACTTTTTTAAACCGAATAAACTGCGAATAGTTGATACCCTTCTGAACAGATAATCTGAAATGTATTTATTAAAATGTAGTTAATATATAATATGACGTGTATTTGATGGCGATGTTTATAGAAGTTTATCTCATAGCTTCATGGATAAAAAAACCATTATTTATTCTATATTCCAATTTAAAATGTACCATTCTGAAGTGTTTTTAAGATAATCTGTCTTGTAATTATTCTGGTTACAAACAAATTATACATAAAATATAACAATTTCTTATCAATTATGATATTATAATGCAATTTTATGTAAATGAATAAATCAATGATTTGTTTTTCATACTATTTGAATGGAAAATGTAACTATATTACTTTAGTACTGTTACGTTTGAGAGAACAATTAATTCCATATATGAGTAGATTACGGAGTAGAATATGAAAGATCCATATCACCTATGTTCATGTTTCATACTTTTTCTATCTATCTTCATCTTAATTTATACATCCAATGCTAATGAGCTAAATGAAGAAAAGATTGACTTTTATAATTCAAAAGTAAGACCTTTACTGGAAACCCATTGTCTTAAATGTCACGGGGCTGAGGAACAAATAGAAGGTGGACTTGATTTAACAAGTAGAGATAAGATCTTGGTTGGCGGGAATTATGGTCCAGCAGTAACACTTGAAAAACCTGACGAAAGTTTCATATTAGAAATGGTTGGATATGGTAAAGAAACAGCACAAATGCCTCCTGATGGCAAATTAGATGACTTATTACTCCAGGTACTATATGACTGGATAAAAATTGGTATACCCTACCCAACATCAAAAGTAGAGAATCAGTCTAATATACATACCAAAAATGAATATTGGGCATATAAACCATTAGAACGTCCTAAAATCCCTAAGGTAAAAAATAGTGATTGGGTTAAGAATCCAATTGATGCATTTATTCTATCAAAACTTGAATCACATGGTTTTTCTCCTGCTCCACCTACCAACAAACTCTCACTCATTCGTAGAGCATATTATGATCTCACAGGATTACCTCCATCGCCAGATGCAATAGCAGCATTTGTATATAATAACGACCTTAATTCCTACGAAAAACTTATAGATAAACTCCTAAAATCGCCTCGTTATGGAGAAAAATGGGGACGCCACTGGCTCGATCTTGTCCGGTATGCCGAAACAAACGGTTATGAACGTGATTCAGATAAACCCTATGTATGGAGGTATCGAGACTATGTCATAAAAGCATTTAATACAGATAAACCATATAATGAATTTATCAAAGAACAACTTGCCGGAGATGAACTTGACACAGTTACAACTGATTCAATAATTGCTACAGGATTTCATCGGCTTGGTGTTTGGGATGATGAACCCGCTGATCGTAAACTGGCAAAGTACGATTATTTGGATGATATTGTATCGACCACAGGTCAAGTAATGTTGGGAATGACTATTGGATGTGCTCGTTGTCATGATCATAAGATAGATCCAATTTCTACACGGGATTATTACAGTTTTCTTGCTTTTTTCCATGATATTATTCCTCATAACAGAGGTACACTTGCAGATATTGGCACACCTGAACAACAAGCCGAACGGGATAGAAAAATTCGTGAGAAACGATCAGCAGAAGAACAGTTTCAAAACAAACTTTATCCAATACAAGAAAATATAAAAATAGAACTATCCAAGCATATAGAAGAACCGATTGCACCTGAAATAAAACAATCACCAATTCGAAATCTTACATATCGATTTTATCATATACCAATGGAAGATATTCCAGATAATTTTGATAGGTTTGATTTCATAGCAGATGGGAGTATATTTAGTAACCTAATCTCACTCGCTCCTACAAGTAGAAAGAAATACATCGGATTGGTTTTTGAAGGGATGTTGACAGTACCAGAGGATGCAACCTATACATTCCATGTAAATTTGCAAGGGGCATGTAGACTGATAATAGATGAATATAAAGTAGCGGATCTCATTGAAGAAAGGGAATTCGAAGTCACACTTAATTCTGGTCAGGTTTCTATTAGAATTGAATATATCAACAAAGATTTAGACAAACCGAAACTTTCGATCTTATGGTCTGGACTAAACTTTGAAAAGCAACCTTTATCAACAACCACTTCTATAGACTTTGGAAAATTACTAAATACACATAAAGAGAAAATCGAGTCAAACGATTCCTTGAAGACATTGGTTGAAGAATATAATAAGGTAAGAAAACAGCGGGATGAACGTCGTCGACAACGGGTTCCGTATGACCACCATGCGTTGGCAATTTCAGAAGGAGAACCAACGCCAACTCACATACTCCGTCGTGGAAATCCACATCTCATAGGTCGTGCAGTAAAACCTGCATTCCCCTCTTCACTAAATCCATCACCTGTTGATATCTTTCAAAAAGAAGAAGGTGCAAAATCCTCCGGAAAACGTCGTGTCATTGCAGAATGGATAGCGAGTGATGAGAACCCATTGACAGCGCGAGTCATGGTTAATCGTATTTGGCATTACCATTTTGGACGTGGTATAGTTAGATCTACTAATGATTTTGGTAGATTAGGTACACAACCAACACATCCAGAATTACTTGACTGGTTAGCTTCCGAATTCATATCATCTGGATGGCGAATGAAAACACTACATAAATTGATTATGACATCCAATACATACCAGATGTCATCGCAAAATAATCCTGAATACTTCCAACATGATCAAAATAATGACACATTTTGGCGATTCGATATGAGACGTTTAACCGCTGAAGAAATAAGGGATACAGTTCTTTTGATATCTGGAAATCTCAACTTAAAAATGGGTGGTCATAGTGTCTTTACAGATGTCCCAGAAGAAGTGTTGGCAACTGCGTCAAGACCTGGAAATGCATGGGGAAAATCTCCACCAAATGAGGCGAACAGAAGAAGTATATATGTTAAAATTAAGCGATCACTGCTTGTTCCAATCTTGAATCAATTCGATCAAGCAGATACTGATTCTTCATGTCCTGTCCGTTTTTCAACAACTGTTCCCACACAATCATTAACAATGCTAAACAGCAAATTTTATAATCAACAAGCTGTGGCTTTTGCTAATAGAATGCGTTGGGAAGGTGGGGTAACCGTTGAAGATCAAGTACAATTTGGATTACAGATGGTGTTATGCCGCAAACCAAATATATCTGAAACACAACGGGCATTACAACTTATTAATGAACTACAAGAATTTGAAAATCTTAGTCCCGAAGTGGCATTAAATAGGTTTGCCCTGTTGACATTAAACCTAAATGAATTTGTATATTTGGATTAATTGATTCTTATTTTTCCTATTAAAATCCTCATTAATTGGAGATTAAATTATGGACAATGGATCTAAGTTGAAAAGTATAGAAAAATCAACAAGAGAATTCTGCGGTCAAACACGACGTGAATTCCTCGGCAATATTGCAGGTGGGTTTGCATCCGTTGCACTCACAGGTCTATTATCTGCAGATGGCTTTTTATCATCGCAAGCAGTTGCAGCAGATAATGTTACACCCTACATAAATCCTCTATCACCTAAACCATCTCATTTTACTCCAAAGGCAAAACGGGTCATTTTTCTGTTTATGTATGGTGGACCAAGTCATGTAGATACATTCGATTATAAGCCAAAACTATTTCAACTAAACGATCAGACAGTTGAAGTTAAGACAAAAGGTAGAGGCGGTGAAAAATCAAAGGGTAGAATCGTTGGGCCAAAGTGGAATTTCAAACAGTATGGTGAGTCTGGACAGTGGGTCTCTGATTTGTTTCCGAATGTAGCAACCTGTGTTGATGATATAGCATTTATTAAGTCAATGACTGCCGATTCACCACTTCACGGATCTGCCATGTTAATGATGAATGCTGGACGCGTTATCAGTGGACACCCATCATTAGGGTCATGGGTAAATTACGGTCTTGGTAGTGAAAATGAGAATCTCCCTGGCTACGTGGTTATGCTTGACAGAACAGGTGGTCCGATAAGTGGGGCTAAGAACTGGAGTAGTGGATATATGCCAGCTGTTTATCAGGGAACTGTTTTTCGATCGCAGGGAACACCTATTCTAAATTTAGATAGACCCAGTGATATGAGCGACGGTGAACAACGAAGATTGCTGGACTGTCTGAGAGAATATAATACAACACATTTATCCAAACACGCAGACAATACAGATTTATCAGCAAGAATATCCAGTTATGAATTAGCATACAAAATGCAATCTACTGCACCTGAAGCAGTGGATTTGACCGATGAACCTGAATATATCAAAGTACTTTATGGTATGAATGAAAAAGAAACGGAGGATTTCGGTACAAAATGTATCCTCGCAAGAAGACTTGTTGAACGGGGTGTTCGTTTCATTCAAATATACTCAGGTGGAGCACATAATGATGACAATTGGGATGCACACGGAGATATTGAAAGAAATCACAACAAACATGCAAAATCTACTGATAAGCCTATTGCTGGATTACTCAAAGATCTGAAACAACGGGGACTACTTGATGAAACTCTTGTTGTATGGGGTGGTGAGTTTGGGCGACAACCTACTGCAGAATATGCAAAAGGAACAGGTAGAGATCATAATTCATACGGATTCACTATGTGGATGGCTGGTGGAGGGATAAAAGGTGGAATTAGTGTTGGTAAAACAGATGAACTTGGTAGTGCAGCAGTCAAAGATCCGTTTCATGTTCGACACCTACATGCAACAATACTACATCAACTTGGAATAAATCCTAATCAACTTACCTATTTCCATGGTGGTTTAGATCAGAAACTTGTAGGTGTCGAAGGCTCAGAACCAATTTGGCAGGTATTAAGTTAATACATTGATATGCTTATATTCAGTTGATTGGAAAGTTAAGGATAGATTTCTATCTATTCTATTGGTTTTCTATACTCCTTAAGAATTGCATCTGCTAAACTTTGTATGGTTGCTTTATCAGCTACAACATCCACTTTAACACCATAATTTTTAGCAGTCTCTGCTGTTGTAGGTCCTATTACACCAACCATTGTATTTTTTAATAAACCTGCTGTTTGTATTTTTGCAAAGACTTCAACGAAATTCCTAACCGTTGATGAACTGGTGAATGTCACCATATCAATGCTTCCTTCAACAAGATCGTTTTCAATCAACTGACTATCTTTACTTAAGACTTTCACTGTGTCGTAAAGTAGTAAATTATCTACAATTGCCCCTCTTTCTTTCAAGGTTTCAGGTAATTCCTCGGTAGCTATTTTCGCCCGTGGTAGAAGTACTTTTTTATCTCTTATGTCGTAAATCTCTAATGCAATTCCTCTACCACTTGATTGAGAAGGGGTAAAATCTGGATTAATACCAATCCGTTCTAAAGATTCAACAGTTTTGGTTCCAACAGCACAAATTTTGCTATGACTGAAAGCTCTTGAATCCAATCCCTTATCCCTAAGTCGTTCATAATATATTTCCACTGCATTTACACTTGTAAAGATTACCCAATGATATTGCTCAGGGATTGGTAGTGATTTAATATCCAAATCAATTGGGTCAATCTTAATTGTAGGAAATTGAATTACATCAGCACCATAGTCCTCTAAGATATCTGCAAATTCACTTAGTTGAGATCGGGCACGAGTTACAAGGATACGTTTTCCAAATAAAGGCTTATTATCAAACCATTGAAGGTATTCCCTTAAACTATTCACCTCACCAATTATTATTATTGCAGGACTTTTTAATCCTTTTTCTTCTGTCTTCTCAACAATATCTGAAAGTGTTCCTTGTACGACAACCTGACGGGGGGTAGTGCCAACCCTAACTAAGCTAACAGGTGTCTTTCTCTCTCTACCATTTTCAATTAGACGGTCAACTATTTGACTCAGATGCCCTACCCCCATATATATCACGAGTGTATCTACTGCTGTGGCAAGGCTATCCCAATTTATTCTTGATTCAGGATTTAATGCAGCGGAATGTCCGGTTACAAAGGCTACTGATGAAGCATAATCACGATGTGTTACAGGAATACCAGCATAAGCAGATGCTGCAATGCCTGATGTAACACCTGGAATTATTTCAAATGAAATTCCTTTGTTAACTAATGCCATTGCTTCTTCACCACCTCGTCCAAAGATAAACGGATCGCCACCCTTTAACCTAACTACCCTTTTTCCTGCTTTGGCATGTTCAATTAGTAATTGGTTTAATTCTGATTGACGGTTTACATGAGTTCTGGGATCTGGTGCTTTCATGATCTGTGCATCTTGAGAACAGTAGTCAAGAAGTTCCTCATTCAACAATAAATCGTAAATTACCACATCTGCCTTTTGTAGACATTCTAATCCTCTCACGGTAATCAATTTCTTATCACCGGGACCAGCACCAACTATATATACAATTCCGTCATTGTTTTTACTTGAGGATTGAATCATTGGTTGTTACTCTGTAAGGATAATAATTTATCTGCACCTTTCTCCTGTAGTTTTTCTGCAACAATCTCTCCAATATCAATTGCATTTTTTAAATTTCCTGAATATTCTTCAATAATACGGTGTGTTCCATTTGGATGGCATACGGATGCAATTAGTGATATTTCCTCGTCATTGGTATCCGCATAAGCACCAATAGGTAATTGACAACCTCCACCGAGGGCTTCTAAGACAGTACGTTCTGCAGAAATCTCAGTAAATGTATTTGTATCATTGATAGGATGTAGTATATCAATTATATCTGTATCGTCTTCACGTACTTGTAAAGCTAATGCTCCCTGACCAACAGCGGGAACGATCTGATCAATTTCAAAATACTGTGTAATCAAATCTTCCTTTTGTAACCGCTTAATTCCTGCGGCAGCAAGAATAATACCATCAAGATCAGTCTCATTTAGTTTATTAATGCGTGTATCGACGTTTCCTCGTATATCCACCATCACTAAATCAGAACGTAAATGAAGCAGTTGTGCCTTTCTGCGAGGACTTGTAGTGCCAATTTTTGCACCATTAGGTAAATCATTTAATCGTAAGTTTTTTTTAGTAATGAGAATATCGCGTGGATCTTCACGCAAAGGAATAACAGGAATACATAGTCCTTCTGGTATTTCTGTTGGTAGATCTTTTAAACTATGTACGGCTAAATCAATCTCTTGATTTAATAGGGCGATTTCAATCTCCTTAGTAAAAACACCCTTGCCTAATCCTACTAAAGAACGATCTTGGATAGTATCACCTTTAGTCTTGATAATCTTTAGCTGCACATCAAGATTGGGATATAGGTTGTTAATTTTATTATTTATATATTGGGATTGCCAGAGAGCGAGTTGACTACCACGGGTTCCAATGGTAATTGATGAGGTCATTCCTGTTCCTTATCATATTTCTCATCTAATGCAAACAATTGTTTTAAGGCAAGAACATACTGACTATGATCGGTATTTCCATCGTTCACAGAATTACGTAAGTTCTTTACAGGATGATGAAGTAGTTTTTTTACTATTGCATGAGCCATTGAAGTAATTGCAGCTTCCTGCGAAGTAGAGAGTTCCGTCAAATTTAAACATTCTTGAAGCTCAACATCTGCTATATCTTGAAATTGTTGATGTAGTGCTTTAATTGTTGGATTTACTTCCAGAATTTGTAATTGATCATGGAATCTGTGTGCTTCCTCAGTTACAATCTGTTCTGCCCGATTAGCTTCTTCATGTCGATCCTTAATATTTGATGCAACCACTGCTTCTAAATCATCAATATTATAGAGGAATGCATGGTTAATCTTACTCACATCTGGTTCAATATCCCTTGGTACTGCTATATCAATCAAGAACATATATTGATATTTACGCTTCTTCATTATCTCAGCGAGTGGTTTTCTTTCAATCATGTAATTAGGTGCTTCCGTTGAACTTATGACAATATCAGCATCAATGAGAAAACTTAAATCCTCATCATAAGAGACAGGTATACCATTAAATTTTTCAGCAAGTTTAACAGCGCGTTCATAAGTACGGTTAGCAACTATTACCTTAGAAACACCATTAGCAACCAAATGCTTTGCAGTAAGTTCACTCATTTCGCCAGCACCAATGATAGCAACTGTTTTATCCTCTAATGTATTGAAGATCTTTTTCGCAAGTTCTACTGCTGCATAACTGATTGAAACTGCTCCTGAAGCAATTGTCGTTTCAGAACGAATTCTTTTCCCTACGCTAAATGCTTTTGTGAATAATCGATTTAATATTGTTCCAGATCCACCAGCGGAACGAGAAATATCATAGGCTTCTTTAACCTGACCCACTATCTGAGATTCGCCAACTACCATAGAATCAAGACTTGAGGTGACACGAAAAAGATGTTGTATTGATTCAATGTTCTGATGTAAATAGCTCCATTTCTTGAGCATATCTACACCAATACGATGATAATGTGAAAGAAAATCTATCAATGTTTTAGCTGGTGATTCAGTAGTCATCTGAGGGTTGGCAACTGCATATACTTCTACTCTATTACAAGTAGATAAAATCACTGCTTCTTTCAAATGATATGAACTACGCAAATTATGGAGGGATTCAATGAGTTGTTCCTCGGAAAAAGCCAATTTCTCCCTAAATTCAATTGGTGCTACATGATGACTTGTTCCGATAGATACAATATTGTTCATTCTATTACATAAATACAGAAAGAATATTATTCAGTTTATTGTGGAAATTATACCACATCTAAGTATTGATGTCAAAATAGGTCAGATTCTATTACTGAAATTCATGTAGGCTATCAAGAGTAAGGTCAACACCGACGTATGTACATAATACCGCAAGGAAGCCAAGTATTGATAAAAATGCCGCTTTTCTTCCACGCCATCCCCAAAAATGTCTAATACCAATATGGACAACATAGATTAACCACGTTACCAATGTTGAGATTACTTTAGGATCAAACCAGTTCCATGGTAATTCTTTAAGATATGTTGGTAGGAATAGTCCGACTATTACACCAATAGTCAGAAGAACTATCCCAAGAAGAATAAAAATGTAGCCAAGTTCGTCTGCTACATCTAATGGAGGAAGAAGGTTATAGAAAAGTGTTTGATTTTTTTCTCGTATTTTTTTCTCGGCAATAAGGTACATCAATCCAAACCCAAAGGCTGCTATAAATGATGCATATCCTAATATAATAAGAATTATGTGTGGAATAACCCAGTTTGTAGTGAATAACTCTGAACGATTAGGTGTGGTTTCAGAAAAACTGTAGGAAATTAGAATAAATACAAAGGCAACCGGCATCACAAAACTACCTAATGTCCGGAGTTTCGTCAGTCGCACTATAATGAGATATACGAGTGTAATTGCCCAAGCAAAAAACGCAGTAGAATCTGACCATTTAGTTATTGGAAAATAGCTTTGTTCTATCCACCAAAGAATAATAAAAAGTGTCAAAAAAGCGAAGGCTAGTATTGTCACCCAAAATGCAATCATTTCAATTCTGGATCGTATACTCACGGCTTCATTTCTCTCACCTAATGTAAGATACAGTACATGAAATATTGTTGTAGCTAAATATAATAATACAGTGATGAGAAATAAAAAGTTCATTTTTGAAATATCTATTTATGTTGAATGTAAGAAAAACTCAACAAGATCAGTAGCTTGTTGAGTTTTTCCATGACAGACCCAATTGAAAAGACATTCATTTGTACAGTATCTATCTGTTAAGCGAAGACAACATTTCATGGGTTTCTGCTCTTTTTCTTCAAACATCTGGTCTTTAGTATTTTGAAAATCATTGTCTATTTCTATATAATTAATAAGGTTTTCAAAGAAGTCAGCTCGTTCTTTGGATGAATTAAACCTATTTAATACTGTAGGACGGATCTTGCCAAGAAAGTCAATAAAACTCCCATAACCGTTGTTAACAAATTGTTTAGAAATACTATCATAAAGGTCGGTTGTTCTATTAGTTTTATTACAATTTTTTTTAGAAATACTAATTATCAAACTATCATCAATTATGATATTAGGAGTAAAGAATGATCCGTTCAGAGGATTATTAACATTTTCATATAGAAATCCAATTTCCTCAGCATATTCCGAATTAACTAATTTATCATCAGAGGAAAGTACAAGAAAAGTATCTTCAAAGTCCAATCCTATTGCATCTTGTGATCTTATACTATCCACATTAGCACCACAACTTACGAGGAGATTAACCTTATGAATTAATGCATCTGATATCTCATCATAAATTACTACACAGTTCCGATTCTCAATTAACAGATAGACAGGATATGGTAGATTTTGATATTCAATAGATGTAGGTTTCTCATTTTCATACCCAAGTGTATATAGTGATGAAACATTCAGTTTTTCTTCTAAGTATTCTCGAATTCGACGACTGGTTGCAGGACTCAATCCACTGGTGGAGATACTAATGGTGATTTCTCCATCAGATACAACAGATGCAGCGGCAAATGTACATTGGGGGATTACATCCACAACATTAACTAATCGTATCTTATTCTGGTTGTGTGCCTCATTATACACAAAGGTGTTTGTAGTAATTTCATCAGTAGCAGCACAGACAAGATAATAGCCATTTGTATCACCTGTTTCGGTGTCTCGTTTAATCCATCTTATTGATCCTTCCTCTGCCAGATAATTTATCAATTCAGTTCCATCAGGACTAATGACAGTTACATCCCCTCCAGATATTAGCATGGCAACGATTTTGCGTTCTGCAACTGTTCCTCCACCAATAACAAGACATTTTCGCTGATTAAGATCAATATATGCAGGGTAAAACATGGTTCTTATATATACAAACTGATTGCAATATTATTTAAGAAGGATGAAAACCGATTCTGTAATAGATTTATGAGTCGCGTGAGACAACATAATCGGCAAGCTGGATAAGTGCAGTAAGTTCTTTTGATTCTGTGACAGATGACAATGTTGCCTTAGCATTATCAGCATAACTTTGGGCGATTTTTAAACAGTGATCCTCAACTTTATACTTCTTAAAAAGTGAATTAACAAAAGAAATTGCTTCTGATTCGTCAGTTTCAGGATCTAATACTCTTTCAAGATTCTTTTTCTCATCATTGTTACAGACCTTACGTGTGTAAATTATTGGAAAAGTCAGTTTGCCTTCACATAGGTCTCCAAATGCATTCTTGCCAATTCTTTCTGTGTTCTCATCAAAATCGAGCAAGTCATCCACCATTTGAAAAGCAGCACCGATATGTTTTCCATAAGAAGTGAATGCGTCAATACTTTGGCTTCCTAAGGAACCGAGTTGGGCACCGAGGGTACAAGATGCAGCGATTAATTTACCTGTTTTGAAACTAATTATCTTAAGGTATTCTTCTTCAGAAATATCGAAATCACCACTCTTATATGCATGAATGACTTCACCTTCACACATTGCCTGTGTAGTATCTGCAAGAATATCCATAGCAGGATCATCGGCATGTCGCGAAACTAACATTGAGAGAACACGTGCATGTAGATAATCCCCAACAAGAACTGCGACCTTATTACCCCATTTTGTTTGTAGTGTCTCTCTACCTCGCCTTATGGTTGCATCGTCAAGAACATCATCATGGACAAGTGAGGCAACATGAATGAGTTCAACAACTGCTGCAAGAAGATGAGCATCCTTCCCTTCATAACCACTTGCCCTTGCTGAAAGTACAACAAGGATCGGACGTAGACGTTTACCACCACCTTCAACAACATGCTGAACAGCCATGTCAACAAATGTATATTCACTTGCTGTATTTTCAGTTAAAATTGATTCGACAGCAATTAGGTCATCCCTAATTAGACTTACAATATCTTCATACTTTAACATTCATTTCCTTTCAGGATATCGCACGAATTAACACTTACGGGTACAGTAAAATACAGCACATACCTTTGTAGTATGCACCCCTCTCAATAGATTATTCAAACTATAACTGTGAAATAACTTCAGATGCTGCTTCTATTGTATTTTGAATATCTTTGTCAGAGTGTGCTAATGATACAAAACCTGCTTCAAATTGTGATGGTGCAATGTATATTCCATTTTCGAGAAGTCCCCAGAAGTAATCTCTAAATCGGTCTGTATCTGCGGTACGTGCCCCATCTGCATCGGTAACAGTTTCTGAAGTGAAATACAGCATCAGCATTGATCCAACACGACTATGCCACGCATCAATTCCATTTTTCTTTGTAGCCTCAGCCAATCCTTCAGCGAGTGCAGCAGCTTTCATTTCAAGTTGTTTATAAGTTCCTGGTTCAGAAAGAAGATTTAATGTTGTAATCCCTGCTGTTACTGCTAACGGATTTCCAGATAATGTACCTGCTTGGTATACATCGCCTTCTGGTGCGATATAACTCATTATTTCTATTTTGCCACCATAAGCTCCTACAGGTAATCCACCTCCAATTATCTTGCCTAAACAAGTCATATCTGGAATAACGCTATAATGGGACTGAGCACCACCATAAGCAACACGAAACCCAGTTATAACTTCATCAAAAATGAGGACGACTCCATGTTGTTCAGTGATTTCTCTGAGTTCATTTAGATATCCATCATTGGGTGGTATAATTCCCATATTACCCATAATTGGTTCAAGAATAAGACATGCAATCTCATCTGAATTTGCTACTATTGTTGATTTCACTGCTTCAGCATTATTGAATGGTACAGTAAGAGTATTTCGGGCAATATCTTCTGGAACTCCACCACTATCAGATAGACCGAAAGTTGCAACACCAGAACCAGCTTTAGCTAATAGATAGTCAACATGTCCATGATAACATCCATCAATTTTTAGAATCTTATCGCGTCCAGTATACCCGCGTGCCAGACGAATTGCACTCATTGTTGCTTCTGTACCAGAATTAACAAGACGTACTTTGTCAATAGAAGGTACAGCATCAACAATAATCTGGGCAAGTTCAGTTTCTAAAGGAGTAGGGGCACCGAAACTTGTACCACGTGTTGCAACATCTGCAATTGCCTTTACAACTGTTGGATGTGCATGTCCCAATATTAAGGGTCCCCAGGATGCAACATAATCAATGTATTCGTTCCCATCAACGTCATAAATCATGCATCCATTTGCGCGATCTATAAACCTTGGATGTTCACCGACTTTACTAAAATTCCTGACAGGACTATTGACTCCACCTGGTATGATTTTTTGTGATTTTTTCCACTCCGAAAGGGATTTACTACACTCCAAATTTATTCCTCCTGATAAATCAATGTATATTTAATTCTTATCGTTTTCATTATCATATCTAATAATATGTTTAATGGTAGTTACTCTTCAACTTACACACTAATCCATTCCACTACAGATTTGGCAAAATATGTTAGAATCATATCAGCGCCAGCGCGTTTTATACTTGTTAATACCTCTAACGCTACCCGTTTTTCATTTATCCACCCATTTTCTGCAGCTGCTTTTATCATTGCGTATTCACCACTGACATTATAGGCTGCAACAGGAATCTTGAATTCCGATTTTACCTTTGTGATTACATCCAAGTATGATAACGCTGGCTTGACCATGACGATGTCTGCCCCTTCATGTATATCTTGATGAACTTCACGTATTGCTTCATCAGCATTTGCAGGATCCATCTGGTAGGAACGACGATCACCAAATTGCGGGGCAGATTCTGCAGCTTCACGAAAGGGACCGTAAAATGCTGATGCATATTTTGCAGAATATGCCATAATAGGTACATTTTCATATCCTTCACTATCCAATGCTCCACGAATTGCCCCTACTCTTCCATCCATCATATCAGAAGGGGCAATTATATCTGCTCCGGCATGTGCATGGGAGATACTCTCTTTTACCAGTAATTTAAGAGTCGCATCATTTTTCACATCACCAGATTCAATTATACCACAATGACCATGATCCGTATATTCACATAGGCAAACATCCGTAATGACAAGTAAGTCTGGTACTGCATCTTTAATTGCCCGAACAGCTTGTTGAATGATGCCGTTATCATCATAGGCTTCTGAACCAATAGAATCTTTACTCTCAGGAATTCCAAACAGAATCGTGCCTGGAATTCCAAGTTCATTAAGCTCTTTAGCAGCAATTACTAATCTATCTATAGAATATTGAAAACACCCTGGCATTGAGGTGATTTCTATAGCGGTATCCTGTCCGTGTATTACAAACATAGGATAGATTAGATCATCAACCGATAATTGGGTTTCTCGTACAAGACGTCTAATATTCTCATTTGCTCGAATTCTTCTTGGACGATAGATAGGAAAGAAACTCATTCACCCTCCATGTGTGCAGATTCGATCTTATACTTTTTAAGTTCTAATGTTCTGATTGTAGGAGATGTGATTTCTTTAGTGTCAAATTCCAATTTTGTATTCTTAACCATTTCACTTTCAGCGAAAATATTCAGAAAAACTTTATATGACTCTTGTTGTATTTTCACAATACCTACATGTTCAGCAAACCAAATCGTAGTCACTGTTTCACCTGCTTTTAGTTCAGGTGTTAAGATATTGTCAGATTTCACTTCAGTTTTAGTTTTGTATTCGATTTTGCTACAACGGTCGAATTCTCCTGCTGGAGTAACTACATTATATGGACCCAGCTTTTTTGCCGTTTGAGTGATTTTAAGTGTAATTACAGATTCAGGATTATCAATGGCATCACCAAAGTCAGGTAATCCTTGAATATCTTGAATTATCTTGATTTTTATTTCTGTAGTATTTACCACCCATTCTGTACGTACCGGAACTAACATATCAAATAAAATAAGTTCTTTGTCTGGCTTAACCTCTATTTCAAATTTAACATCAAACGTAATACCTGAATCAGGCGGATATATCTCTATAAAAGAACTTCTTGCTAATTGTGAGTAAATATGCAGTTCCTTTTTTAGGCGTTTCTCGAATGCAATTTCTAACTCATCAGATAAACATACGATAACCTTAACATTATCAATATTGAACAGTGTAGTATGGAGCAAAGGTTGTAAATCTAAAGCATTTGATAGTTTAGGTTTATATTCAAATGCCCTATACTTTTTCCCATCAATTTCTTTGTCATCAGAAACACGTCGTATTAATTCGTTTCCATCTTGGTCTGTATAAATCCAATAACTACCTATATCAACAGGGAATATAGATTCGACAGGACTCATTGCATAAAGAGGAATTGTCTTCAACATTATACATAATACAAATATAGTTATATTTTTAATCATGATTTATATTGATATTACTCTTTGCTTTCTTCAGTATTTTCATTTTTTATTTTGTAATTTATCAACTCGATTGTTTCAACGACACCAGAATCTAATTCCTCACTGGAGTATTTAACAATACCGGCGTTTGGAGCGAACCATATTGTTGTAGTAGATTTACCTGTTTCTTGATCTGGTAGAAACTGTTTGAATTCTGGTGGTAGAGTTGTATCAGTTATGGCTGATATGTTATATTGTATTTTGAGACAATCGTCAAATATCCCTGCCTTTGTTTCAATAGATTCAGTACCTAAAATGGAACCTGTTTCTGCTAAAGTAGTTGTTGCTGATACTGATTTAAGCTCCTCAGGTATTTCTATAGGAACACCTTGTATATCAAGCTTTAACACTACTTTCAATTTAAGATTCATAGCTATCCATTCATCATTGTTATCGACAGAAATTGGTATTAGATAGAAATAATCCTGAGCGATGGTTTCAACAGAAAAATCAAATTCCATAGTTATTCCATCTGGTAGTTTTTCTGCCATCTGTTGCCGCATTGTTGCAATAACTTCTTGCATTTTATTGGTAACTAAGGATTTTGTACAATTTTCGATATCATTACCAACGTATAGAGATATCCAATCATTACTAACTTGATATAGGAAAGGGTGCATTTTGTACTTATAGTCTTCCCAATCTTCAATCGCAGGTTCGTATAAAAAAGCACGAAATGAAACTCCATCAACGTTAGTTTCTTCAATGGCATGGCGTGTAAATTCATTTCCATCTTGGTCTTCATAGACCCAGAAACTACCAAGCTTATCTGGAAAATAGTAATCCGCAACTTCATTACTATGAATTATTGAGCTAAATAACAGAATAAGTATAAGGGTAAAAATCATCCGAAAAGACTTCATGGTTTTGTTACTCCATTAGGACAAAATCAATGAATAAGTATACTTTAAATCTATACAGATAACAAGGATTTTGTTTGTCATTGTTAATCCTAATATACAGACAAACTAATTAGGTGTAAAAACAGACCTTTAATCCTAAATACTTAGATAAAAAATCGTGAAAATGTTGATATTTCCCTGTGTCGAAAAAGTGAAAAAAGTTACACTTTTTGACACATTGTGTGACATTGAAATTGGTGTAAATTATCCCTCTAACCCCTGTCATAGACTGACTTTACTCCACTTTGATTTAACTTTATAAGAATTTCCAAAAAGTGTGATTTTGTGTTTTTGTTGTCCTTGCTGTTTTAACAATTCCAACCTGAATAATAAAGTAGATTTTTTGACATAAAGATTTTTAAAATTAGGTTTGTATTTAGGACGTTTTTATGGATAGTCATCATTTATTCTCTAATTGTTTATTTCTCATAAATGTTATGATTTTGAAGAAGGGTTTACTCATATCATCTAATACCATTTCTATTTATTCTCTAATTACCTGCTGTTATGAATGATTCGGCGAAAGTACAAACTGTCAGTTTGTGCTACAAGGTAGCCTTCGGTAATGTTGGTTGTTAGATATAGATGTTTCATAATTTTATTTTAGTTTTTGTAGAAAATTGTGTTAAAACTAAATCAAAAATCTCATAATGAAGCTATAATTAAAATGGTATCCTATAGTTTGTTGATTCTATGCAAAAAGTTACGAAATCCTAACTTTTTTCTGTCACACCTAATTTTAGTACATTGCCGTAAAGTCAGTCCTCATATATGTTTATAGCCAATTTAGTGTTTTTTACATTTTTTGAAAAATTATTTTATTCTTTGTTTCGTATCAAATTAATTATACTAATACTATCTATAATGATAACACATGTAAAATACAAATGCAACATATTTTATCCCATATATGACTTTAGATTCTTTTGTTATCGTTTTCTTCATTATTTTTACAATAATTTGGACAATTATCAGTTTTTCTAATCAGATTTTAAAGTAACCATAGGTGTCCATTTAGGGATATATACCTAAATTTCAGCACAAGAGGTGCAGAAAGTGTATAACTTCTACCATTTGCAATAATAGTTTTTCCATTAACCGTTGTAAAGAAGAACGGGAATCGGAGTTTCCTCCTACAGAGGAGAGTGTGATATAATGTCATACAATCAATTAGAAATGGTATTAGGATGCTGCAGACACCTGTCACCCCTCTGGCGTTTGGGTCTGGGAAAACATGCACTAACTATCCACATTCCGCACCGCTGGTGTGCTATGTTTATTCGTAAGAATAGGTTCAAATGCCAATATTGACACAGACTTGGTTTTTTAATAGTAATACTATTTCTTACTATAGTTTGGACAATTTTCGTATTTTATTTTACAACTGTTTTTTATACACCTTTCGCCCCGCTGGTGCTTGGTTACTGGGTCTATCGACGTTTCTATACACATTCCGCACAGCTGGTGCTGCCGATTGGGTCCATAACATTCTTTTCTACAGGTTTCATGCTGTGGCTTAACTCACCAAATTAATAAACTTTGGTCACTTTTTGTCGAGATAGACATTTCGCCCCTACGGGGCTTGGTCGTGGGTGGACCACCTTTTCTATAGACATTTCGCCCCTACGGGGCTGCTATTAGGGTCATCCGAGTTTATTTATGCGGGTTACGTATGTGTACGAAATAATAAAAAAAGATGACGGAAACAAAGCGCGATATGGACAAAAAACCGTCAAAACTATAGTATATAGTTTAGTTCCAATGTAAATTCCTTTGCTTGTTAAATAGAGCGGTAATTGGTGTGGCCGATTAGTGTGTTAGCCATTTAGGTTGTGCTCCAATTGACCAGTGAAGACAAACATAGCAAGATTCTTATTTGCGATTGGAAGACATTAGCAAAAAATCTGAAATAAATGCAACAAGGGAGCGATGCTATAATCGTAAATAACTTACTTTCGATTTCAACTGTCTTGTTTGTGATCTTTGCGATTGCATCTAACACCTTTGCCCAAGATCATACGCAATTCAGCCTACCCGATGGTGTAAAAGCACGACTGGGGAAAGGAATCATAAAAGAAATTAAGTACTCACCCGATGGCACCAAGTTAGCAGTGGCGAGTAGTATTGGTATATGGATATATGATACGCAGACCCGACAGGAATTGGATCTTTACACAAGGCATTCGGGTAGGGTCATGAGCGTGTCTTTTAGTCCGGATGGTAGTACAATCGCAAGTGGAAGTTCGGACAAAACCATTGACTTGTGGAACACAAATACAGGTAAACTCATACGAACGCTCACAGGGCATAAATATTGGGTCGATAGCGTGTCTTTTAGTCCTGATGGTACCACAATCGCGAGTGGAAGTTCGGACGGTACCATCCGCTTGTGGAACGCAAATACTGGCACACTCATCCGAACGCTCACAGGGCATAATGACCATGTCAATAGTGTCCCGTTTAGTCCTGATGGTAACACACTTGCATGTGGAAGTTCGGACGGTATCATTCGCTTGTGGAACGCAAATACTGGCACACTCGTACGAATGCTCACAGGACATACGAGTGGAGTCACTCGCGTATCTTTTAGTCCTGATGGTACCACAATCGCAAGTGGAAGTTATGACGGTACCATCCGCTTGTGGGACGCAAATGCAGGCACACCTGTACGAACACTCACAGGACATACGGATTCGGTCCTAAGCGTATCTTTTAGTCCGGATGGTAGTACAATCGCAAGTGGAAGTAGGGACGATACCATTCGCTTGTGGAACGCAAACACAGGCACACTCATACTAACGCTCACAGGACATACGGATTGGGTCAATAGCGTATCATTTAGTCCTGATGGAAACACATTCGCAAGTGGAAGTAGGGGCGGTACCATCCGCTTGTGGAACGCAAATACTGGTGCACACATCAATACACTCACAGGGCATACAATTTTTGTCGAGAGCGTATCTTTTAGTCCTGATGGTACCACAATCGCAAGTGGAAGTTGGGACAATAACATCCGCTTGTGGAACGCAAATACTGGTGCACACATCAATACACTCACAGGGCATACAATTTTTGTCAAGAGCGTATCTTTTAGTCCTGATGGTAGTACACTCGCAAGTGGAAGTTGGGACGAAACCATTCGCTTGTGGAACGCAAATACTGGCAACCTTCTTCGAACGCTCACAGAACATACGGATTGGGTCCTTAGCGTATCTTTTAGTCCTGATGGTAGTACACTCGCAAGTGGAAGTGGGGACAAGACCATCCGCTTGTGGAACGCAAATACAGGTACACACATTCAAACACTCACAGGGCATACGAAAGAGGTTAATAGCGTATCTTATAGTCCTGATGGTAGCACACTCGTAAGTGGAAGTAGGGACGGTACAGTTCTTTTATGGGAACTCGTGCTTCATCAATAGTAACTTCTTGAAGATGTGGATGTCGACGATGTGGTCAATATTGTAGATTATACCTTAATATAATTCTTATTCCATTTCTATAAATATTTATCTCCTGAATAGTTGTTAAGCATGTCTCTCTATGTCGCATAAACTGCAAGTTTATGCGACATAGAGAGACATTATATATCAGATATGTTATTACAGTGAATAATGGAAGGATTGTAGATTCGATGAATCCGAGTATGGGTTCACCATGGTAGAGAAATATACCTACCAACCCTAACGTGTTAACTGGGCAAGTAAAGGTGTTAGGAAATTGAACATCTTATTAGTAATCAAATGGAAAGGTGACTGGTGCTCCATTGTTCTTCCATGACATAGACATTGCGACATCTATTTCACGGTCTTTTCTTCCGTTATATGCCCCATATTCTGGATCGGTATCGTTCCGAACTGCATTTACCAGACTCATTAACTCCGATGCTACAGTAATCTCTCCATCACTAAGTGGATAATTTTGTAGAGGATTTTCCCAGACCACTTCTGGTATCGTATCTGCAACAAGTGCAGCGAGTGTTTCATAACCATCAACATTGTTTGTTCTACGTGTAATGGAAATGGGTATCTGAGTATCTGCATCCTCATTCAAGATTACTCCTTCGTCACGGAAATACATACCGCGTTCTGCATAGAACTTTGTCCCATTGAATCCACGAAGTGGTGATCCGTATGATAGACTCGTAAAATTGAAAATACCCACTGCGCCATCTGTAAACTCTATTACAGAATGTTGCCAATCTTCCTCTTTGCGTTTCGGTTGTCCCTTTCTCCAAACATGATCCTGGACGCTAAACCCTTTCCGAAAACCGTATACTTGTACAGGTTCATTGTCAAAACCGACATAACTTCTGAGAAGACCAATTCCATGGTAACCATGTCCACGAAAGTCGTTATGTGCTACATTAACTTTACCAAAAACACCTTCAAGAATTAACTGGCGTTTTATACGTTCGGATGGATTTCGGTAGTAATTTTCATTTACCTCAAGTTTTGTACCATGTTCATTAGCTGCTTCAATCATCTTATCGGCTAATTTTAAATCGGTATTTATAGGAGTTTCAGTACAATAACTTACACCATATTGGGAACACAATAGACCTGGAATATGATTATTACTTGGCGTAATCACAATTGAGCAGATATCTGGTTTAATCTGTGATAACATTTCCTCAGTATCTGTATAACCGGGAACAATGTACTTGTCTGCCTGTTCCTGAACTCTACCTTTGTCAAGATCGCATACAGCTACCAGTTCTAAATCATGCTTTAATTTGGTTATAATCGGTAGATATGTATTTGATCCACGGTTACCAGTTCCAATATGTGCAATTTTTAACTTATCCATAATCAGTCTCCTAAGATAAAGAAATATACAATAAACGTTTGGACATCGTATTTGATTGCTGCTACTATATGGGATGATTTCATATTATCACTCCCACCCCAGAAAAGCAACCTATTTACCACTTTAAGGATAATCACATGTCTGGACCTTTGTCTGGTTTAAGGATATTAGATCTAACACGAGTTCTGGCAGGACCTTATACAACAATGATCCTTGCTGATCTTGGTGCAGAAGTCATAAAAATTGAACAACCCGGTATAGGTGATGAATCAAGAAACTTCGGACCATTTAAGAATGGTTTTAGTTTATATTTTATGAGTATAAATAGAGGCAAAAAGAGTATAACACTAAATTTGAAGAGTGATCGAGGAAAACAGGTATTTAAAGATCTGCTAAGACAGTGCGATATTCTTATAGAGAATTATCGACCAGGGACAATGAAAAAACTTGGTTTGGATTATGAAACTTTGTCCGATGAATTTCCTTCCCTAATTTACGCAGCATGTTCAGGTTTTGGTCAGACTGGACCGTTATCAGAACAGGGGGCATACGATATGATCATACAAGGTATGGGAGGCATAATTAGTATTACAGGTGAACCAGATAAACCGCCAGTTCGTGTGGGGACATCAATTAGTGATATATCTGCAGCTCTATTTACTTCCATAGGTATATTATCTGCATTGCATCATCGGAATCAAACAGGTAATGGACAAATGGTTGATGTTGCTATGTTGGATAGCTTAGTAGCCATATTGGAAAATGCCATTGTTCGATATTTTGCAACAAATGAAATACCTCAACCCCTTGGAACACGACATCCTGTTATTACACCATTTGAAGCATATGAATCATCAGATGGTTATGTAATTATTGCGATTGGTAATGATTCATTATGGGAAAAATTCTGTAGACATGTAGGATATGAAGAGTTAATATCTGATAATCGATTTTGTACCAATGCAGATAGAACAGAAAACCATTCAGATTTATATCAGATCATATCAAGTATAATGGGTTTACGGACTACTGATGATTGGATAGAGTCTTTAGGTACAATTGGCGTGCCATGTGGACCGATTAATTCCATAGATGAAGTTGTTAGTCAGGAGCAAGTAAAAGCAAGAGAAATGATAACAAAGGTTGCACATCAGCTAACAGGTATCGTTGAAATACCAGGAGTTCCTATTAAGTTATCTGATACCCCAGGGAGTGTTGACAAACCTGCTCCGTCATTGGGAGAACATACCGAAGAGATATTGAAGAACTTCTTGGATTATAATTCAGAAGATATAATAATGCTAAAAAGAGAGAGTGTTATTTAAGTCATAATCAATAACCATAAAACAAGTATAGCAATATATAAGTGAGAATTACTATGTCAAAAGTAGAGAATCAAGTATTAGAAGGAACAGAAGCATTAACCTTAGAACAAGATCTTGCTACACAGATGGTTGAGGATCTTGACAATTATGTCAGTCGCGCCATTGTATCCTCAAAAGAAAACCGTGGATCTCTATGGAATCCTAATTATAGTTCACTTGCTGCATATACAGAATCTATTCAACCGAATAGGGAACGATTTATAAAACAGATTGGTTGTATTGACGAACGTTTACCAATTACTTCTTTATCTTATTTAACAACTACCAATACTCCTATAGTAATCGGTCAAGGTATGAATTACACAGTATCAAGAGTTAGGTGGCAAGTATTTGATGAAGTAGAAGGTGAAGGTCTACTTCTGGATCCAATAGATAACCAAAGCGCTATAGCTCAAGTGATAGCAATCCCTGATGCGGATTGGACACCTGAGATGGTAACGGGTATTACAGATGAACTACCAGAATCTGCTCAGTTTGCACGAAGATTGGCAGAATTGGGATGTAGAGTGGTTGTTCCTCTATTAATTAATAGAGATGATACCTATTCTGGAAATCCTAAGATAGATAGATTTACAAATCAACCACATCGTGAATTCATCTATCGAATGGCATATCAGTTAGGTAGGCATATTATAGGGTATGAAGTACAGAAAGTCCTTTCACTTGTAGATTGGATGTCCTTAAATGAACTACCGATAGGTGTATTCGGTTATGGTGAGGGAGGATTAATTGGTCTGTATAGTGCAGCAATTGACGCACGTATACAATCGACAGTAGTAAGTGGTTATTTTCAAGAACGTGAAGAGGTTTGGCGTGAACCGATTTATCGTAATGTGTGGGGATTGGTACAAGAATTTGGTGATGCAGAGATAGTTAGTTTAATTGCTCCTCGTACATTGATTGTAGAAACAAGTCGTGGTCCAGAGGTACAAGGTCCCCCAACAGCACGTGATAATAGGGGTGGTGCAGCCCCAGGACAATTGGTATCCCCACCAATAAAATCAGTTGAAACTGAATTTAATCGTGCCAGATATATTTATGATGAGCTTGACTCGAAAAATAATATACACCTAATTCATCCTGAGGATAGATTACCTGGTTCTCCAGAAGCGATCTCGGGTTATTTGACAGGTCTTGGAATAAAGGATTCCATCACTATCAAGGATTCCACATTAGCAGTAGATTCAGCTATTTCATTTGACTATGCGTCACGTCAACAAAAGCAGATCATGCAACTCATCAATTTGACACAAAGATTGCTAAGAGAAGCAGCAACACGTCGGCAAGAGTTTTTCTGGAATAAGACAGACAACACTTCACTTGAGAATTGGAAGAATTCATGTGTTGAATTCAAAGACTATTTTTGGAAAGAGGTAATTGGTCGTTGTCCTGAACCGAATGTACCAGCGAAACCAAAGACACGGTTAATATATGATGAACCGAAATGGAGAGGTTATGAAGTAGTTCTGGATGTATGGGATGAGGTATTTGCTTATGGGATTATACTAATCCCTAAAGATCTTCAACCTAATGAAAAGCGTCCTGTTGTCGTATGTCAACACGGATTAGAGGGGAGGCCACAAGATACAGCGGATCCAAGAAAGCAAACAGTTTATCACTCATACGCAGCCCAGTTGGCGGATAGAGGGTTTATTACATACGCACCACAGAATCCTTATATTGGTAATGATGCATTTCGTGTGATTCAACGAAAAGCTAACCCGATCAAATGGTCATTATTCTCATTAATTATAGGTCAACATGATCAGACACTCGAATGGTTAGCAGGACTTCCTTATGTTGATGAAAATAGAATAGGATTTTATGGACTTTCATACGGTGGTAAAACAGCAATGCGTGTACCTGCTGTACTTGATCGATATGCTTGTTCGATTTGTTCAGCTGATTTTAATGAGTGGATAGTAAAAAACGCAACCTACGATTCAGGGTATAGTTACATGTTCACAGGGGAATATGAGATGGTAGAGTTTGATTTAGGAAACACTTTCAATTATTCTGAAATGGCAGCATTAATAGCCCCAAGACCTTTTATGGTTGAACGCGGTCATGACGATGGAGTAGCCCCAGATGAATGGGTAGCACATGAATTTGCAACAGTTCGTAGACACTATGTTAGACTTGGCATTGCAGAAAAAACTGAGATTGAATTCTTTGATGGTGGACATCAGATAAATTCTCAAGATACATTTGATTTTCTTCACCGGCATTTAGATTGGCCACAACCAGAGTAAGGATAATGATATACTCAATATTTGTTATGGGGGGATTAGAAAACATCGCCCGTCAGGAATTGAATTCCCGTTTTGGTGAATCGAAGGAATTTAAGATTATTCTTAGAAAACCAAGACGGATTGTGTTCCAGTATACCGGTAATCCAAGAGATCTTTTATCTATTAGATCTGCTGAACATCTGTTTCTTGTAATTAGACACATTAATAAAATTACACGTTCTCGTAGTTCATTAGTATCCATTCGGCATTCACTAACAAGGTTTAATTTTCAAGAAGTAATGATGGCTTGTCGACAGGTTGGATTACGAATAAAGAAACGTGTTCAGTTCAGAGTCATCACACGGATGGCAGGATTCCGTAATTTTCAGAAGAGAGACTTACAGCAAGTCGTTGAAAGAGTGTTAATTGAACGGGGTTGGAAACTCACAGATTCAAATACTGGGTTGGATGTATGGAATGAGGTTTATGGTGATGATGCTTATATTAGTATACGATTATCCACATCTGATTTTGCACAACGATCAAGAAAACAGGTTAGTTTATCTGATTCTATCAAACCTACTTTAGCATATTGTATGGTTAGGTTATCGAGACCTCAACCAGATGATGTATTTTTAGATCCTATGTGTGGTGCGGGAACTATTCTCTTGGAACGCGCTAATTCCGGTCGATATAAATACTTGATTGGTGGTGATTTGTCTAAGAATGCTGTTGATGCAACCTTGTATAATTTTGGTCGGCAACATCAACCATGTCAATTTTTCTTTTGGGATGTTCAATCACTTCCATTACAACCGAATTCTATTGATAAGATAGTGAGTAATCTACCAGTAGATTTACAACAGGAACGGATGATAAATGGATTTCTTGATAAGTTTAATTATCTAATCAAACCTTCAGGAAATATTGTATTGCATACCACGCAAGTGGCACAATTGAAGAAGATAATAAATCAACATAGTAAATTAAAATTAAGACAACAGGTTAAAGTTGGTGATCGAGATAAACAGGGACAAATCTTAGTAATTCATCCAACTGAGTAGATAATTATATCTGTATTGGTTTGAGAAGAGTAAAAAAATAAGGCGAGGAGGATACCTCGCCTTTGATAAACTCAGGAATGTATGTAATCTATCTTAAAATTCTGGAACTTTCACTGAAACCTCTTTACCTGTCTTGTGTGATCTGAATATTCCATCCATAATCACATTCGTAAGAAGTACACCATCAGCTGGAATAGGTGAAGGACCATCTGAATTTACTGCTTCACGGAAAGCCACCATCTGTGCTTCCCAAACATCTACTCCTTGAAATCCTTCAAAACTAATAGTTGTCATACCTTCAGGTGGATCCGGATTTGCTGTGAGTCCTTCAGATTCAACCAGTTTCTGCAGGTCTTTACTGTAAGAATCAGCAAAAACAACTGGACCATCCAACGAAATTCCTGCATCTTTGCCAAGACAGAAGTTCCCACCAAGTGTGTTTTGATGGACTGCCCAGGAGATTTTAAATAGTAGAACTCCACCGTTTTCAAATCTAACCCATGCAGCACCAAATTCTTCTACATCCATCTGATCTTTAAAACGCGGATCTTGCATTGAAATATAATCTTCAGTGATAGCAGAGACTCGAACAGGTTTGGGATACCCCATTGCATAGAGTGAATTATGCATGTTATAGACACCGATATCAACGATTGCCCCTGCGCCTGCAGTCTTTTTATAAATGAATGTATGTCCAGGATTTCCTCTGCGCCTACATCCAGCGGATTCTGAATAATAGATGTCCCCGAGAATTCCTTCCTCAATAACCTTTTTTGCAAATTGAAGTCCAGGATTAAATGTACTATGAATCCCTATTTGAAGTATTTTTCCTGACTCTATTGCTGCGCGAACCATTGCTGTGGCATCAGCAAGGGTTGCAGCCATGGGTTTTTCACAAAAAACGTGTTTTCCAGCATTCAATGCAGCAACAGTTGGACGTCGATGTCCTTGATTGTATGTACAGACACTAACTGTGTCTATCCCGTCCATTTCTAACATTTTATGAACACTTGTAAAGACATTCTTCTTAGGAACATCCCATTCCTCGGCGGCTTGTCGCGCCTTACTCGCAATGATATCACAAACTGCAACAATTTCGAAACCACCAGCTTTACGATAAGCATTGATATGAGCACGTGATATCCCACCTGTACCAACAATACCTACACGAATTGGCATATTGATTCTCCTATTGAGCAATATTCAAAAATTTATGCTTAGTTTAGATTATTTTTAAATGGAATGCAAGGAAATTAACTTGTAGTCGGGTAAAATAATAAAATACACCAATAGTATAAACTTATTTCCAATCATCGTCTGGGGGATATAATGTATAACTTCCACTGCCAGCCCCTTTATAATCGTTCTCTGCAAACCAGTCTTTAACTGTATCACGCCATTTTATGAAATGTGGCGCCTTTAGGTGTTCTTGGAATGCTTCCTCATCTACATATATCTCATATAACCAAATTCTATTTGGATCATCTCCATCTTGAATCACATCAAATCTTAAACAACCTGGTTCATTATTGACTGAACCTATTGCGTCATCTAACATTGCCTCAATGAATTCCTCTCTGTGTCCCTCTTTTATCTGAATAGGTGCGATTATTGCAAACATTATCTTTCCTCACTAATTGAGTTTGGTAAATTAGTACATGTCGAGTATGTTAATCTAACATAGACATTATTAGTTGTCAATATTTAACGTTTGTAAAGCAGGATTATTTAGTTTTAGGAATTATCAGTTATGAGTGTTACTGATTGTTTATTACGTAGGTGGGGTTGAACCGCAGGTGAAACCCAACATTTTCTGTATGTCCAGCGTTACATGTTGGGTTTCGTTCCTCAAACCATAGACGTCAATTTAGTGAGATTAGTATATTTTCAGGTTGTTTTGAGTTGTCTGTAACACAGATTTCACAGATTTTAAAAATTAATCTTCATTCAGTTTGTGCAGTATTTCAAGCCATGCATAACAATTGTTCATGGGATAAACATTATTAGAAATGGTACAAGTAGTCAACAAATACTAAAGTAATATTAATATTAACATTCGTGATTCACGGAGAATTGGTATACTTTAAATTATAAACCCTTATAGAATAGGGGTTCGTAAAATTGCTCCGTGAAAGTTTCCGTGAAAGTGCAAAGAATTTAAGACAACAAATATTAACAGTTTTTTACCATACACAGTATCCATACATCTAACATAACTGGAGTTGAAATGAATACTAAAGATGACACTTGAGGTAAATATTGGTATATAGGTTACATAGGAGCGTAATGTTTAGTGACAAAAACTTTACATACCCTTTGACTTCTTTTCTCTTGACTTATGAGTGTATGTGTATAGAATACTGAAGTTAATCAATCTACTTTGGAGTATGGAATATGGCGAAAATACGAATGGCACAATATGGTACAAAACATGGACATGCACGCGGAAAACTTCAGGCAATGCTTGATAATCCACAAGTTGAGGTTACAGGTGTATTCGAACCGGATACAGAAAGACGTCAGCAACTTCAATCAAGTGAAAATGCATTTAAGGATGTATATTACTATTCTGATTCTGCAGAGATGCTTGTAGATGATAGTATAATCGCTGTTGCATCTGAAGGGAATAATGCTGAGAGTTTAGATCAGACTGAAGAGATCGTTAATGCTGGAAAACATGTCTGGTATGACAAACCGGCAGGTGAAAACTGGGAACAGTGGCAACGGGTAATTCAAACTGCGCAAGAGAAATCACTCCATGTTCAATTGGGATATATGTTAAGGTATCATTCTTCATTTAAGCAGGTAACGGAATGGGCAAGATCCGGCTTCTTAGGTGATGTTTTCAGTGTACGTGCTCATATGTCAACCAATATATCTAAGGAATCACGAACCCGTGAAAGTCAACATCTGGGTGGTATTTACTTTGATTTAGGTGGACATGTTCTTGATCAAGTGTTGTGGATATTAGGTCGTCCTGAAAAGGTGACCAGTTTTCTTAGGAACGATGGGGGTTCACTTGAACCATTTAAGGATAATACTCTCACTGTTTATGAATTTGAACAAGCCATGGCGTTTATATCCATATCCGCCTTGGAACCTCGTCCAGTTGCACGGCGTTTTGAAGTATATGGAACTGAGGGGAGTGCCATAATCGTTGAACCATTTGAACCTGGTCTTACAATTCGGTTAAGTCTTCAAACAGCAAAGAATGGATATTCGGAAGGTGAGCAAATAGTTAATATAGATGGGGAAAGTCGTCAGAGGACTTATGAGTTGGAATTGGATGCTTTTCTTGCCACAATAGCAGGAGAACAAACACCAGATCGTCCTGTATCTCATGAATTATTAGTTCAGGAAACATTATTACGAGCAACAGGAGCAATATAGAATGTAATGTAGTTATCAGTTTCTATAGAAGCACTGGTATATATTTTACTTGAAATACTATAGTAAACTGATAACTATTTAAAGGTTAGTCTTCTATGCCTGCCGTCCATTTGATGCATCCAGCAATATGATCGTGAAACCAGGGTTGACACCAGAGGATATCTGGGTGTCCAAGAGCAGTATACATAACTCGTCCTTTACCATAGGTATGGCACCACCCTAACGCATAGTCATTATCATCACGATTACCTCTGGAAACATCAATTGAATCATTATCTAAACGCATAAGGACATGCGTGTTATCGCGTGACCAATTTTTAAATGTATATATCTCATCGACAACTTTAAAACTATCTCCGAGCATACGAGTAGAAGGATGATCGGTGTCTTCAACAATGACGTTTACCTCTTCGTGCCAAGGATGTCCGTTGAAATAACCACCAAGCATTTCTCCATATTCTGGCCAGTCATAGAAAGTATCAGTAGCATTGTGGATACCGAAGAATCCTTTACCATTTTTCACAAAGTTTAATAAAGCCTTCTTTTGTGAATCTTCAAATGGTAAATTTCCCAGTTGTTGCAAAGGCTACTATATCCTGTTTTGCTAAATTGTCCTCTGTAATTCTATCGCAACGATGTGTAGTCACAACATTCCACCCGTTCGCAGCACCAATTTCTTTTAACGCCACCTCAGCGTTTGGTAAATAGCTATGTTCAAAACCTGCAGAATGGCGTAGCATGAGTATATTCATAAGAAAATCCTTTCATAGTCGGTTTTTGAATATTATACAGGATAAGAATTAAAAAGAAAACTATTTCAATTGCAATCACTCTTGATACAAAGATCTAATACATTGAATGTAACCATTTTCAATTGTATGCATTCTTATAATCAAGTTAGAATGCGAACTTATTGTGTTTGGATACCATCGTAACTTAATAGTGTGTATGACTAAGTTAATTTACGAATTAGTTGTATTTTCAACATTATCATGTCATTATTATGTACAAATATTTGAAATAGGAGAAACAATTGAAGTTTTTTAAGAAAGGTGAAGATCCAAAGAAACAGCAGAATAAAGGTGAAGATCCGAAGAAGCAGGAGAATACACCGTCAAAACCACATCCTGAGCTAAAGGTTATTAGTGGATCAGAAATATCTGGTCCTAAAACTCAGCAACCTGGTGAACAATCACAACAACAGCCCCAACCCCAACAGAATATAACACTACCCAATATAAAATATAAAATCGCTATTGCGAGTGGAAAAGGTGGAGTAGGTAAATCAACTGTAGCGACGAATTTAGCGATTTCTCTTGCTCAGAATGGTTTCAATGTAGGGTTGATGGATGCTGATGCCTATGGTCCAAGTATTCCCACGATGATGGGTATCCAAGAAAAACCTGTTACCAGTCCAGAACGGAAACTAATACCACTGGTCAGACATGATATTCGATTGATGTCTATAGGGTTTATGGTACCAGAAGAACAGGCGATGATTTGGCGTGGTCCTATGCTCCATAGTGCAATACGCCAATTTTTAAGTGATGTAGAGTGGGGAGAATTGGATTATCTTATAATTGACTTACCACCAGGTACAGGGGACGTAGCATTAAGCCTAACCCAAGCACTTCCATTAACAGGGGCAGTGATAGTTACGACGCCTCAAGATGTTGCTTTGGCAGATGTTCGTCGTGGAGTAGCTATGTTTGAAAGACTTGGCGTGCCAATTCTGGGTGTGATTGAAAATATGAGCTATTTTGTTTGTCCACATTGTAATGAAAAAACAGAGATTTTTAGAGCGGATGGTGGGAAGAAGACAAGTGAAAGACTTGGCGTGGCATTCTTAGGTGATATACCGCTTGATGCTGAAGTCTGTACCGCAGGGGATATAGGTGTGCCAATTGTTGCCGGACAACCAGAATCACCCCAAACAAGTGCTTTTGGATTTGTTGTATCTGAACTGGAAAAAGTGTTACTTGAGGGTGGTGAGGATGACGAATTAACTATATTATAATTCTGAGATTAAACATTATTCGTTAGTTGATTGAAAGTAATATTACAGTTCCAGTCCCAATGCTTCAGCAATTAATTGAATAGAGACTTCTACTTGGTCTTTAGGAATTGACTTATTTTGTATAGGTGGATTTCCAAGGTTTTGGTTTAATGTCTCAATAGGAGATAGTTCAAAATGTTCCATACCTACAAGCATACCTTCCAGATAACCGTGTGCGGGAAATTCTAACTCTCTTGTTTCATCTCTCATACGATAAAACATTATATCATCTTGGTATTCTTTCTTATATAATTCTGGATAACCTTCATACTTATCAAGTTTTGCTTCATCCTCCGGTGTAATTTCCCATAGTCCCCCTATCACTGACTTTCCTTCGACCGGTATAATATCAGCATAATAACGAAATGTGAGTAGATAACCTTCAAGTGTATATACACCTAAATCCTTAGCATCCATACATCGCCACTTCATGTGTTTTTTATTTAGATTTGAACCGTATGCAAAATATCTCATACTATTATTCTCCGGTTCAATGATAATGAACTGTATTAATCATCACTAAATATAGTGTATGACATAATCCAGTTAATCTGATTCTTGAGTTCCAGTATCAGACATAGTAGCTTCTTTCTTTGTTCTATAACCGTAAATTTCAATTTCACCTATCCTGGCATTATTATATCTTCGATTAAACATTCTTGATCCCGCTCTACCAAATGCTAAGTTTCCAAAATTCTGTCTTGAGAATTCAGCTTTCTGCTTTCTTGCCACAGCTGCATCATCTGTTGTATCTAAGACAACGATTCTCAATTTATCTGTGGGGTGTGAATATAAAATAGGAATTTCAAGTGGATATGACTTTACAGCTTTTATCTCTTTTAAGAGTTGCCAATCTGTTCTGGAATGTATTGTCCCACCTTTATCTGCAAAGATAACTAATTTCTTCAGATTATCAGAGTGTATGACAATTTTTCGTATTACCTTTTTCTCTGGTAAAGTGATAAGTATTTCAGGTGAAGAAAACTGACCAGTAGAATTCCTTGGGAGTTGTGCTTCTCCAATTGTTTCAATATTGCCATCAACCGCTAATGGACTGTTCGACTTTACGCCATCCATTAGAGCATAGTTTTCACTCCATTCTTGTTGAGTAAATAAGACACATCCTGTTAGAGGCATGAACAATATCACGACAAACATACAAACCAGTTTTTGAATATCCATTTTAAACTCCTGAAGGTGATAATTGGCAACAGATCTTACATTCTGTAGGAGGGGATTCCAATCCCCGATCTTCTATTCCTTGATTCTCGGGTGAAAGGTGTATCTCTAAATTGACGTCTATGATTATTTTAATGAAATAACATATTATATTACTACAGTATAACATAGACTTAAGGTATATTCAAGGTTATGCGTAGACAGGTTAAGGTTATTTAGTTTTCTTATTTTCTGCTATATTTTTCACATTTCTATATAAACTACATGTAGGTTGGGTTGAGGAACGAAACCCAACATGTAACACTGGGCATACAGGAGATGTTGGGTTTCACCTGCGGTTCAACCCCGCAGCATGCCATATGCGCATGCTGCGTTGATTCCCTACGAAACAAACTATCAGGAACACTCAGTAACTGGTAATTCTTAAAACTAAATAGCCCTGTAGACAGGTCTCAATTCATAAAAAGATTGACAAAAATCTAATATGAAATTACAATAGTGCTAATTCCAAGAGTGGAGGTGGGTTATGGACAATTTCCCAATTGTTGATACACATGTTCATCTTTGGCACCCCAAGCAACTCAGATATCCTTGGCTTAAGGATGTTCCTAATCTAAACAGACCTTACTTACTACAAGACTATTCAGATGCTTATCAAGATTTGAATATTGAATCCATCGTCTTTGTTCAATGTGATACCCATCCTGATGATGGTTTAAAGGAAACAACTTGGGTGACCTCTCTTGCTGCTGTTGAACCTAAAATCAAAGGAATTGTCGCATGGGCACCGCTTGAAGAGGGTGAACTGGTGGCACCGTTCGTTGAAAAATTAGCAGAAGAATCTCTTGTAAAAGGGATACGACGTCTTATCCAATCGGAAGATATAGATTTCTGTATACAACCGAACTTTGTAAAGGGTGTGAAGACACTCTCAAGATTTAATTTAAGCTTTGATCTATGTATTTTTCATCCCCAACTTTCTAATGCAATAAATCTTGTAGAACAGTGTCCAAATGTGCAATTTATTTTAGATCACATAGGAAAACCAGATATAAAAAACCAACTATTCGATCCTTGGAAACAGGAAATTACTAAACTCGCATCATTTGAAAATGTTTACTGTAAAATATCTGGATTGGTAACCGAAGCAGACCATGATTCATGGACGCCTGAAGATTTACGACCTTATATTGAACATGTGATAGAAGCCTTCAGTTTTGATCGTGTCATTTATGGGAGTGATTGGCCAGTGTCCACACTGGCATCAGATTTTCCTCGTTGGGTTCAAACCCTAAAAGAGGCTGTTTCTGGGTGTTCAACGGATGAATTGAATAAACTATTTCATGATAATGCAATCGAGTTTTACAGATTAACATAAAGGAATAATTCGGTTCTATTCCTTCTATCAATCTTGGTCTTTCTGTTTAGCTTTAACCTCCCGTCTCCTTGGGTGTAATACAAACTCAGTGTAACCGTTCGGTAATTCTGTGCCTTTAAATACCAAATCTAATGCAGCTTGGAATGCGATACTCTCATCAAAGTTGGATGACATACTAATATAATTTGCATCACCTTCATTTTGTACATCAACGATCTTTGCCATCCGCTTGAATGTCTCAATAATTTGTTCCTTAGAAACAATTCCATGATGTAACCAATTCGCTATATGTTGACTTGAAATCCGCAGAGTTGCTCTGTCTTCCATTAGACCAACATTGTTAATATCTGGTATTTTTGAACAACCTATTCCTTGGTCTACCCACCTGACTACATAGCCGACAATCCCTTGAGCATTATTATCTAATTCATGTTGAATTTCATCATCATTCAACTTTCGATCCTGTAATAAGGGTGGTGTTAACAGGTCTGTCAAACTTGCTCTTTCTCGCAATGCTAAGTCTTGCAACCATCTGGAAACATCTACCTTGTGATAGTGAATCGCGTGTAATGTGGCAGCAGTAGGGGATGGAACCCAGGCAGTCGTTGCACCAGCCAATGGATGATTAACTTTCGTTTCAAGCATCTCTGCCATTTCATCCGGTTTAGTCCACATCCCTTTACCAATCTGAGTAATTCCTGGTAAGCCTGTCTCGATTCCAATATCAACATTCCAATTCTCGTAAGCGTGCATCCAAGGTTCGTTTCGTATGTCCATTTTGGGAATCATGGGACCGGCAACCATACTTGTGTGAATCTCATCTCCAGTCCTATCCAAAAATCCTGTATTGATGAATACAAGCCGTTCAGAAGCGATCCGTAGTACTTCTTTAAGGTTTACTGTCGTGCGTCGTTCTTCATCCATTATTCCAATTTTTAGTGTATTAGGTTGAATTCCAAGTGCCAACTCAATTTTCGAAAATAGTCGGACAGTCATGTCAACTTCTTCAGGACCGTGGAATTTGGGTTTGACAATATAAACACTACCTGTTTTGCTATTAGGATATTGGGTATTACCTTGTAGATCATGCAGGGCAGCAAATGATGTTATCATAGCATCCAAAATACCTTCTGGTATTTCTTGATCATCAGAGGTCAAAACAACATCTGAATACATATGTAAACCTACATTACGAATTAACAATAAACTTCTTCCTGAGAGTGAGAAAGTAGTTCCATCAGGTGCGGTATATGATTTATCAGCCTCAAGTTTTCGAGTAATTGTTTCACCATTTTTCTCAAAGGTCGTTTCAAGTGTCCCCTTCATTATCCCGTTCCAGTTTCTATATACACGGACTTTATCCTCAGCATCTACAGCTGCCACAGAGTCTTCACAATCTTGAATGGTCGTAATTGCAGACTCAAGAATTACATCCGAAATTCCTGCTGGGTGTTCTTTACCGATGGGGTGTTCATAGTCAATCTGTATTTCAATATGTAAACCGTTATTTTGACATAGAATTGATGAAAGACCATCATTGTTTAGATTAAATCCTACAAACTTATTAGGGTCTTTTAAACCTACCTCATATCCATTTTCTAATTTTGCTCGAAGTCCTAAATTACCCCTAACTGTTTTTAAGAAGAAGCGTGTTACATCGGCATAACTACCATTATCAAATGGTATGATTTCATCTAATAAGTTTTCTGTATATTCAATTACTTTTGCTCCACGCACAGGATTATATTCAGTTCCTCTTGTTGCCCCGTCACTTTCATCAATAACATCCGTTCCATATAATGCATCATATAGACTTCCCCAACGTGCATTTGTAGCATTTAAAGCATAACGTGCATTATCAACCGGCACAACTAATTGAGGTCCAGCAATAATTGCGATTTCTAAGTCGACATTTTCAGTACTAACAATAAAATTACCTTCTTCAGGTACAAGATAGCCAATTTCAGTTAGGAATTCCTTGTAATCGACATGGTCGATTGGTATATCTTTTCTCTCAAGATACCATGCATCAATTTGCTCTTGTAGAGAATCACGCTTATTCAGTAGGGTCTTGTTTTCATCAGCAAACTCGTGAACGATTTCATCAAATGAATTCCAGAATTGAATAGCATTAATCCCTGTACCGGGTGCAATTTCATTACTTACAAGAGCAAAGAGTCCTTTATCTATTTTGATACCACCGATTTCAACATATCCTTCCATAGGTTTCTCCTGAAGACTGTATGTTAGGTAATAATACCTGATATATTTATTATATGGTTAGTAGATTCAATTGAGATATTTGTTTTTATATTAACAATCGTAAATTTGACTGTCAAGAGTGAGGCACATAGAAGAAGGAAATACAATGTATAAATAGTATGTTATTCAAAAGTTCTATTTTCTCAGTAACATTTTATGAATAATTTGATAATTATTAGTTCTAAGGGTATAAAAATATACACCACTTCCTACAGATTCTCCTATGTCATTCTTGCCATTCCAATATGCAGCCCGATTCTGATTTATATATTTCCCTGCAGGCTTATACCCAAGATCTAATGTTCTGATTAGCTTACCGTTTATATCATAGATTGTAATCACTATATCTGTAGAATCAGCTAATTGATATGGAATCCATGTTTCAGGATTGAATGGATTTGGAAAGTTCTTAAATAGGAGGGTTTCTGTAGGTAACATAGATTCAAGAATTTTTTCTAAATATAGTATGCCATTTTCAATAACAATATCTTTGTTGGATAGTTGTTTTGCTTGATTAATCCACCCTTGAATTATAGACATACTAAAGGGGAGATCTATTTTTGTAATTGATGGTGCAGCTTCTGAATCTATAGCCAGTGCATTTACTATTAACAGTAGGTCAATGACATCAACTATACCATCTCTATTGACATCAGGGTTTGGGAAGCTATCATTGATAATTGTCTTACCAAAATTTGCTGCAACAATTATAAGATCGTTTGTATCAATAGTGCCATCACCATTTACATCAATGTGGTTATCAGTCGAAATTGATGCATCTGCTTTAATAACATACTCTTGTCGGGTTATATTTCCATAAACATCTATTACTTGTAGTGCGATCGTGTTAATCTGGTTTGAAGTAAGCGAGGATAGGTCAAATTCTATCGCTTTACTTACAGCATCAATTCGATGGCAACTGTGAAGTTTTGTTCCAAATGATGGATCATTGTCTGATGTAGGAATCATCAGCTGGACTTGGTGTAATCCATCAAGATCAGTTATCTGACATATCAAGGAGAAATTATCCGCTGATGGATAATAGGTAAGAGGAGAAAGCGTTTGTAGAGTTGTTGGATTGTTGAAACCGACTGTATTCGTATTAAAAAATCGGCTCACACTTAACCATTCAGCTGCACAATATGATAACCGATCAGGAGATTCACCGTAGGACATAATGTAATTATTATCCCGAAAATCATGTTCTAATCCGAATGCATGACCAAGTTCATGGGCAGTTGTATGAATTCCTACCTGATCATCAAAACACTTCCCAGAGGCAGGTATTAATGCATAACCCCCATGCGATTTGACCTTAAGTTCACTTTCAATCCAAATACTACCTCCGACTCCACAAGTATTATGTGTTTCGACAGTTTGTGAACTGAGATCCGCAACAATGAGATACACATCCTTCGTCATATCAAACTGAGATCTTATTTCTTGCTGTATCTTATTATTAGTTTCAGAATGATAATACCAGTCATTAAAGTTCCCATTTACCTGATGAATGACTATATTATCATAATCATCAGTTTCGAATGTAAAACTCTTGCTACCAAATCCGTTGATTTCCAATTGATCCGCATAAAACTGTTGAACTTTTCTAATTAAACTATTCAGTTTAATCCAAATATCATACTGTGGGGTACGGTCTCTTGGTACAAAGTAGATAATACGAACAAGGTCTTGAACATCTTCATGGTATGATTCAACATTCCATAATCGAATAGTTCCATCACTGCCTCCACTTGTTATAGATTGTCCATCCGGTGAAAATACAGCGGCATTAACCCAGCCTTTATGGCCAGTTAAAGTCGTTATTTTTTCGCCATTTTCAATCTGCCATAGATTCACTGATTCATAATCAGAATTTGCCAGAATACTACCATTTGGTGAATAATTTATATCTGTTACAGTGCCATTTGTTGGAAGTGTGCCGATTCGCTCCCAATTCTTAATATTCCACAATTTTATTCCGCCATTTATTCCTCCACTTGCCAGTGTAGTATTATTTGGTGAGAATTTAACTGTGGTTATTACATCGGAATCTGCCTGAAATTGAATGACTTCTTGATGGGTCTTGATCTTACGGACAACTATCTTTCCAGAGGTGTCTCCATATGCAAGCATTTCACCATCAGTAGAAAATGCAAGTGTATATATCCATGCATCATGTCTAATAGTTAAGATTTCCCTAAGCGTATGAATATCCCATATTTTTAAATGGTATCCTGCAGATATAATTTGTTGTCCATCAGGAGAAAAAGCGACTTTCTTAATTTGTGATTGTGCAGAATTTGTAATATGTCTAAGTGTAACTATATGACGGTTTTCCTGTATATCCCATACTTTTAGTGTGTAATCATCACTCCCACTTACCAAATGTTGTCCATCCGGTGAAAAAGCTATAGAATTAACAGTTTTAGAGTGCTTGCCTAATATTGTTACTGTACTATCCTCCAAATTCCATAATTTTATAGTATTGTTACCACTAGCACTCGCAATGATAGAAGATGAAATAGGGGAATAGGCAACTGCTTGAACACTACCACCATGCGTTAGATAGGTATGTTCTTGAGAGAATGAATTAGATGTAAAATTCGTTAGTATAAGGAAAATGAAGAATATATAAGAATATCGCATGTGATATAACCAGGGTTGGTAGCACAAACTACTGGTATCTCTTTAAATCATCAGGTTGTATAATCTCTTCATCAAGTGATACACTGTATTGATCAGCACATTCATGTAATTGAGTATTGATAGTTTCAGGTATTTCAATACCTGCATTGACTCGTTCGGCATAAAATCTCGCTTCAAAATCTCCTGGAACTAAAACTTCATCGAAACCTTTGGCTGGAGAAGTAGATTTAATAATATCTAAGAAGGCACGTACACCCTTCTGATATTCTTCTATGGGGGTAAATGCATCAACATTGATTGCTTGCATATAGATTCCCTTCATACTTCCTTCATCAACATTGAACGTTCCAGCTAATCCCCCAAGTAAACATGTAAACATAGCAAGTGCATACCCTTTATGACGACCAAAAGTGAGGAGAGCACCTCCATCATAGAAATCTGCTGGATCCACACTCGGTGATCCATTCTTATCTAATATACATCCATCAGGAAGTTCCGATCCTTTACTTCGTGCAACCTGTATCTTACCCTCTGCAATCACACTCGTTGCGTAATCAACTATAAAGGGTGATTTATCACCCGTAGGAACACCTAAAGCAATAGGATTCGTACTGAATCTTCCTTCAGCCCCACCGAACGGAACTACTGGTCCTGCACCTTTGCCACCCATTCCAACAGAGATAATACCAATACATCCAGAATGTGCTGCTTCCTCTGCATACTCACCTAAACGACCAATATGACCCGTATTGAATATACTCACACAACATGAACCAGAAATCTTAGCCTTTTCAATTGCTTTACGTATGGACCATCGAGAAACATAATGTCCAAAACTGGAATTTCCTTCTACACGTATGATATTATCAGTTTCATCGACTATCGTAGGTTCATTTGAAGGTTTAATACTACCATCATTAATTCCTCTGATATATGCAGGAATCCGCAATACGCCATGGGAATCATGTCCAGAGAGATTTGCTTTGATAAGGATTTCTGCGACATCGTTAGCAATATGGTTAGATGCACCTGCTGCTACAAATATGGTTCGGGTGATTGCATGAAGGTGAGAAGGTTTAAACAGATGGGTTTTTTCCATTTGATGTGTCCTTGAATATGATTGAATACTGTATCATATTTTATGATAATTGGTGCATTTGTCAAGGAAAACCTGTGGTAGATACATAGTGATTTTAGTATCTATCATTTCCAGAATAAAAGAATAGGTGATTGACATATTTTGTGAAGTCTTGTATAATACCGAGAAGGTGTTAAAAATGCACGGGAATCGTGCATGACACCGGGGCAAGCTACCCCCATTGGGGCGCGCCGACAGTGCTAACTATCACAAAAGCACCACCAGCGCGTAGCACTGCCATAGTAAGAGTATGACAGGCTGGTTTTCATTTTATCACAAGCACAAGGTTGTGTATAGGAATATGAAGACCAGCACGCCCGAAAGGTTAGAGTTGTCAACCGATTAAACTTTTCACTTTTTCTTGCCAACATCTCCTTTGGGTCTGTCAAAATCAGAAAACATCTGTATGGAAATACCATAGAGATGGATAAATGTTTGAGACGATATGCTCTATGTAGCATGTCAACTGAAAAAGGAGAATGAAATGTTTAGATTGAAATCAATCAGCATCGCGATTGCGATGATATGTTCCCTATGTCTTATCGGTATTGTTAATCAGAGTGAGGCTGCTTCTGCCTCGTTGTCGGTCTCTGGCAGTGACGATAATGGCGGTGGTGGATACGCCTACGCGTATGTAACAGCAGATGAAAACATAGATTTTATCGACTGGTACATAAAGAGTGATCCGAATGGTGACTATAAGTATAGTTACACGAGTCTGCATGGTAACACGAAAAGTGTGAATGAATACCTGGGCACGTTTAACGGTGACATAAAAGGGAGAAAGTATGATGTCAGGGCAGTCGTGTCCTTTGAAGAATCCTCTGATGCAGATGCGACTGATACGTTCAGGGTGTTTAAACCGAAAATAATTAGCGACACCAAATATCCGGTGGGGATGCCAGACCATCAAATTGGCGATGGGATATACGGCTACGTACAACTCTCAAGCCACTACCACGACGGACAAAATATCGTCATGTCCGGGTCTGCCTACGCCTGGAATGGGACAAAGGCAGCGTTGCGGGCCGAATCATGGTACTGACATACGCGATTCGACGTAGATACTGGTGCAACACTATGGACGATGGAGGACCCGCGTACCTTCGAACCACTGCCCGCGAGGAACTCCTATTCTACTTACGGTTCTTCAATGGTCACTTATCCCCTCGGCAGAGATATAAAAGAGAATGAAAAGATTAAGCTAAATGCGCATGTTCACCTCGCTGTGTCTGGTCTTGTGTGGCACGAAGAGAATAATGCATGGACGCATGAGTTTACGGAATCTGACAATCAATAACCGATAATGCCGGCAGGGGACGTGTTCCCCTGCCACTCTCTTTTTTAAGGAGTATCGCCATGAACACACGAAAAGTCTGTTTGCTCTGTTTGGTCGGACTGCTACTCTCAACCGCAGCCCACGCCAAAATCATTTTTAGCTCAGAACGCAACGGTGTCAAGGGTATCTGCGTAATGGACGATGATGGCCGCAACGAGACACGCCTCATTGAAGGGGGAGTGATCACTCCAGGGAGTTGGTCTCCCGACGGTCAACAGATTCTGTTTAAATGAATCATCGGAGAAGTTTTTAAGGAGAATGGGGTCTGGCAAGCGATTAGAGGTTCGGTGCTTTTCTTAATGAATCCAGACGGCACCAACATTCGGCAACTCACAGAAAACGATGACAGTCATATCGGTAGAACTTCATTTTCACCGGACGGTAAATTTATCGTTTATGATAGACTTTGGGAGGAAAATGACAAGAAGAAAGATATCGTCGAAGTGCTGAACATTAAGACGGGGAAGCGGAAAGTCATATTGGATCGTTCGGTTACCTTCTGTGATTGGTCTCCGGATGGCAAGCATATTCTCTTTGCGGAGCCGACCAGTCCTGGCAAGAGCAGCACGATTTGGATCATGGGTGCAGATGGACATAACCCGCGTGAGCTTATTCTGAATCCCGGTCCGCAGCGGGATAATTTTCATATTTACCGAGAGAGACCGCGTTGGTCACCCGATGGTCAGCAAGTTGTGTTCGCAGAGGTAGAGTCAAAATGGGAGCTTGTGCCCGGCGTCGTTAACGCGCTTATCTTTAAAGCGTATCGGTATATGATTTACGATCGCGCCAGTGATAACATCAGCAAACTCTCTATACCGCGCGACTGGGTATGCTATGGGATTGACTGGATGGACGACGGCAAATCTATCGTTTTCACGGCGCGGGCGGGCATGCCTATGGACAAACCACGCCCGCCTGATTTTGTGTTCCCGCCCTGCTATGTCTATAAATATCATCTGAAAACGCGTGAGATCACGCAGCTCACAAACGATCCAGGCTGGGATCAGACAATAGATTGGATCAGCGATGATGTGTTATCGGTAACACCACAAGGCAAAAAAAAAGTAACATGGGGGAAGATCAAGGAGGAAGACCGTAAGCCGTGAACACCAACCTTTTACAGGCAGGTATCCTTTCTTTTGGTATCTGCCTTTTTTATTTTTTGCTTGTTTAGGTTTTACCTATACTTTCTTTATGCCTTTTTGACGCACCTCTGTATATAAACAGTGTGTCCATATCTTCATTCTCCAAAACTTTACACACCAGTGTCCTTCAATCACTATTGAATAGTTATCAATGTGTTGGTATACTATGACAAATCAAGAATAGGAGTCATATCTTGAAACAAGTAACAATTTATAGAGAAGAAGGACGTTTTGGTGGATGGCCTGCCAACTATGGAATATGGTCATGGGGTAACGAGATTGTCGTCGGTTTTACTGTAGGACATCACAAATCGGATGCTGGTTTCCATAAAAGAGATGGAAGTAAACCATTTATTGCAACACAGGCACGTAGTTTAGATGGAGGAGAAACATGGCATTTAGTTGATACACCATGTAAACTCCCGGGGAAAGGAACGCTTTCTGCTAATGAACATGTAGCTGGAAAACATCAGTCAGATGGTGATTCAGACTATGAAATTCCTAAAAGCTATGACTTGGTACATCCAGATTTAGCTATTATGTGCAGTCGTTCTGGATTGAGAGGGGGTGCAGAATCATGGTTTTATGTATCTTTAGATCGATGTCAAAGTTGGGAAGGTCCCTATCAACTTCCAATGTTCGGATATACAGGAATCGCTGCCCGAACTGATTATCTTATTTCTAATTCGGATGAAGCATTATTTTTTCTAACGGCATCAAAAGCAGATGGACAAGAGGGATTGGTCTTTTGTGCTCAAACTAAAGATGGAGGTAAATCTTTCTCTCTGCTATCTCAAATTGGTCCTGAACCAGAAGGTTTTGCTATTATGCCAGCAAGTGTCCGTATGTCTGAAACCGACATATTAGTAGCGGTACGCTGTAGAGGTAGAGGAAAGAATGCAGATGCGAATTGGGATGAACTTCAGAATTGGATAGACCTGTATATCTCTAAGGATAATGGACATTCATGGGAGTTCATGAATGAGCCTGTTGATGATACTGGAATCGGTGGAAATCCACCAACTTTGACGCTCCTTGATGATGGTAGGTTGTGTATGATCTACGGATACAGAGATGCACCACACAGAATGTGTGCAAAACTCAGTAGTGATAACGGACTATCATGGGGAGATGAGATTGTTATTCGGGATAAGGGCGGTGATCCGGATATCGGTTATCCCAGAACTGTTCAAAGACCTGATGGCACAATTGTGACTGTATATTATTTCGATGAAGAACCAGATGGAGAAAGATACATTGAAGCAACTTTATGGAAACCTTAGTAATAAAACTATAGTGTCAGATCAATAACTATCGTATCTTAAAGCAGATTAGTCGATTATTTCCGCGTAGGTAGAGTTGTCCATTGGAAATTACTGGGGCAGCCCAAGCTGGATAAGTTATGAGTTGCATCCCATTCTTTGTCTTGGGTGTGGATTCTACTATCAGTTCAAATCTTTCGTGAGTTAATCTTAGTAGCATTAGACGTCCATATTCACCAAGATAGATATAATAATCATCTACCCACAGTAAAGATCCTCTTTCATTTAGTTGATGCCTCCACATGATTCTACCGGTCTTAAGCTCTATACAACGGAGGTCCGCATTTCCTGCATGTCTTCCACTACTCCCATAGAGATAACCTTTGTGATGTATGGCTGTATTCCAATGCAATTCCATTGATTTTGTTCTACTTCTCGGCTTGTCTTTCCATACAACCTTGTATTCACCAGGTTGGACTTGTATAACCGAACTACCAACACCATAGGATTCACTGATGAATATATAATCATCTGCAATCACCGGACATGATGCATTTACAGATTCTATTTTTGGACTACGCCAAGGATAATGAAAATCAATCTTACCGGTCTGCGGTTCAAAGCCAACCAATCCACCGCGTAAGAATGCAAACCCCCACCGTCTCTTACCAATTGTTGTAAAAATAGGGCTTGCGTAACTTGCTAATTCATCTGCAGTTTCATATTCAACCGATCCTGTGTATTTATTAAATGCGACAATTCCACTCCCATTGGATTTTGGTTTTCCATTTGAAGCCCATATATTTTTCGGTGTACCAGGTGGTGAACCCCCAATCTGGACAATGAGTAAATCACCTTCTACTGCTGGTGCTGAGGCTACACCGAAGAAATTCTGAATGACATTAAACTTCTCAAATGTATCAACCATCCACACTCTTTTACCAGTATTGGCGTTGACACAATGTAACATCCCTTCTGCCCCATATATATAAATTCTATCTTCATCTACAACAGGACAGCATCTTGGACCGTTGTTATACCCGTACATATCTTCGTAATCAGTCGGATATTCATAGTGCCATAGATCCGCACCTGTTTTACTATCTAAACAGGTAAGTCGTGCCATATCACCATGGCGTGCAAAGATATAAACCTTACCATCAGCAATTGTAGGAGATCCGTAACTTGTACCGATTTCTTTTATCCAAAGGATAGGAGGACCATCCTTTTCCCATAAGGTAATATCAATCTTTTCAGATGATTTTCCATTCCTATTGGGTCCAAGGAAATCGTTCCAATCTTCAGAAAAAACAGTATGATTTGAAGATATGAATATGAGAATTATAGATAGGATTGATTTAATTAGTTCTCTCAGATTAAAAGTGAAATTTTCAGAGTAGATGTGCCTTGGTGATTTATAATAATCTCAGTAAAGCCAGTTATAGTATGGCTTCCTGTCTGTTTGCTATATTATTAAAAAATAAACTCATACCATTTTCAATTGAAGAATCTACATTACGATTCTCATCTTAATAGGACTAATTTACTGTAAAAATTGGAGTCCCGTAGGGACGGAATGTCTATACAATACCTATTCAAGTAAATTGACTTTTCCGATTGCTAATAATGTAAACTAATCAATTGGAATTGGTATCAGGTGGACCAAAAGGTAGCCCCAGCGGGGCGAAATGTGTGTAGAAACACCATACCTCCCCAAGGTCTAAACCCCGGTGGATGCCTTAATGGCATTCATACCCGGGGAATGACTTAATGTCGTTCATACCGTTGATTCGTTGATTTCTTGATTCCCAGAACCGTAGTTCCTAAGAAAAACAAAATCTTACAGACAATTCCCTTCTTCTCCGCGTAATACGTGGTTCAGAATTTATAGGATATGAAACTCAATTTAACTTTGCCACTTCTTCATTTGCACGTTTGACCAAAGCATTCATATATGCAATTGTATATGCAGTTCCAACCCGATGATCGCCAGCCATACTTGGGATATGATCTGGAATCATAACACCGTTGAAATCAACTTCTCGTAAGACTTTGGCAACTTGGTACATATCCTGATAGCCATTATCAACAAATGTTTCGACAAAATGAGGTAACGGTTGATCTACATTTCTAAAATGAACCTTGAATATCTTACCACGTTCACCGAAATATCTGATAGATTCTAAGACATCTTTACCCATTAGATCCCCACCTTCAAGCCAGCATCCAACGCAGAAACACATTCCAACATTCGGACTATCAGCGATTTCAAGAGCACGTTTATATCCCTCAAAACTACTAAAGATACACCTTGGAATTCCAGCAAGGTGAAGGGCAGGTGGATCGTCAGGATGGATTCCAATCATCACCCCTGCTTCCTCTGCGACAGGAGCAGCTTGTTTGATGAAATAGGTGTAATTATCCCAGATTTCCTCTTCACTATATTCACGTCCATGGGACAAAGGCATTCCATATTTCTGACCACCCCAATGACCTACTGTAGCAGTATCAAGGTTAAAAGCACGAGCACTTGCCCCACCACGTGTTGTCTCTCTTTCTGTACTCCAAATACCGTTACCCATGTGGGCATAGGTTGTATATGGAATACCTGCTCTACCTAAATCACGAATATACTGTTTGTATTGTTCAATCTTAGCATCTCGATTCTCTAAATTTAAAACAATTCCGTCCTGATTATGGACATCACTGTTTCCAAAACCATATATCTTCAAACCAGCATTCTCAAAGATTTCACGGCGACTCATGAAATAATCGTAATTCGCATTTGCACCGTTTGTCCAGAGAACGACATAATCTACATCCATCTGTTTTGCAAATTCCAAATCTGCTTCACTGGGTTCAGGTGACATCTGTGCAGTTACCTTCATACCCGGATCAATATTATCTAAAGGATTATTCTTAGCCATTTTAACCTCCATTGAATTCTGTAGATATTGAAAATAATTTAATCCATCTATTCATCATCTAATGCTTCTTCTTTTAGTCGATAAAGTTCTGAAGTTAATTCGGTGACGACATCAGCATAAGCTGGATCATCATAGACACTACACATTTCATCTGGATCTTTTTCCAGATCAAAAAGTTCCCATTCCGGTTCTTTCGGTTCGTCAACAGAACCGGTTGTACCGAGTGCTTCACCATAGTAATAGATCAGTTTGTGCTGATGTGTTCTAATACCATAATGCGCAGGAACATAGTGGTGTGAGAGGTGCATCCAATACCGATAATACATGGACGTACGCCAATCATCAGGTGTATTTCCTTCAAGAACAGGTCGTAAACTTGTGCCCTGCATATCTTCTGGAATGTTTATTCCAGCATAATCAAGCCAAGTTTCTGCAAAATCTATATTCAATGACATTGCATCAGTAGAACTACCTGCTTCAATTGCTTTTGGATAGCGAATAATAAAAGGCATCCGTAAAGATTCTTCATACATGAAACGTTTATCATACCAACCGTGATCCCCGAGAAAGAAACCTTGATCAGAAGTATAAATCACCATTGTATCCTCAGCAATACCATCTTCATCAAGGTAATCAAGTATTCTACCGACATTTTCGTCAATTGATGTTACACATCGTAGATATTCTTTGATATATCGTTGATAATTCCAATTAGCCTGTTCTTCGTCTGATAACCCTTCAGGTGGGGCACCAAGTTTTTCTATCTTTAAATCTCTATCGTTCATATGTCCAAAGACTCGCATTCTTGCTTCTTTCGCAGCATTTGAACGGTTAGAATAATCATCGAAAAAGTTATCTGGCATAGGCACATCACCATCTTCAAACAGATCAGCGTGTTTAGGATCAGAATCCCACGGACGGTGAGGTGCTTTATGGTGACACATGAGAAAAAATGGTTGGTCTTTATCTCTGTGTTGAAGCCAATCCAATGAGAAGTCAGTGATTAGAGTCGTTGCATATCCATCATACTTTGTTCTTCCACTTTCTTCAATCAAAACAGGATTATAATAATCCCCTTGACCCGGTAATACATTCCAATAGTCAAAACCCGTTGGGTCAGCATCTCCACCATGTCCAAGATGCCATTTTCCAATCATGGCGGTCTGATATCCATCTGCTTGTAGCATCTTGGCGACATTTGGTTTTCTGCCATCAAGTGGATCACCTAAAGTCTTGACACCATTAAGATGACTATGTTTTCCAGTCAATATATTGGCACGACTTGGGGTACAAATAGAATTAACACAGAAACAGTTTTGTAGGATCATACCACCATCTGCAATACGATCAAGATTAGGGGTTTGGTTAATACGACTACCATAACAACTCATCGCATGAGATGCATGATCGTCAGACATAATAAATACTATATTAGGTCTACTCAATTCTAACTCCTTATTGAAATTGAATATATGAACTGAATCTAATGAATTACGCTTAAAGTGTATCTCATAACCTAATACCATATTATCCATGCTTTTAGTAGTAAGTCAATGTTTTAATAGGGTACACCAACACCCAACTCTTACATCCTGTATTATGGAACTTCAATCCCCGATCTTATATTCTGTGGGAGGGGATTCCGACCCCCGATCTTCTCTTATCCGTGTCATCCGCGCATTCCGCGTAATCCGCGGTTCAGACAATCCCCGGATTCCAATCCCCGATTCTTACATTTCTCTGGAGAAGTAGACAGAGCGGCATCACCAATGATCAAGCGTGTTTACTTTAAAATATAAACAGGAATTAGAGCATAAATTATGAGTTTTCCAAATATAACTTGACATATATAAACTGGGATAATACTATGAGTACGTATTTTATGGAAGGGCTTAGACCAACCCAACGACCAAATTCAGTTTGTTCAATCAACAGGACAACGGCAAACATCTACCGTTGCTGAACAATAAGGAGTTCAAAATGTATAACAAAATGCTGGTCATAGGTTTTGCCATTATTGCAACCATTATTATGGGGGCAAAAATGGCGAATGCTCAAGTGGTTACTAAAGGTTTGGTTAGTTATTGGACGTTTGATAAAGCTAATATAGATGGTGATACAGTTCAAGACGTTTCTGGTAAAAATGACGGAACCATGAAGGGAGACCCCAAAGTAGTTGAAGGTAAGGTCGGTCAGGCTCTGGAGTTTGATGGTGATGATTATGTGGATTTTGGAGTTCCAGAGAGTTTGAATATAGATCCACCACTAACAGTTTCAATGTACATAAATAACAAGGATGCGTCCCCCAGTTTTATATGGCAGGGCGGTGAAAAGAGTGGATCGACTAAGAACTATATTTACATGAGAAATGATGGTGGGATGAACGTTGGCCAATGGCCTCCTGGCGGTGGAGACCTGAATTCTCCCAAAGGGCTTCTTGAAACGCGGGGTGAATGGTATCAGATCACTGTTGTCTTTGATGACAAATATCTTCTTTATGTTGATGGATCTTTAGAGAGTGAACTCAAAGCAGAAGTTTATTCAGGTCCTACCCCTACAGCTTGGTTACTTGGAACAAGGCTATTTCCTGCTAATGCTGCTTATTACTTCATAGGCATCGTTGATGAACTTGGTGTTTACGATCGAGCGCTAAGCGAAGATGAAATCAACCAGAACATGAATGCAGGAGGATGGGCAGACGTAGAACCTACTAATAAGTTAGCTCTCACTTGGGGAGATCTAAAAGTTTCAAGATAACCTAATCTCAACTTAACGACTTGTGCCAGTTTATTATATGTTTTCGATGTTTTCACATAATAATGTTATTTAGCACAAGTCGTTATACCAATCTGGTAATTAAAGTCTCATTAATAGAATCACTTTAATGTAGCACAAACTTCCAGTTTGTGTAGGATTTCAAGACATAAATATTACCTGGGGACAAACACCCATATATTCGGTCAAGAATTAACACCAACCACCTATGCAATGGCAAAGATGAACGCATTTCTCCACGATTTTATTGATTCAAATATACAAATCGGTGATACCTTCCGTAATCCACAGTTTGTTACAAATAACAGCAAACTACAACAGTTCGACTACATTGTTGCGAATCCAATGTGGAATCAGAAGGAGTACAATGATGACTTCTATTCAAACGATAATTGGCAACGATTCACCTACGGTAATCCATCCAGTTCTTCTGAAGATTGGGGATGGGTACAACACATGCATACATCACTCAAATCCGACGGTCGGGCAGCCATTGTATTGGATACCGGTGCAGTTTCTCGCGGATCAGGGAGTAAGCATTCAGATAAAGAACGGAAAATCCGTAAACAATTCGTTGAAAACGATCTGATTGAAACAGTAATTCTGTTACCTGAAAACCTGTTTTACAACACCACAGCACCAGGTATTATCCTACTACTGAACTGTAAGAAACCGGAAGATAGAAAAGGTAAGATTCAGTTGATAAATCTCTCACTACACTTTGAAAAACAGAAACCCAAAAATGTCCTAACAGATGAAGGAATAGAAGTCTGCACAGAATCCATACAACCCCAAATTAAATAAAAAGGCGAGGAATACATTCCTCGCTTTTTTCACTATTATGTCTACTTTCTATGCCAAATGCTCTTTCAAAAACTTCCCTGTAAACGATTTCCGAGTCTTAGCAATTTGCTCCGGCGTACCTTGTGCTAACACCTGTCCACCCTTATGTCCACCCTCTGGACCAAGATCAATCACATAATCCGCTGTCTTGATTACATCCAAGTGATGCTCAATAACAATAACAGTATGTCCTGAATCCACAAGTCGACCAATACTATCCAACAATTTCTGAATGTCCGCAAGATGTAGACCAGTTGTCGGTTCATCAAGGATATAAAGATTATGTTTACCGCGTTTAATCTTACTCAGTTCGTTAGCCAACTTAATCCGTTGTGCTTCACCCCCAGATAAGATTGTTGCTGGATGTCCAATCTTAAGATAACCAAGTCCAAGTTCGTTCATTACTCCTAATTTATGGCAGATGAGACGTTGTTCAGCAAAGAATTCAACACCCTCTTCAATAGACATCTCAAGGATTTCTGAGATATTCTTACCGTTATAGGTAACTTCCAGAGTATCTTCGTTATATCGAGCACCTTTACAGGTTGGACAGGTTACCTCAACATCTGGCATGAAATGTAGTTGTGTTGTGATTGTACCTTCACCGTGGCACTCTTCACAACGTCCACCCTTCACATTAAAACTAAACCGTGATGCAGTATAACCGCGTGCTTCAGCAGATGGTGTACTGGCAAAGAGTTTACGAATGTTGTCATAAAATCCGATATAAGTTGCAGGATTAGAACGGGGAGATCTTCCAATAGGAGTCTGGTCGATGTTAATTACATCACTGATATGTTCATGACCTTTTAATTCGTCATGTTCACCATAAAGCGTACGGCTATCGTGATAGATAGAATATAGTCTCTTGTAGATAATCTCGTTGAGAAGTGTACTCTTACCAGAACCCGATGCACCAGTAATACAAATAAAGACACCCAACGGAATCGTAACATCTATATTCTGTAGGTTGTTTTCTCTGGCACCAGATATACTTAGATTTTTTCCATTAAGGTTACGCCGTTCCATAGGCATAGGAATCTCTCGTTTGCCACTCATATAGAGACTAGTCAATGAGTCATCACTTTTCACAATTGTATCGTAAGGACCTTGAACGACAACATGACCACCATGAACACCCGGACCTGGTCCCATTTCTATGATATGATCTGCAGCACGGATAGTACTTTCATCGTGTTCCACAACAATGACCGTATTACCAATATCACGGAGTTTCCTAAGCGTCTCAATCATCTTTTCATTGTCTTTAGGATGTAGTCCGATACTCGGTTCATCAAGAACATACAACATACCCATTAACCCTGAACCGATTTGGGTCGAGAGACGAATACGTTGCGATTCACCACCAGAAAGGGTAGCGGAACGACGGTTGAGATTCAGATAATCCAGTCCAATACCCAGGAGAAGTACAATTCTTTGTACTAATTCTCTCACTACACGTTCACCGGCTTCACGCTGCTTTTCAGGAAAATCCGTAATAGATTCTAAGAAATCCTTTAACTGTTCAAGATGTAATTCGCCAATATCGTGGATAGTGTTACCATCAATCGTAACCAGCAGTCTTTGACGTTTCAACTTCATACCATGACAATCAGGACATATATGTTCAACCATTACCTTCCGCAGGTATTCTTCCATACCAGAGTGTGCTTCACCCTGTTTTCTGTATCGACGATACCGTCTATCAATCCGTGTAATTATCCCATCAAACCGGACTGGCATACCAACATGGTGTTCACGCATCGGTTTGGCATCTTCAGCCTGACACAATGGAAATTCCTCACCTTTTGTACCAAAAAAGACTAAATCTACTACCTCTTCTGGTAAGTCTTCAAAAGGCATTTCAAGGTCGAATTTATAGTGTTGTGCAAGACTATACATCATTCGACCATCCCACCTATCAGGTTCATAGTTGAATGCTTGTTTTACAAACGCACCATCTGCGATACTCCGTTTCCTATCCGGAACAAGCAGATTGGGATGTACTTGAAGATATGTACCCAACCCTGAACATGTAACACACGCACCCGTAGGTTCATTAAATGTAAAGTGATGAGGTCCAAGTTCGTGCATCAAAACACCATGTTTCGCACAACCAAAATCAGCAAGAAATTCTTTTAAATCTACATCTTCATCATCCGGTAACGTTATTTGGAAGCGTAGGAAACCTTCACCGACAACCAAGGCATGTTCTAAGGAGGCAAGAACTTGCTTATCAATATCTTTCTTTATATATAACTTGTCTACAATAACCTGTATATCGTATTCTTTATCAGGGTCAAGTGTGAATTCTTCACTAATATCGTACTCCTCTCCATCCACACGTAAATGCCTACACCCTTTAGTCCTTATATCATCAAATAGATATTCGTTATCTTCGCCATATATCTTAAAGACAGGAGCATGTATTTCGACTTCCGATCCTTCTGGTAAGGAGAGAAGTCGTTCTAAAATCTGATAAGGTGTTTTAATAGGGATTTCTTTCTCACAATATGGACAATGGGCAATGCCAATAGTAGAGAAAAGCATTCTTAGGTAATCTTGTAGATCGGTCATTGTTCCAACTGTGGAACGGGGGTTCATAGTTATAGTTTTCTGCTCAATCGAAACAACTGGAGATAAACCGTCAATAAAATCAACGTCTGGCTTTTTCAACTGTGTAATAAACCGTTTTGCGTATGTAGACATTGATTCCAAGAATCGTCGTTGTCCTTCAGCATAAACCGTATCAAATGCCAATGAAGATTTACCTGAACCACTAATACCAGTAACAACTACGAGTTGATCCCGTGGAATTTCTAATTCGACATTTTGTAGGTTATTTTCTCTTGCTCCTTTTACTGAGACCGACTGTCTCATTATTTATCCTCCTTATGGGTGCATATTCATGTGTCTTATTTACAATATAAATGAACTCAAATCTGAATTTATGAATGTATATACCTTATAAAATTACGAATAGATTATTATCATAGTTACGTGTCTAATATGTAAGATTCTGTTGTAGGAATTATCTCTGATCCAATCAAAGAATGTATCAACAAAGAGACCGATTATTACCAAGGGTAAACGCAAGCTATTTCTCCATCATTGAAAATAATGGAGTATTCCTACAGGAATGGATTATCAATATCATAAAAATATGCAGGTTCATATACAGACACTTTACTATCCATAGTTAGACGTATAGGTTCAGAGAATAGTTCGAGTATTCCTTTTTCTGATAACCATTCACAAGCCATATTCAACCAAAGGTCGCGATGACCAAAATGATCATAAATATCAGACAATGACCTTTCACCACCAGCATCCTCTAAGAATTGAAGCAGTGGTTTAAATAACTCTTGAGCGTTATCTTCTAAGTATCCATCAATCTGTTTTATTACTTTATCAAGGCATTTCTCATCTTTAGGTACATTTATCATATCTGTAAAGATTGGAGTAAATAACTCAGGATTTAGTTCGACTGCTTGGTAAATGACTTTGCGTTTTGGAATAATACCATTCTTAATCGTTTCAATACGTGCTAATTCTCTTACAACACCCATCAAATAGTAATAGGTATAGTTATAATCCTTCTTGAGATATAACCATTTTTCTGTCTTTGCGAGAATTGTAGTCAGGCAACTTGCACAGTTGAGTAATTGAGATTGTTTATCTCTATCCCCAATGGTACCAAGGTCTTTATGTAAATCTTTAATAGTAGGATCTTTTGTATATAAAATCTCACTTTGAGACATGATAGAATGAAAAGTTGTTCCCTGCAAATTCTTTTCAAGTAAGTTCTTATACCTGCCGCGAGGAATCAATTTCACTCGAATAGGTATTCCTTCCTCAATTAACTGGAAATCCTCTTGGGCTTTTGTGCCATCTCTAAGGATAAGTGTGAAATGTACGACAGTCCTTTCCCAAACATTGTCTTCTTCTAAATTGCTGGTGAGAATAGCAGCGAGGAAATAACGGTCTTCTGCAATAATATCTGTAAACCTCTCAACTGCATTTTGTATATCAAAATGGATATCTTCTTTTAAACGCATCGGCTGTGAATCCGGTTCGGTATTATCTATATAATATGCTGGTTCTTCAACAGCAACCTGACTTTTAACCGTTAACTTTATAGGTGAGGATACCTGTTTAATAATACCTTTCCAAGCTAACCATTGACAAATTATATCTACAGATGCATTACGAAATTTATGATGAAAATGATCATTCATCTCTGAATTAGTTCGTGGACCAGCTTGTTCTGTGAGATAGTCAAGAATGGGTTGAAATATAAATAAGCGTTCTTCAATGTATCCATTAATTTCATTAAGAGTATCTTCTATAACCTTTTCATTCTTTTCACAATTGATAAGTTCTGTATATGCTTTTTCGAAGAATTCAGGATTATAATCAAGGGCAGGTTGAATTACTTCTCTTGCAGGAATTTCGTTGTTTAACAATACTTCAATTCGTGCTAACCCTTCAACCACATGCAAAATTGTAAGAAAACTGGTGATTAAGTCTTTGTTTACATAAAACTGCTTCTCAGCATAGATAAGAGAAGGTAGGGTGTCATCCATGACATTTATTAGTTGGAGTTGTTTATCACGTTCACCGATACTGTCACGACTTGCGTTCTTATCATACCATTCGGTAATTGATTGATCTCTTGAAAATAGAAGTTTACTGTGTGAAAAATATGAATGAAGGAAAGATCCTTGCTGAGCACTCTCTATTGACTTTTTGAATGAATTGCGAGGGGTTAAATTAGCATGGATATTTACTCCATTTTCTACAAGAGAGAAGAAGCCTTTAGTTGGACGTATACCGTCTTTACCTATAATTTCAACATCTAAATCGGATTTCTCCCATACTTGGGCATGTGAAAAACTTCCAGCCACTATCGCAGCAAGTACATTAGGATCCTCTTGTACTTTATTAACAAGTGAGTCAACTGCCTCATAATACTGTTTCTCAATTTCGTCTTGAGTTCTCATAGTGTTCCTCTCCTAACAAATATCAAATTCCATCAACTCAGTTTTGTGTAGGTTTTTGCCTATATACCTTCCCACCTTTAATTACAACGATGGGTTCAAGAATTTGACTACTAATTCTTTCTTCTCCACTTGCATCAATTAATTGAAATTCACCATCTCTCAACTCAAAGATGACCGCATCACCCCATGCCCCTTTCGCAAGAGTGCCAACCTTACCCGGCATGAGAATCGTATCAGCAGGAATTTGTGTTACCTTTGCTAAAGCGTCATCAATTGACATTCCGAGATATAGAAATTTGTTCACAACATTAATCAAATCATAAACGGGACCATTGATATTGTAGACATGTAAATCTGAAGAAATAGTGGTAGGTTCAATCCCTTGTTCCATAGCCTTTTCCACAACATCCCAACTGAAAGATCCTGCACCATGTCCTACATCAAAGATAACACCCCGTTCAATTGCATCGCGTACTGAATCACGTACTATTCCATCCTCATCCAATATACCGCAGTTCATATTGTGAAAACAGTGAGTCAGTATGTCTCGTTTACCCATGACTGCTAAGATTTTATCTATAGAATCACACCATGCATCTTGAGGATGAACCATCATAGGGAGTCTAACAGCATCTGCTGCTTCCCGTGCCTTATATAAAGGATCCATACCAGCACGTTTTCCAACGATGGAGTTACGCGTCAAGCGTACCTTAACACCAAGAACTACATCACGATGCTGCTCTATCATCTTACAGGCTTTATCTACATCAGCATATTCTGGTATTTCTAACTCTCCTATCTCTCTTGTCAACATACCTTGTGATGAGATATTCATCTGTGCAAGTATCCGTGTTTCACTCACATCTATCACGTACTTACGAAAACCTGGGAAGGTATCCGCCCCAGCTGACCCTGCATCCACTACAGTTGTCGCACCTCGCGCCAAACAAGTTGGATCCGGTTCAATACCAAAATGACTTACACCGTGAAATACATGTACATGTAAATCGATTAAGCCAGGAGTAACATAACATCCACCTGCATTTATAACTTCTCGTCCTACAGCGGAAGGTAGATCTTTATCAATTGTAGTTACCAATCCATCACAAAATCCAATATCTTTTGATTCGTGGATACCTTGTGCTGGATCAATCAAAGTTCCATCTTTAATGATTAAATCATAATTCATAGAGGGTTGAGTTCCGTATTATTCTGAAGATACATTCAATTCAGTTCGTATTGCTTCGCGTACCATACTACAAACTTCCATTGCCTTCTCTGCATCAGTTTCTGTCGGTATATCACTCGGATAAGGTGTACCTACTGCATGTTTTGTAAGTGCAGGTAGTATTGCCATCCAACCTGACCAAGATGGATAAGTTGGTAGAATTAAAATCAACAATTCGTTCAGATCATGAGTTCTGCGAAATGGGATATTATTCTCTTGTAATAGTGCTTTTAAATATTTTTCTACACATCGTTGGGAAAGGAAACAGATAACATGAATAACAGGATTATTTCCCTGTTGGTTCTCAATCGCAACAGTATAATCCCCTTCAGCAAATTCAATCCATTCTAATGTTAGTGGGTTTAGTTCAGTCATCTTTTTATCCGGTGGGGAAAGGTAAAAACCATCGGATTCATAAAGCACTTCTCCTTTTTCAGTTATTTCTCGTAAGAACCAATCGTTATATGTGATACGATATGCCAGAACTTCAGGAGAACGCACATGTAAATCCATTTTGAATCGTTTCGGTATACCGGTTTTTATATCTGAAGCTTTTTGACGTGTTTCCGAATCCTCTACAGGCATGATAACAAGTAAGTCAACATCAGAATCTTCAGATGGGGTACCATAAGCGTATGATCCAAAAAGTATAATCTGGAGTGGTGAGAATTCACGTACTATATCATCACAAGTAGCTTGAATTTCCTCTCGAGTGACCATCAACTTCTCCAAAGTGTTCACTGGTGGGAATTGTATATGCATTATGGTAAGTACAAGAACTGTTACATGGAAGTCGGTTTAATTATGCTATAAATTCATTACGTGTGCAAGTGTAATTCTTATCATTAATGGTTTTGTAGATTCTTGGTAAATATGTGTATTCTTCCTTTACCAAATGTTGATTAACTGGCACATAAATAGGGATGGACAATAGTGTAAATCTTCACATTGACCACCCCTTTGTATTAATTACTATTCACTTAGTTGTAAACAATTCAGTTATTTCTTTTCAGCCACCCATTTAATATATTCTTCCTTATATGTATCCCAATTCTCAGTTGGTGGGATATCAAATAAACCTGATGTCCACACATTTGGTTTTTCTTGTATTCTTAAAAGCATGTCACGTGCATTCAGATAATGACAATATTCCTCAATATTCTGAATTCTAACACCATGATCAAGCAAGTTTTGAAGCCATTCATTACGAGGTAAGGACGAATCCATCTCTTCTAATGAGATCAACTTTCCTCCATATTTTAATATTTCCACACCATTCATCACATAAGTATTACTGATAGTAGTATTCTCATGTCTATCATTGTACTCTTCATCATATATATTAATTAATGATTCAACAGAATTCTGATCGTTATGTGCACCTGACGCTACATTCGATGTAACATGTATATTTTCAGTATGAAAACTCCCAGTAACGTTATCAAAATTCTCTTTATGATTTTGAACTTGTTCATTGATGCTTTCCACATGTTCATCTGCTTTATCACGAAATTCATCAATCTGCTCACGGATTTTCTCTATTTGCTCGTTAGCAGTCTCTTCCTTTTGTTCAAATTGTTCACGTAATCTTTCTTTACGCTCTTCATAGGAATCTTGACTCCGTTCAATTTCACTTTCGATTTTCTCAATTTGTTCTTGAATACTCCGCTCTTTTTCTTCTGATTCCTCCTGCATCTTTTCCATCTGTTCTTCAATCATTCTTTGATGTGATTCCAATTCTTCGTTTAATTTGTTTATCTGGTCTTCAGCAGACTCAGTATCAAGATGTTGTTGATTCTCTATTTCCTCTATTTGGTGTTCAATACTTGTTCGATAATCATCAATTTGGCTTTGTATTCTTTCAATTTGTTCATCCGCAACACGTTCATTTTCATCAAACCAAGTTTTTGTTCGGTTAATAAGTTCTTCAAATGATTCAAAGATGTTCATATTTATCTCCTAAATATTTTAGTAGAGGGATCACAACTCAGTTGAAATCCCTCATTTTTACAATTTAGTTAAACTATGCTGATTAGGTATAGTATGATCAGATATAAGAATTAGAATGTACTTTCACTATTTGTAACAGCACACCAACGAGCCATAAGTAAATAATCCAATAGTGCTGTCTCTGCTTCTGGAGTACCAATACGTTTTAGTGCATGAATTGAATTGTCTCGAACATACCGATTACTATCACTGAGAGAATCTTTCAATACAGAAATCGCATCACTGGAAGCAGGACCAATTTGAGCTAACGCTAAAGCAGACTCAAATCTAACCTGGGCATCTTCATCATTAGCCAATCTATCAATTAATACAGGGACTGCTGGAGCGGCAGCAGGTCCAATTGCCCCAAATGCTTCAGGAATATAGCGTCGTACTTCAGCATTCGAATCTTTTGCTCTTTCAATCATTACATCTACTGCGGATTCTGCTCCACTGCCTATCTGTGCTAAAGCATAAGATGCTTCAACTCGTACTCCTTCATTTTCATGATTTATGGCTCCCTTCAATGCGGGAACTGCTGGAGTACCAACTGCAGCTAATGCATATGCAGCCATTCGTCTTGTTGACCCATTTTCATCAGACAGTTTTTCGATTAAAGTTGGAACAGCTGATTCACCTATTGCCCCTAATGCATACGCAGCATTTAGTCTTGCAGGTTCATATTCATCACCTAAGAGATTTGCCAATTCTGGGATGGCATCTGCAGCAACTTCTGCTAACATACCTAATTCATCTACAGCATTGGACCGTACATCAGGATTTTCATCCTTTAATGCTTCAACATGTGTGGACATAATGCCATTCGATGAATTATCTCCATTTGTATAACCAGACATCCAATTCCAAACATGTCGCCAAGTTGTTTCATGTTTCTTAGCGGCAGGATTACTCTCTTCACTGTAACCATTGATCTTCCAAGTGGAGTCTTCAGATTGCCATTCAGGTTCATTAGGTTCATCCAATCTAATAAACTGAAACTTCATCATATATCGAGTTTTGTCAGTGCTATTTGCCATTGCGCGATGCCATAGGTCAAAATGTATTACTGAAATAGTTCCTGCTTCACCACAAAGTGCTACTTCTCCATCATTATCATCAGTTATTCGATGACTATAATATTGTGTGCCAGATAAGATAGCAGACGGACCAATTTCTACCGGAGTATCCTGTGGATAGTAAAACGCCATTGCCCATCGCGGGAGATGGTGTCTAACTTTTTGGTGTCCCCAATAACTATCCTTATGAAATCCTTGTCCACCGCTATGTGGAGTATTTCGATGCGGATGTCGATGTGAATGCATTACATAGTTTTTACCTAAAACACTTGTGAATGCACCTCGAACTGCTGGATCTTCAAAGACCGCTTGTAGTTCAGGAACTCTGGGTAAAATGTTGTTTCCTAAGTTCCCTTCCTTTTCTGTGTATTCTTGTGTTTTCCTATAGATTGTTTCATGAACACTTCGGGGTAAATCTGTTTTAATAGATATATACCCGTTAATAATAAAATCTCTCATCTGATCATCTGTCAATAGATGTGACTGTTCTTGCATCATATATCTCCCTAAAGAAATAAGGTTAAGATGAATAAGTTTGGCCTACAATACAAAGTATGAAGTAGAATTGTATGATACTATTTTACTTGACATTATTTAATTTGTCATATATTTTTTCAAGTGAAAACTTAGTATAATTGTAAATAAGAAGTATTAAACGTGTTTCAACAAGTATCCAGATCAAGCGTATCCTTCCGAGCAGTATTCATAGGATTACTTTGTGCAACAATAGAATGTCTACTTGCCCCATACAATGACTATGTTATTAGAAACATATTCTTAGCTGGTGGTCATTTTCCTGTCGGACCATTCTTCATTCTAATACTATTTGTCTTAGGTATCAATGTAATTCTAAAGCATATCAATCCTAAGTCGGCATTCTCTCCCGGTGAACTGATTACTATTTGGTGCATAATGCTTGCCCCAGCTGGTATACCGTCATCAGGAATGATGCGTTATGCTATTAGTCCAATGGTAGCGTATCAGTATTTTGCCACCCCAGAAAACGATTGGGAATCACTATTTTTTCATTATATACCACATTGGCGTGTTGTTAGAGATGAGACTGCGATAACATCATTCTATAGAGGATTATTTGCTGGTGAATCTGTTCCGTGGAGTGCATGGATCACTCCTATCTTCATTTGGAGTACTTATGTAATAGTAGTATATTTTGTGATGATCTGTTTATCGGTATTACTCCGTAAACAGTGGGTAGAATATGAAAGGTGTGCATTTCCATTGGTTAAATTACCAGTTGAAATGGCAACACAAGGTATGGGAAGATTAGGTCCTTTGTTTAAGAATAGTGCCCTTTGGTTTGGATTTGCATTTCCTGTATTCTTACATACGATAAATGGACTCCATACATTCTTTCCTTCAGTACCACATATACCACGGGATTTCTGGCTAAACCAATTTTTGACAGATAGACCATGGAGTGCTTTACGACCATTTCAGATTGTGATTTTCTGGTCAATGGTAGGATTTAGTTATCTCTTAACTCTGGAAGTTTCATTCAGCATCTGGTTTTTCTTTATTTTTTACAAACTTCAATGTCTTATAGGAGTGTTACTTGGTTTTCAATTGACGTCTGGACCTGGTGTACAGTGGACAGGGAAGTCGTTTAGTGCTGCCCAGGAAACAGGAGCATGTTTGGTATTTGTAGCTATTGCATTATGGAAAACCCGTCATCATATTAAGAATATGATAAAAACAGGTTCATCTGATGAAGCCTTACCCTATGGCGTTACTATTATAGGGTTGATTGGTGGAATCAGTGTTCTTGTGTTTTTTAATCATTTGATGGGTATGTCAATACTATTTGCTATAGGATTTGTCCTATTTCTACTTGCGATGTATATTGTTCTGACTTGGCAGGTGATTAATGGAGGTATTCCATTCATTAATCCATCCTTTTCACCACAAAGTTTCTTTCTTACAACACTTGGAACTTCAAAGATTCATCCATCTACATTAACCTCATTGATGATGCATCCAGTATGTTTAACACTTGATCTACGAGAATTTATGATGCCGAATATTATGAATGGACTTAAGGCAGCAGATGAGGCGCGGATTAAAAGAAGACAACTATTGATTGCAATGGCGGTAGCAATGGTTATAGGTCTTGGTGTTTCATATTATTCCGCGCTTAAGGTGGGTTATGCCCATGGTGCACCATATATGGGTGGCAGTTGGTTCATGCGGCAACTTGAAGGATTATTGGTTAGCCCTAAAACAACAACAAACTGGACAAACACAGGTTTTATTGTATTTGGAGGAGGATTCACGGGGTGGTTAATGTGGATGCGTCAGACATTTGTATGGTGGCCATTGCATCCTCTTGGTTACACAATGTTAAGTTCATGGGCAACATTTAAATTGTGGTTCTCTATCTTTCTTGGATGGGGAATGAAGTTTGCAATTGTTAAATACGGTGGGTTGAAAGCTTATCGTCAAGCGAGACCTGTTTTTCTTGGATTAGTAATTGGTGAGATGACATGTGCAGGTCTGTGGGCAATTGTTGGAATGGTTACAGGGATTAGTAGTGGATATAGAATATTACCAGATTAAAATGATGAAAATAAAAAAGCTGGTAGATCCCATGAACTACCAGCCATTTTGTATGGTATGAAAGTCTACTTGGATTTTAGGAAACCCCATTGAGTTGCGAGTTTGCTCTGAGGTTCAACAGGTGTGAGTCCGTCAGTATTCAGACTCTCAATTTCACCAGCAGACAACGCAACATTGTAGATCCGTGATTCTTCTATATGAGCACTGAGTTCACCTGGTCCACTGGTTCCGTTGACATGACGTTTTCCCCAAATAGCTTCAGAATCACCGGCTTCCCAAGTTCGGAGATCGCCCTTTCTAAAACTTCCCATACTTTCACCATTACGATAACCGGTAATTTCATATTGGTTATTTACATTCTTATAGGTAATTGCGACAAAAACTAAATCTCCAGTTTCAGGTTCAGTAACAGCGTTTGGAAAGTCATCAGTCCTACGAAAATGGCTGCTCCCTGGCATCCACTGTTTGTTAACCCTTTCTGCCCATACTATACCACAAAACTGATCAGTTGATACTTCATCTAAAGTAAGAGCAGAACCGTTTGTTTTGGCATAACTATCTAATGCAACCCAAGAAGCTAAAGTCAATTCAGTTATGTCGGGTCCAGTGTAATCCAGCGCATGTGCCCACTTACCTGGATCAACGACTAATTGTCCACCTTCTACCGATGCACCATGTAATACGATGTCACCAAAGTTTCCGGTTTCTTCTTCAAGAGAATCAAAACGCCACCATCCAACCAAATTACCTTCTTGAACTTGTGCAGATATAGAAAGTGGTATACAAACAATAATAAAAATACCTATAAAACAGAAAACAAATTTTGGCATGTGATTTATACTCCTAATTAATTGCTTTATAGTAAGAATTGTAACTATTATGACATATCCTGTTATTAGTCTATCTCAGAGTCCAAAATTTCTAATAAACTCTGAGATAGATTTATATAAATTCCACAATTATGAGGATTGGGACAATTACTGTCTCTTAATACTTGCCCAACGTGTTGCTATTTTTCCTTGAGCTTCAACTGCAAGACCACCAACAGTTAAATCCTTAACTTCGTCAGCGGTGAGAGCAACATTATAGATACGGGATTCTTCAATGTGAGCATTTAGTTCTCCAGGACCATTAAGACCATTAACGTGTCGTTTTCCCCAAATTGCTTCAGCATCACCTGCTTCCCAAGTTCTCTTATCACCTTTTTTAAAACTCCCAAGACTTTCACCATTCCGATACCCAGTAATTTCATAAAGATTGCCTACAAGCTCATAGGTTATGACAATGTTCATCATTTCACCAGTATCTTTTTCTGTTACGGCCTTTGGAAAATCAGCTGTACGCCTAAAATGACTACTTCCCGGCATCCACTGTCTATCTACTCTTTCTGCCCACACAATAGCACAGAACTGATCAGTTGATACTTCATCTAAAGTAAGAGCAGAACCGTTTGTTTTAGCATAATTATCTAAACTAACCCAAGTGACCAAACTTAATTCTGAGATGTCTGGACCTTCGTATTCTAATGAATGAGCCCATTTTCCTGTCTCGACGACTAATTGTCCTTTTTCGATTTTTGCACCGTGAAGTACAACTTTACCAAAGTTACCTGTTTCCTCTTTATCGTTATTAAATAACCACCAACCGACAAGGTTTTTCTCTTGTACTTGGGCAATTGCGGTGATTGAAAAACAAAACATTAGTAATATCACAGCACTGACATAACGAATTTTCATTCTAAGTTACTCCTTTTATGTTAACATAGTTAGAGTCTAATCAGTTATAAAGATTGTTTAAACCATCTATTGTTGTTTAAATAGAGGATTTATTGATTAGTTGTTAAATTACCTTAGCGAGACACTATTGAATATATATATTATTGACTGAAAACAACATAGTAAGACATATTATATTGACATTAAAATAGCAAATTTATTATCGGTTTACAAGACAAAACAGATATACATCGATAATTCAAATAGATATACAGATTGAAAATCTCATCATTCTTCATTAGAATCAGACTTAGGTTTCTTTGAAATTAATCCATCTTTTTCAATAATTGCATGTCGTGTAATATTCCACAATGGACTATGACCTTCTTTACCGTGTGGAGCCACAGATTGCCAAGCACCAAAGTGAAATGTCATAGCAACATAGTCTCTTTGAGCGTCTGTATGAGTTGTCCCAAACATATCATGCTGCGTCCAGTTAGTATAATTAACTGGTTCACCACTATCCCATTTCCACACACCTTCTTCTTCAACGTCGTTTAAACCTATCCAATATGGTTGTCGACCAAATATTGTCTGAAGCCAAAGCTGTTCATTAACATCAGTGATAGATACAAGATGAGCAAGTTCATCAATTGCAGTCTGCTGTGCATCATGCCAATTCTCACATTGGATTTTCTTATATGCATGTCCATTGGCAGGATTTATAATCCATACCTCTTTTTCTCGATGTTCTTGTTTTTGTTTGGCCATTTGTTCCTGTCTTTGCTGTTGAATTAACTTTTGAAATTCAAGCGGATCAATGTTCGGTGGTGTTTGTTGTCCTATACCATTTCCAGGTTTAGATTTAATAAGCTTTTTAAGGTCATTATCCGCTGGGTTGCCATCGAGTTTAATTACAAGATTTTCTGGTGCTGGGGTTTCATAATCCAATTGAAATGGGGTTACGCCTCCCTTAAAGTTCTGATATTCAACAGACACAGTATAAATTCCTGAATCACTACGATAGTATGTGAAATGTCCAGTGTCATCTGTCGTTACACTTGTCCCATAGCTTCCACTACCCTGATCACCTTTTAAGATCATACTTAATCTAATTCGAGTATTCTTGATTGGTTGTCCATCCTTTGAAACTACTTGAGCTTTTATTTTTAATAATTGTTTTACTCTGATTTTAATATTCTCAAACACTTCACTTGAATCTAATGCGAATGTTAATTTATCATCTGGTCCAAATTCATCTTCATTCTCATAGAGCGTAATCTTTCCAATTTGTATGGATACAATCTGTTTATCTGCCTTATGTGTATTGGGGTTATCTGGCGTTATTATTAGTTGTAGAAATCCTTTTGGAAGACTCTTGGTAGTAAACTTTCCTTCTTGATCTGTTTTGACAATTACCGGATATTTACTCTGTTTAATTTCATCTTTATTGTTTGGATTCAATTGCCCCTGAATTGGCAACCTGATAGGGGGTAGTAATCGTCCCCAAAAACCGTCTTCTATTGGCTCTAAGTGGTCTCCTACTTGTTTCATTGGCATGATTGAAATTGAGACGTCAGTAATTGGATTATCATCTAAATCAACGACAGTACCAGATAGAGTAGTGAATTCTGTGTCTTGATTAGAATCAACTTCTTCAGCGGTTATATTCATTGAAGAAAAAAGAAAATGGAATGTAAGAATAAGGACTGCAATTCTCATTTATTATCTCCTAATATGGTTTTCATCTTCAATTTCAGTAATAAGATCCTCAGGATTATAGATTTCTTTTTCTAAGATGGTATATTCAGTGATTTTTGTAATTGGACTGTCAGGAATCCCGACATCCCATTGTCTTGATTTTCCAATTAATATTGTATGGTATTTAATATCAGACTCTTTATCGTTTTGTTCTGGTTCAGAAATCCAGTTTGAATAGGTAAGGGGTTCACCATTACTCCATGTTTTTTCACCCGCTACAAGACCAATCCAGTAATTTGTATCTCCAAATACCTCAAGAACCCAATGTTGTTCCGACTCATCCTTGATAGTCAATACATGTGCGTTTTCTTCAGTAGCCATTGTCTTTGCTTCTTGAATACTTGTACATTTTACTTTCTTATATGCATGTCTATTCTCTGGATTTATTACCCAAACACCTTTCTCCATAAGATTCATAAATGCTCTCATATTGGGAGGAGGACCACCTTGTTGATTTCTGACTATCTCAGCCCTTTTTTGTTGTTGTAGGTCAATTTCATCAGGGTTACGTGTTAATTTTAAGACAAGATTATCAATTTGTTGTCCATCTTCCACCTTTATAGGTTTTGATTCAACGGATAAACCTTGGTAATTGATTTTAACTGTATAAATTCCCGGACGGTTTAAGTATTGGACAAAATTTCCTTCACCATCAAGATTAGTACTACCACTGCTTCTTCTATTTCCTCCTTCCCTGACCTCGATTCTAACAGAAGTATTTCTGAGTGGTTCTTCGTCAGATGAGACTACTTGTCCACGAAGAACAATCTTTCGTTTAACAGTAATCTCTAAACTATTTATGTTTGTATTCTTTGGTATCGCAAAACGAAATCCATTATATCTAAACCGATGAATATTACCGAATAATGTAATTCCTTCAATCTTAATACCAGAGAGTTCAAATGCTGATGTATGCATACCTTCATTAAATTTTAATATCATTATCCTTTTTGGATCAAAGTCAGGAAACTTGAAGTGTCCCAATTTATCTGAATCAGCCCGTAATAACTGTTGTATTTCCTGATGTTCAATTGGCATGCCTCTCTGGGGTTTAAGTTCATCTGTTATATAGAGTGAGAGAGTAAACCCTTCGACTGGTTTTCCTTCTTTATCTATGACAATCCCCGATAATTGACTGTTTGCAGTACATATATTGGTCAGTAAAATCAGGTTTATCATACAAAAGATGAATAATGTAAATAGTAGTTTGGAAAGAGAACTTTTCATTTTAAACTCCTATCGGATAGAGTAAAAACAATATGAACAGTACATTTGAAGATTAGTTAAAAATAATAATAACATAGATGTTTACCAGATTTCAATTGTAAATATATTTATACTCTACAAATCGGAGAATGCAGGTTATAAATATCCTCAATACTAATGAAAACTTGTGAATATAACAATATGGCACGAGAATTGCATCTAAGATGGGTAGATGAATCATGAAAAGTCTCAAGATTATCATATTGGTAGTTATTTCGCATGATAACATAGGAAATACTTGCAATTAGATTTTTTAGGTGTTAAAACTATGAACATAATTGTCCAAATATTAAACAAGATCGCCTTTATTGGTTTGAAGCAAAATCTATCACTTATTCTATCCATATTTATACATGGTGTGGGAATATCAATTATTGGTATATCATCTGTCGATACTCCAGACTATCAGACAAATGTGTTGGATGTAGATTTTGTATCTGTTCAAACACAAAAAAGGATTATTTCCAATCCAAAGAAAAAGTTTGTAACACCCAGAATGGATATCCTGAAGACAACTGATCTATATCGTCCAAATAAGCATATTCAACCTTCAACTGTAACAAATTTTATTTATAAAAGAGATCAAATTATATTGGGTTCCACATCAATGAATAAACTTCAAACCTGTGATATAGATAATCGATTCTCTTCTAAACACATTCCTATACAACAAAGGAAGGTAGTAGTTCCTAAGAGGTTATCTTCCACAAGATTTTCATTTAATCGACCAGAAAAACAGACAAAAGTCGATATATCAGAATTTGACGATTATGAACTCACACCTTTACCATTAAACATTCCAGATATATCTGAACCAACTCAAAATGCCAGTTTCTTAAAGAAGGTTGATCCCCAATATCCTGAATCAGCACGACTTACACATCAAGAGGGATTGGTTGTATTAGAAGCAACAATTGGGATAGATGGAAAGGCAACAGATATACGTGTTGTTAAGGTAATAAATGTGAATGGACTTGGATGTGAGGAATCTGCAATCCAAGCTTTGAAAGCCTCCGAGTTTAACCCGGCTATGAGTGGTAAAGTAGTGGTGACCCAACGGTTACGTATTCCATATCGATTCAGTTTAAAAATCTAATCATTAGTTTTTCAATTTCTTTCCTTGCTCTGCATCATACTTCCCATTTATTTTTTTTAAATCACTTCCAGTTGGTTAATACAAAAATTCACTTGCCAAGTCTATCGAATATTCCTATACTTTTCTATATTTTTGGCAATGGGAGGATAGAATTATGAAAGTTCAACTGACGGATAAGGTTGGTGTAATAACAGGTGGTTCAACAGGTATTGGTGCTGCAACTGCAATTGCGTATGCAGATGCAGGAGCTAAAGTGGTAATTGGAGATATTAATGAAGTTGATGCACTTGAAACCATTAATGTTATTGAGAAGAATGGAGGAGATGCAAAGTTTGTTATTACAGATGTAACTGATGAAGAACAGGTCTCAAATCTCATGCAAATTGCCGAGAAATCATTCGGAGGTATACATACATTAGTCACAAGTGCTGGAGTACTACAAGGGGCAAGTGTTCGTATAGATGATTTTGAGGCGGCTACATTTGATTCAGTCATAGATGTAAACCTAAAAGGTACATTCTATGCCATTAAGCATGCTGTTCCTGTTATGGAGAGAAGTGGAGGAGGTGTGATTCTCTGCATTGCATCCGGTGCAGGGGTTCGTGGTGGAAGTTCATCAGTTGCGTATGCATCAAGTAAAGGAGGAGTAAACGGTCTTGTGATGACAGTTGAGAATCAAGTTGGAGGTAATATACGAATGCATACAATTTGTCCTGGAGGATTGTCTACTCCCCTGAAACTTGGACAGATAGCCCAATCGGCCAAACTCGCTGGGAATGATCCAGATGCAGCAGTTGAGCAAGCTATGAATTCTCTTGGGGATCCAGCTGGAGTAGGGAAGGTATTGACATTCTTGGCATCTGATGAAGGGGCTTATGTTAGAGGACAGATATTCACAAGATAATCGTTAGAAATCGTAGTTAAATAATGGTTATTTTAATGGTCAATTGAATAATCAATATTTAGCCATAGACTCTTTGAATATCGATAGAAAAAGGTTGGAAATACTCCAGAAATTATACCCCAGATCCCAATATTTAGTATATCAGGAACTGAAGTGAATAAACTTACAATAAAGTAACCTGGGAATATAAGCAATACTGTTACGCCATAATTAATATACATTGCTCCAATGAAATAACCCTGTTCACGTTCATATTTCAATCCACATTTTGGACAATGTGAATACATCCTAAATCCTTTCTCAAATAGTTTTCCAATACCACATTCTGGACATATCAGTTTAAAACTATATCTGAGGATTCTGCTTAAGTTTTCAAAGTACTTTATCATATTAGATCAAATGAGTATAATTAGTAGGTATTATCATCCCAAAAAACCTTAAAGGTTCGTAATAGAATTTTAAAATCTTTCCATAATGATAGGTTCATGATATATTCCAAATCAATTGGAATGCCTTCACGAATTGTACCCTTTCGTTTAGAACTAAGTTGCCACAAACCTGTCATTCCTGGACGAACAAGATGTCGTTGATTTTCTAATTTTTCGTATTGTTCCGCAAGAAATGGCATTTCAGGTCTTGGTCCTACAAGACTCATTTCCCCTTTAATTACATTAAACAATTGGGGTAATTCATCTAAACTGGTTTTACGGATCCACTTTCCAATAGAAGTGATGCGTTGGTCATCAGTTGACTCTGGATTTTCAGAATATGATGGTGTGTCAATGTGTAGACTTCTGAATTTATATATTACAAAGAGATTGTTGTTAATCCCAACACGTTTATGTGAGAATAACACTGGTCCTCGTGAGGATACCTTAATGAGAACAGCAATAAGTATCATTATTGGTGAAAAAAGTAGGACTAAGATTAGTGCAGCGAAAAAATCTATGATGTATTTTCCACGTCTTGCATAGAATGATGTTAATTTGTCCTCTAATGTATCTGTAGTATCCTTCATATATGTAAGATTAGTTTCTGTAATATTCAATGTTCTACTATAAATCTGTAAAGTTTAAATATCATTTGTCGAATTGTTCAAGAAATTTTATTTTGATTGTAATTTTTCGAATACTTCAATGTATTGATCAGCAATATGGTCCCAATTGAACCTTTTTCTAATCTGTTCAGGTGCTCTATGCCTGAAATCTTCAACTTTGTCGATATTTACTTCTAATTCTTCAATTTTTTCTTTTAATGAATCCGTATTCTTATCAAAGAGTATACCGTATTTACCACCCTCTAATACCTCATGATTAAATGGTGTATTTAGTGCAAGTATACAGTTTGAAAAACCTAAGGCTTTTAGTATTGACGGATTTATTCCTCCAAACTGATGCCCATGGATATAAGCGAAACAGTGATGATGAAGTTCTTTAATATGTTCAGAACTATCAATGTGTCCGAGAAACAAGACGTTTTCATTAGCAATATTTTTCAATTTATCTAAAAACTCGTTCTCAAGTTTGTTGCCTCGATAGTCTGCTCCACCTGCTATGGCAAGTTTTTTCTGGCTATTTGAGTTTACAAATGCCTCCAAAATTAGATCAGCATTATTGTCAGGAACAAGACGACTTGCTATGAGATAGAAATCTCTTGAATCGAGTCCATAATCTGACACAACTTCAGGATGTTCTGAAGGCTCGATATTTGCCCCGTAAGCAATATATGTTGTCTCAGCACCTAATTCTTCAAGGTAAAGTCTCTTCATTTCTTCGGCATCGGTTATCACAATTGGAAAAGCAGAAGTAGCCATTTTAGCTGCCCATTTAAAATAAACAGCCCCTATACCCTTCCACTTTGGGCGTAGCCACTCCATTCCATCAACGTTGATAACAGCACTTTTACCAAAAATACGGAAAAGCCACCCAAACGGACCATTGGCAGCATTCCATACAAGAATAGCGTCAGAAGAAGAAAACGAAGCGTGTAAAGTTGCTAAAAAACTGTGGCTGAGGGTACTAAATACTTTATGTTCAATACTGGGTAGATAGACTAACTTGATGCCTTTCCATTCGGAAGGTCTCTCTTTGAAGACTGCTTTTCGACAATAGACGATAACCTCATGTCCTGCTTCTACCCAGCGTGGGGCAAGTTCCCCCATGATGGTTTCTAACCCACTATAAGTTCCTGGTAGCCCTCGAATCCCTAATACACTTATCTGCATTTATGTACCTTCATTCATGATAATTATATAATAAATACTCATTTCATTTTTATGAGAGTTTAGTTGATACATATATTGTAATCATAAATTAATAAAAAACCAATTACTTAGATAAACGAGTAGGAATTTTTCTTCAAGAAATATAACAAACATGATAATTAACTTAGATTCGATATAGGAATTTTAGTACAATTTCATTCGCAGATTCATTCACATCAAACATATTTTCAATGTTTCTACGCCAGATTCTTGTCCAATTACCATATATTGAATAATGTCCAATAACAACCCAATTAAATCCTATTTTCACTCTGTGTTCACTTGCAGTTAATCCTGATAGTGGTGTCCAAACATCATCTTTTGGTGCATCTTCAGGATGATGTTTATCTACATTTCCTTCACCGTGTCGTTCTAATTCATACTCAAAAATTGTTTCAAGTTTATCTGTGAATCGTCTACGGAATGCTATCCATAAATTATCTGCATCGGAACCAATATGATGACCAATCACAGAAGTGAAATGCTTATATACGTTGAATGGATTTATATGGGTATATGCATACTGATTTATGAAAGCATATTCAAAATGAAGATCAGAATCTGAGAGTCCAAATGGATCTGTGAGGTATATACCTCCAAGGATACCGAATTTTGTATCCCAATGATGAAAACTTGCTGCAGGATTTCCATCATCTACCATTAGTTCAGCATAAATTTCAAAATTATCGATAGGTCGAAGTCTCAAATCAACACTGGCGATTACATTGTCCCCACTCCCAGGTACCCGTCCATCTGCACGTGAAATAGTTTGTTCGTTGATTAAGTAGATGTTAATTGGATTGACGTATCCTATCTCAAAACGGTTGCCGTATACCACTACCTCTGAAATTCCAAATCCGAACCTATCCCAAAAATATCCTTCAGCTCTATGTCCCGAAATATATTTTTCGTTAATCTCCTGCGACATATCTTCCAATTCACCAGTGAAACTTGTATAAGTTATATTGTTGTATGTTGCATTGAGTTTCAGCATGTTGATGGCAATAGGATTAGGTGAAACTGTTAAATTTCCATGATAACCAGGTCCCCATTGTAAATTATCGTTTCCATACTGTAATTCAAACCAAGGGAATTTAAACTTAATATAGTTATTAATTGCTGTTCTATTCTTTAATTCACCTTCTAATTGCCTATATTTCGATTCATCTACATAAATGTCATCGAAAATATCACCATATAAAAACCTATATGCCATATCTACTGAAAAAGCGAAATTTTTATTTACTTGACCATAGATATGAGGGTGAAACGTGGTGGTATGCATGTTTCCTTCATCAGAAGGAAGTTCAGATTCGTTATCAATTAATCTCGTTCTTTCATGTTGTACAGCACTTAGGTCGAAGGATAAGCGAAATGTTGACTCATCAGTAGTGGACATCAGATGTAATCTGCGTTCTGGGGGTGTATTTGTTCCTGCTTCAGAGTAAAATGCAAGAAGTGAATTCAATTTTTTAAGATCATTTGAACTTAATTCAATTTCCCCATTTTGATGTTTTTCGGATGTATCCTTTAGGAAAGTTGCGATTTGACCACCTGTAAATGGAAGAGAACCCCGCGGTATACCTGATATCACACGTTTATTAAGTAAACGATGAATAAAACGGTAGGTTTCAGTATTAAAATCAGATATATTTGGATTTAAAGGAACATTTATCAGCGAAGCCGCTTGACATATAGGTAAATAACAAAAAAGTAATAGTGCACCTAATAAAAATAAGATGCGTGTAGACATTTTTATGTGTTCCTCCTCAAAACGAAGCACGGATATATATTAATTATGAATAACCATTACACGGATTACTATTAACTTACAAGTTTTGAGAGAATAAAATATGCTCAGTTTGCTACCAATTCAACTACAGAATTTCGTCCATCCCAAGAGGCTGTAATGTTTATTCCGATTAATACCAGCGCCTGATAGAGACGTATTCTATATCACCAATCTTAAATTGGCTAAATGCAGCAGTTTTCCAGGTAAAGGTCGGTTGTTCTATGACCGTTATCATGGTTATGCTTTCAAAATGCAACGGTTCTTGAATTTGGCATGCATCACACATTGTAGGATAGAAGTCAACGGGCTTTGTAAAGGCATTCGTTCTAACACCTTAGTTGTTCCCTTTCTCCATCTCCCAGTTCCCCAAGATGAAACCGTGATCACCGCAAGATGACAACTGTTTTTCAGATATATAATTCGTCAGGATTTATGTGGTTTTTTAGAAAATAGGAGATTTTATTCAAAATATCCGAGAATTAAGTGTTATTGTTTTTTAACCCCTTAAATTCTCTTATCAAAGGGACTTTAAGAGGAATTGCGTAAGTCCTGTTCTTAATACTTTTTTGAGCAAAAAAAGGAAATAATGTCATGTGTTTTTGAGTTTAGATTTTGCTACATAACAGAATAATACCTTTTTTGGGTAGTATGGTTTTTTACCAACTTATTTGAAAACCCCTAAGTATTATACCCTAATCTCGCCATCGTGTCATAGAAAATCGGTGCTATTTTCGGATGTAAATCAAAAGGTTCTCTTGGCGGTACAAGATTTAGGTTGTGCTGTGCATAATTCAGGAAGGTCCTATCTGTTAGCAATTCGCAAAAGTCACATAAATGTGTGAGTGTAATTTCTGGCTTTGAAGTTAATTCTTCAAAGCGAACAGTGTGTATACATTCGGAAATAGTGTCAATTAAATGTAGCCCTTCACGCATAGTCACAATCCACTCAATGGATGCTCTGTCCAAATGCCGATCAAAATTTTTGATATCATCAACAATGTTTTTCAAGTCTACGTCTGTAGTAACCAATTGGTCAACTATCAGTTTCCATTTACGGTCGTCCACACCCCACCAATCGTGTTTCTCACCATTTACCTGAACACCGAGACGTTTTGACCAGTTGGCAATCGAATGACATGTATCCCACCCATTTCGCACAAGAAATATAAAACGGGCATCAGGAAAAATGTCCTTGACAAAATCAACCCTGAAAATGAGTTCTGGGTATTTATCAACGAGTCGTTTTGAACCAGTAGCTGACAAATAAGCACCAAACATCTGAGCAGCACGTTGACACATTTCGTTTGTTGCTTCTTCGGCTGTGAGACGGTACTTCACGTGGTTTAGACTGTAATTGCCGATGATGTCCTCATGTGGATGGATAAGGTGCCAAATCGCTTTTGGTTCATTTAGGTATCCAACATCTTTATGCATGGAAAGCACTACACCTAAGATTGTAGTTCCACTTCGGCCCGTGCCAAGAATGAAAATAGGCTTTTCAACAGGTGTGAATTGTCTGCTACTTTTCGCTGCCATTTTCAGGATAGAAAATACGATTGGATTTATCCACCTGCCTTTTGTTGTTACAGGACGTCCTTCAAAGAAGGTATAACTAATCAGTCTAGTTATTGCTTTAGTGGGACGACTTTTGATATAATCGGAATTAATTTGGGCAATCATATATTTATTCGGATTAATATTCGGCTACAGACGTCTTTTTAAAGTTTCGCGGATGTTTTTTATCCTATCAAGGTTACAAACAAATGCTGCAGCCAATTTAATTGGAAATGAAAGGATGTTAGTAACCAAACTAAAGACGTTTGGTCGAATTGACATTAGATTGTAGTTATGTTTATCCATCAGCGTTTTATTTATTTTTTGGGATATGTAAATTTCAGTGTTAGAGAGTGTTCTCCGGTTTTCGTTTTGAAGAAGATCAGAATCTTTTTTTACATTTTGACCAAATTGCCAGTTATTTGCCCGAGCTGGGTTTATACCGAGTTGATCAGGCTTATCTATGTTAACAGACGAACCGACCTGTGGCACTTGCAGCATTGAAGCAGCGTAATCGACACCTATAAATTGACAGATGTTAGAGACTGTGGCTTCAGGATTTGAAAGTAGTTTTTCAAAGTAAATAGAAATAACTCGTTCATTATCAACAAATTTATCTGCGGCGGTAACAGCAGTCTGCCAGATTCGACTGATAGTAATAGGATGGTAGTTAATCCAGTCACGGAGCATCTCTTTCATCGGCAGATCGGACCCTCCGAGGAAACGTCGTTTCCATTTTCGTTTTTGGGATAGAAGTACATCCAGCGGATCTCGAATCATGTTGATAATTTTTGCCTGTGGATAGAATTGCAGGATGTCATTAATATAAAATACATTGCGAGGTGTTTGATCACAAGGAATAGTTTTACTGTTTCGTGTTGTTTCGTATTGAAGGAACTCTGAAAAAAGACGTTCAGGTGTTGTAGGATATTCGGCTAATTCACTGAGAAAACTTTGTGATTCATCAAGAAATCTACTTGACTTACCGTGTGTGCGGTAACCTTCACGTTGAATACAAAATAGTTGTGAAGCCATTTTTTCTGCTTTCTGTTGATGTAATTCAGAAGAGGATGAGGGAGACCATAACTGTCCAAAAAAATGGAGTTCACCAAAAGTATAAACATCAAGATGATTCCCCAAAATACGTCCCATCATTGTTGTTCCGCTTCGGCTATTCCCTACAACAAAAAGCATAGTATCCTGTATCACTTTTTAACCTCTATCATACCGAAGCTGTTTTTAGGAATTGTGAGTTCTGCAGAATTTCCTTTCCATTCCTGAATGTTGACCTCAATTTCGCCTGAACCTTCCATTTCAGCATTGCCGCCGTTGGTTGCAATGAGACTCTGATTTGCAACATAACGATAGAAAACTTCGCTTTTGACCTGTTTTCCATCAATAGAAAGTTGTGGAGTCAGCTTATCTGAGGTGCGATTACTGACAAATATGTAGACGGTTCCAGCGTTTCCTATTGCTTGAACTTGAACCCCGGACATCTGTTTCCCTTTATACTCTAATTGTCCTTCAAGCATCGGTATATTTTGTAGCGAAACAGCAAACTGCGTATCTGATTCTGCGAATGCTTCACCAATTAATTGAAAAGGATAGTATACAGTGCGACGAATTGTATCTCCATAATCTGATTCTGGTTCTCCTCCATATTTCCAAAAAGTGCGTTTTGATGCTGGCGTAATCCGAGAAAAAACCGGAAATCCTTTGCCCGGACCAGTAATCACGTGAAAGTTTGCCTGTGTAATGTTTGGTATACTAAGCAATTTCAAGAAAAAATCGCCTGCATACATTGCATGTAGTTGTGTGTTTGCAACGCGATTCGCAGGATTAGCAATATTCCACTCAGTCACCCACATCTCCTTATTAGGAAATAAATTTCCATAGTATTCCATGGCTTCATCAATCCCGAAGTGAGTCCATCCGAAGAGATAACCCCGCATCATCTCAAAATCTGTTTTTCGAACTGCTTTATACGCGTAGACATGCACAGTATAGGCATCATACCAACTATTTGTTCGGGGATAAGTATTCTCAGCGAGTTTTTCGTCCCATTTACGTTGTGGTGTTTTTATTAACCACCCCTCTTTGTGGAAAGCTACAGGTGTAGCACACACAGACACTTTTATTTCAGGATTGACGGCTTTCATTGCCAATGCATGTTTTTTTGCTTCCTTCATATAGATCTCAGCAGTGCGAAATTTGTTGGCATAATGCGGAAGATAATACTCATTGCCAAGTTCCCAATGCGTGATCTTGTATCCTTTAGTTTTCGCATAACGTACCCATTCAGCACTTTCATTAGGTGAGCCCGTCCATAAATTAACAACAATAATAGGTGTTATATTTAATTTTTGACACAACATCATAAAATCGTCAAAAGAAATAATGCCGTTTCTTCGCTTTTGGAGCTTAACATAATTCCCCCTATTCCGCTTGTTTAGTTGAGGATTAAGGGTTGACCCCATTTCATCTTTAACAAAACCAGCAGTTTTCCAATGATAGAAATTGCCAACTGTACCGCCAGGAAATCTTAATGTTTTTGGTTGAAGGGTTTCTGTTAGGGAAATAAAATCTGAATCAAGATATCCATAATCTCCACTTATCATGTTTGTATTGAACCCATATAGTTCTTTTCTCAAATATTTTTTTTCTTGTGTGTTAACCTCTAAACGGATTTCCCCGGAAATTAGAGTTTTTTTCTCACAACCACGAATTACTACTAAGAATAGCAGACATATTACTAAAATGATAAAAAATAAAAATGTCAATGATGAAAATGATTTCCATTTCTCCGGCCAATCTTGGTAAATATATCTCATAAGGTGATCCTGAAAGGTTTATAGGTTTGAAGAGATGTATCACTTGCAAACATCAACCCTGCACACAGCCAAAAGTAGAATCCATAACCGCGAAATTCAAGTGTTCGATTAAAAAAGAGTAGGAATACAGTAACTGTAACAAGACAGAGCATCACTATTGCTATTTCCTTTGTGTATCTACTCACTGCACGCTTGTAAAGTCTTAATGCTGCAATGAAAAGGCGGAGAAATATTAGACTGAAAAAACCTAACCCTAACAGACCATAGAAACAGAGTATAGCAACCCAATAAACATCCTTAAATCCCTTTTTACTCAGTACTTTCAAAAGGAATGAGCGTTTGCTCATGTTTAGTTTTTCAATTGTGCTATTCTGGTCCGCACCATATCCTAAAATCGGTTTATTTGCAAGTACTGTCGGAACGTTTCCAATTAACGCGCCAAGCCGTTGTTTCTGGGCAACACGCACATAAGAACCAGAGAATACACCTGTTAGATTTCCTACCAAATTAACTTTCGCTTTGCGCGGATTGACGTATTCTAAATTAAATGGGTTCACTATTGCTAAGACAACTCCAAAGACAAGTATTAATGCTAACGATAAGAACAGTGTTTTCTTCCAGCCGTAGTGAAAAAAGTACCATGCTGCACAAGCAAGAATCGCGGAAAATGTAGCAGCTCGTGAGTAAGAACGCGCAATAAACATTAATAGCACGACTATACTGAGTAGATTAAAGTACTCTAACCTCCTTACACGGGAAAGAAAGATGACAAGAACGAGAATCATAAACACCCCGTAAATTACCGTATCACCTAAAGTGCCATAGATACTTCCAATTTCTCGACCAAGTTCCAGCAACCTATACTCTTTTGTAAACCCACCCACTTCAAGCGTTGAGGCTTTCGGAAGGAAGAAATCAAAAGCACTACGACCACCTACCCATTGAATCATACCTGTAAATAGCTGTGCTACTCCAACAAATAATATTATCCGTAGAAGAATGCCAATACGTTTTTCAGACAATGGTGAATTAGCAATAAGATAGAAAAGTATAATATACCGCGCGAATGGACGGATATTATAAAGACTTCCAATCAATGGTGAACGGTTTATCATCATAGAAATAAATACTATTACGTAAAAGCCAATAACTGGGAGATCTATTGCTGTTTTGACGAAGGGAATTCCCTTATAGAGTTTGTGAATAACAAGTTTGGCAAATGCTGCATAGATTAACATTTCACCTAAGAATCTTAAGTAGGAGTAGACAGCATCACTAACAGGTAGAAATTTTAGCACAAACTCTTCAAAAGCGACGTATCCAGTGAGGAAATAAATTATATACATTTTTAAATCAAAACGTAAGATTAATCCGGTTTTGGACATTACATATAGTAGATTATACAATCAATAATAAAACAAATCTGCACTTTTACAAAGCGTGCGTCCAACTAATTGTCTAATTTACTTTAGCTGCTTATTGGATATCCCAATGTGATAAATCTTGTCCTAGTAATTCTGCTAATTCTTGATTTAGAGGTTTAAAATAATTGTCCAATTCTTCGCGTGTTTTTGGGTTTATTGGTGGAGGTGTGAAAGGCTTATCGTTTAAGTTCAGGATTGTTTCTCTTAATTTATAAGCAGCAGCATCTGGCACAAGTTTGCGAATCGCGCGTTTCAACGGACTTTTAGATGATAGAAATTGTGTAAACAAGAAACTAAACTTTTCAGATCGAGGTATTGCTGCTTGGTTGTGTTGTTGACTTACTAAAGGTTCAAAATCATCGTTAATATTGAGAACTTTAAAAAGTCTTTGACAAACAGCTTGCGAATTTTCTTTTAATTCATCGGTCAAAAAGCAATGAACATGGTTTCTTCCAAATTGGTTAATTAGATTTTTGACGTGTGGATAATAAGTGCTGTTATAGCGATAACCACACTGACGCCATTTAAACCAATTTTCTTTGAGACGGACTTCCTCAGCAGCGAGTGATTCTTCAAATGTCTTGATATTTTCCCATCCTCTACGCCTTGCCCACCAATACGCGGAATATGCACGTGCTACAGGTTCTCTCAGAAGGACAACAAGATGTATCTCAGGATTATGTTCATAAATTCGTTGCATAATCTCTGGTGAATGCATGACCATCACATTTTTAGCAATAAGTTTTTTGTCCTTTGGACACTGAGAGAAGTATTTAGCAAATGACACTTCATACCCGCGTTTATATTCATGATCTTGAAGGAAAAAAGTCATCTCTGGTTGTGGATGCGTATGGATATCAAGATGTTGTGCTAAATAACGCAGCAACGAAGATGTTCCCGATTTTTGCACTCCTACAATCATGAGTTGTATTAACTTATTAGTCAAGACGAATCTCCTTTGAAAAAATCCTCCATATCTTTGTGCTAAAATAAGGAAGAAAATCGTTCCCAGGGGGGAATTTTACCGATTAATTCTGTGAGATCGTGCACATCGCTTTTGTAATAATCAATTAATTGGTTCTGTGTATCTTCTGATATATTGACGTTCTCGGTAGGACGTGTGTTTAATCGAAGATAAATAGGTTCAATTGTTCGTCTTAGTAACCTTAAAGGATTGTGAATTACTGGTTTGTTATGTGTCCAGCGACGTAATCGAAATCGAAAGTCCCTATACTTTTTATGAAACTCGGTGTTTTTCATTGTTTCAGTCCTATTCGTGACTTTAAACGCGTAATTTTCGTAAAATACAGGATCTATCCCAGCAAAGTTACATAAGGCTGTAAGAACTTTTGCAGGGTTTGCAGCAAGGTCTTCATAAAAGAGGATGTGGAGACGATTTGACGCAAAATGTTTGAAATATTCCTTCAGATAGATAGTATAACATCCTTGACTAAGTGCTTGGATGTGCTGTTTGTGAATAGTTTTTTCATTGATGGACAAGTGGTCCATTTGTAATTTTTCCGCAGTTACGTCAAAAAGCATTTTTACATAAGCATCAAAACTTAGGTCTTGCGGTAATTTACCAATTTGTTTCGCAAACCGATACCATGAAACTAAACGTGAAATCGGTTCACGAAGACTAAAGACTAACTTTGCATGAGGTAAGTATTTAGCGATGCGTTCAAGTGCATATAGGCAATACAAATAATCCGGTGTTGACTCAAGTCGGACTTGCTTTTCATCACAAGCTGGAAACAAAAGATTGTATTCCTCCACATCTCCAGTATATCGATATTTTGAGGGTAATGGATAATCATAATCAAGAAAGAATCTTGTCTCCTTATATGTAGCACTGCAAATTGTGGGATGGTCTGCAAGATATGTAAACAAAGATGTAGTTGCTGCTTTTGTTGTCCCACCTACAATTAGGTAGTGGTATTCACTGACTTTTTTATAGGAGTACTCATCAATTTGTTCAGAATTAAAATCAATACCCATGGTAATCATTTAAGTTTAATTCATTAAAAATCAGGTATCATTTTAGGGATAGCAATGAAATCCCGGTTTTATGAAGTAGGTATGCCAGGTTTCCAACAGCAAGTACTGCAGTAGCCGAAACAGCCAATGCTATACCAAGAAGTCCCCAAGCTGTTACAAATCCATAAGCCAAGGTAAAGTTTAAAACTGCCATCGTTACCATGTTTCTAAAAACATGCCGATACGTTCTTTGTGCATATAGTCCTGCATTCAAAACAGGTATAAGGCATGAGAAAACCATACCAATACTGAGTAAAAAAAGCAGTTGTCCTATCTGTTGAATTGCCACTTGATCAAGATTGCTCCTACCATACAAAAGCATGGCGATTTTTGCATGAAATAGAAAGAGCAGAAAAGTTGCAGGGAATGCTATGCACAACGATATAAAGACGTTTCTGTAGAGGAGGCGTCTCAATTTATTTTTTTTGTCCTCCGAATTATGTGTCACCATATCAGGTAGACCTGTAGTTGCAATGCTTATACCGATCAGCGTCTGTACGGCTGAAAAGATACGGAATGCGCTGTTATAGAGTGTTATTGCACCTTCTCCCAGCTTCTCAATCAAATATACTTCAACTAACAATCGAGCACTGAGTTGTCGTATTCCAAATCCAAGCGTTGGCAAAGTAATAGTGTTTTTCAAGGAACGTAGTGTGTCTATTGAAAGCCAATTTAACTTGTAGCGGAATCCTGTTTGACGCAATCCAATGCACAACCATACAAAGTATACCACAGATCCACTGGCATAAGCTATCGTGACCCAATGTGGAAGTTTTTCTGTTTCCCACAACAGCAAAAAAACCACTGTTGCTATTCCTGGTGGTAAGGTATTTCTAAGTGCCACGGTTTTGAAACGTTTCTGGCTATTCAAAAAAGCAGCGAGTATCGTGCTTCCACAACCGAAGATAACAAGTGGTGCAAAAAGCCGTAATAAGATTGTCATTTCCGCTCGCGTTTCTTCAGAACTATTTGATAGTAATACGGTAGCAATCCATGGTGCGAAAGTCTCTATAACTAAAGCGATTACTACACCTATCCCAATTGAGAAATTTAGTATGCCGTTTATGAAATACTGATATTCTGTGCCGCTTTTTAATTTCTCCTCTTTTATAAATAGTGGGACGAGACTAAACTTAGCACCTTCCCTAAAAATCGTATCAACCAACAATACGACCTTTAAAGCAGCGATCAATGCATCCGCGGTTGGTCCTATGTCAAAACGTCTTGGGATTAACACGTGGAACATGAGACCAAACACCATACCAGTAAAGGTAATTACCATTACCCAAAAGGTGTTTTGCTGTAGGAGTTTTTTCACCATGACGATTTCAAGTCACTGATGGGGAAATTATTTCCAACCTTCTGGTAGGTTTTTGCGAATTTCAATATTACTAAACTCTGGAACTGGCCGTGGTCCAACAGATTTTGCCCACGTTGCCATTCTTCCCAAACCTTCTGGAAGCGAAACATGTGACGTTTCACCGAAAACCTCATGGAATTTCTCGTGTGTGCAATAGGCATGCTTCACCTCTTCTCTCTCGCGAAGATGTTTTACAGGAACGTCCTTTTGCATAGCTGTCATGACTAAATCTGCTAATTCATTGACAGAAACATGTTTATCGGAACCGACGTTGAAAACTTCACATGAGGTTTCCTGTATATCTACGCAGCGAGTTATATGTGGTGCGACATCTGCAATATGTGTAAATGCGCGGGTCTGTTTTCCATCCCCAAAAATAATCAAGGGTTCATCATGCATAATTTTATTCATGAAAATGCCGATGACGTTACGGTATTTATCACTTATATTCTGGAGTTCCCCATAGACATTGTGTGGTCTAAAGATTGTGTAATCCAAATCAAAGAGACGTTTAGAAGCGATAAGTTCCTGTTCCACAGCATATTTAGCGATACCGTAAGAATCTTCAGGCATCGGTATAAGTCCTTCGTGCATTGGAAGTTGGTTTTCACCGTAAACTGCTATGGAAGAGGTAAACACAAACCGCTCAATATCATAACAGATGGCAGCGTTTATTAAGTTAACGCTTCCGATTAGATTGTTTTGATAATTAAATCGTTTGATGAAATGGCTCAAGCCTTCTGCTGCATACGCCGCAAGATGGTAGATGTAGTTAAAATTATATTTTTTGCAGAGTTGGTCAATAAGTGAAGTGTCAAGTATACTACCTTCAACGAATGTAGCATTTGGATTGACGTTTTCGAGAAAACCGCCGCTTATATCGTCAAGCACAACAACTGTATGATTCCTGTCGCTAAGCAATTCATTGACGACGTGAGCACCCATGAAACCAGCTCCACCAGTAACCAATGAGGTTTTTTTCATATTCTTTACCTTTTTACTTTAATGCTACGAGTTTTCCTTATTTGTTGTAATATCTACAGATTTTCTTCAAAAAATCTCATATTAAATGTCTGTAGAAAATTGATTCGATCCTTTCGAAACCAAATTGACTGTTCAATTACCGTAAATTTATACGGTTTCAGTATTCCATAAGGTTACTTTCGTATGATCATTTTTCGGGTAGCAGTAAAATCATCAGCAGTGAGTGTATAGAAATATATTCCACTTGCCAGCGGTTCTCCTACTTCATTCTGACCATCCCAATACGCAGCACGAGATTTGCTATGATATACATCTACAGGCAATTGTCCTAACTCCAATGTTCTAATAAGTTTTGCATCTGCAGAATAAATTGAGATAACAACAAATGCAGGTTTTGCTAACTGATAAGGTATCCAAGTCTCAGGATTGAACGGATTTGGATAGTTCATCAACAGTGCGGTCTTTTTCGGTAGTGTTTCTGTCAAAGTAAGGTTCGCTAAGAGTTGTTCCAAGAGAGTAATCCCTTTCTGTGTCTGCAGATCAACTGTATTAAGCTGCTTAGCAAGTTGTATCCATTGTGTAAGATTTTCTGTTGTGAGATTAGCGATTTCAACGGAGTTTCTGTTGAGTGACGGTGCAGCAGCAGAATTTATCTCTGCAGCGACAGCAACCAAGTCTCTGATATCCACAACGCCATCGTCATTGACATCTGGATAGATGTTCATCTGTGCGAGGGCTGCAAAGTCGGGGTTCCCAAAGTTTGTTGCGACTGATACCAGATCTGTTATATTGACAACCCCATCGTTATTTACATCTGCCGGATTATAGGTAAGTAGTGTTTGGTTGCTGTTATCATATTCAATTAAATTCTCTACCAACACTGTAATCGGAGAAAAATCTGAAATATGGTTTCCACTAAGATCAAGCCTTTTCAGGTTTATCAAAGTCATGAGTGGCGACACATTCGTTATCTTGTTATCGGATACATCAAGGATTTGTAGATTTATCATATCTTTGAGGTGAGTAATACCTGATATTTGGTTGTCATGCAGATCCAGTTCAACCAGATTAATCATGTTTTTCAATGGAGAAATACTTAATATCTGGTTACCGTCTAAATCGAGTACAGTCAGATTTTTCATATCCTTAAGTGGAGATATATCAGAAATACTGTTGTCGTCAAGATCCAATTCTGTAAGATTTGTCATGTTTTTCAGAGGGGAAATATCTGATATTTTATTATCATGAAGATCAAGGATTAGTAATTTTTTCATGTCTTTGAGTGGCGACACATCGGCTATACGGTTTTCATCAAGATCCAGATTCCGCATTCTTATCATATTTTTCAGTGGTGATATATCTACTATCTTGTTATCATCAAGGTCCAGCACTGTCATAAATACCATATTCTCAATTGGTGATATATCTGATATCTCATTTTTATGAAGTTTCAGTACTCTCAGTTTTTCCAATTCTTTGAGTGGAGATATATCAGAAATCAAATTGTTATGGGCATCCAAACGCCAAAGTCTCGTCATATCTTTTATGGGAGACACGTCAGGGATCTGATTGTCGTCAAGATCAAAATTCTCTATATTTATCAATTCCTTGAGCGAAGATATATCCGATATCTCGTTGTCGGAAATATCCAGCACTGTTAGCTTTATCAAATCTTTTAGTGAGGATACATTGGATATTCTGTTTGTGTCAAGGTCCAGTTCTGTGAGATTCGTCATATCTTTTAGTGGCGACACATCAGATACCATATTTGTTTCAAGATCAAGGAATTCCAGGTTTGTCAAATCTTTGAGTGGTGAGATGTCTGATATATTGAAATTGTATCCAAGATGTAGTTCTGTAAGTTTCTTCAAATTTTTGAGTGGAGATACATCCCTTATCTGATTACCTCTAAGATTTAGGACCTTCAAGTTTTTCAAATTTTTGAGTGGAGACAAATCTGATATTCTCCAGTTATATCCAAAATCAAGGTATATCAAGTTTTTCAAGTTTTCAAGTGGAGACAAATCCGATATCATATGCCAACTTAGATGTAACTCTGTCAGATTAGTAGCAAACTCGAGTCCAGTTAGATCTTGAATACCCGATTTAAACGTGTGAGTGTAAGGTTGACATATCAATTCGTTTATCGTTAAGCGGCATCTATTGGCTTGTATTAATTTTAAATTTGCCATATCCGCCTGAGTTATGTCAGCACCTGCTTCTTTACCTAATGCTAACTCAAGTGTCCCGCGAAGTTCAGGATCAGGAATGTCGACAGTCTGTGCAGTTAATTGTTGTGGCACTGCAAAAAGTACACATGTCATAAAGACAAAAATGCCAACGCGAATGAACTCTAAACTCATGTTTGAAAAATGTGTGATCGAAAATTCCATATACGATATGAAAAACTTCAATAGATTTATACTCCTTTCGCGACAGTTCTGTTGAATAACAATGCTCCTGAACTTGGTAAATATAGAGCCAGTCCGAATTAGGCGTTACACAAACTAAAAGTTTATGCTACAACTTCTATTGCAGGGAATATTCCAAAATAGGTTTGTCAATATGTCTCAGAAATTTCAAAATCCACTATATGAGGTTCTGAAGTAATCTCACCAGCAATTAAAACTAAGTCTCTGATATCCACAACACCATCCCTATTGATATCTGGATAAATGTTTATTTGTTCGAGTAACCCTAAATCACGGGTGTCAAAGTGAAATGCAGCTAAGACAAGATCTGATATATTTACAACACCATCGCGGTTAACATCCTCCAGTTTATAAGTTTGGGGGATTTGGTTACTGTTATCATATTCCATTAAATTATCAATCAATTCAACAATTGAAGAAAAATCGGATATATGATTACCACTAAGATTTAAGACATTTAATTTGGTCAAATCTGTGAGAGGAGAGACATCTGATATCTGATTGTTGTTAAGCATTAGTACATTCAATTTTATTAAATCTCTGAGCGGTGTCAAGTCTGATATCTGGTTGTCGTGCAGATCCAGGATCGCCAGACTTGTTAAATCTTTGAGCGGTGCCAAGTCTGATATCTGGTTGCCGTGTAAAACAAGGATCACCAGGCTTGTTAAATCTTTGAGCGGTGCCAAGTCTGATATCTGGTTGCCGTGTAGTTCCAGAAGAATCGGGTTTGCTAAATCTTTGAGTGTGGATATATCCATTATCTTGTTGTCGTTAAGATTCAGGAATAGGAGTTTTGTCAAGCCTTTGAGTGGTGAAATATCCGATATTTCGTTGTCGTCAAGATGTAATTCCAAAAGGTTTTTCAAGTCTTTGAGACTGGATATATCTACTATCTTATTCTGGTCAAGATTGAGAAATGTGAGTGTTTTCAAATCTTTGAACGGTGATAAATTTGATATTTGGTTGTATCCAATGTGCAGGTATGTAAGTTTTGCTAAGCCATTTAAGGCTGATACATCAGATATTCGATTACCTCTAAGGGAGAGGTGTGTCAGGTTCGTTAAATTCTTTAGCGGAGATATTTCCGATATATTCCGGTTACGGTGAAGATCAAGGTAAGTCAGTTTTGTTAAATTTTTGAGTTGTGAGATATCTGATATCTGGTTGAGACCGAGGTGTAATTCTGTCAGATTAGTAGCAAACTCCAATCCTGTTAGATCGCGAATGCCAGATTCAAACGCATCAAACGACTGCAAGTTCGCCATATCTGCTTGAGTGATGTCTTCACCTGCCGCTTTCTTTAGTGTTAACTCAAGCACAGAACGGAGATTTTGGTCTGGAATATGAATGGATTGTGCGTTTGCTGTCTGGCATAGTGTCCCAATAAACATACACGCGATAAAAACAGATATGGCGACACAAGTAGATTCTAAGTTTTGGTTTGAGAAACAATTAACCCATGATATCTTAGGTGATGTAAAAGGCCTCAAGAGCGTTATATTCCTTTATTATAAATTATCAAGTAGTAAGACACCATAGTATAAACTTGATACTACTTTCGTATGATCATTTTTCGGGTAGCAGTAAAATCATCAGCAGTGAGTGTGTAGAAATATATCCCACTTGCCACAAGTTCTCCCACTTCATTCTGACCATTCCAATACGCAGCACGGGATTTGTGTTGATATACACCTGCATGTAATTGTCCTAACTCAAAAGTTCTAATAAGTTTTCCATCTACAGAATAAATTGAGATAACAACAAATGCCGGTTTTGCCAACTGATAAGGTATCCAAGTCTCAGGGTTGAACGGATTTGGATAGTTCATCAACAGTGCGGTCTTTTTCGGTAGAGATTCTATCAAAGAAAGGTTCGCTAAGAGTTGTTCCAACAGAGTAATCCCTCTCTGTGTCTGCGGATTGTGCGTATCAAGCTGCTTAGCAAGCTGTATCCATTGTGTAAGATTTTCAGTTGTGAGATTAGCGATTTCAACGGAGTTCCTGTTAAGTGTAGGTGCAGCTGTTGAATTTATCTCTGCAGCGACAGTAACCAAATCTCTGATGTCCACAACACCATCATCATTGACATCTGGATAGATTTTTTTCTGTGCAAGGGCTGCAAAGTCGGGGTTCCCAAAGTTTGTTGCGACTGATACCAAATCTGTTATGTTTACAACCCCATCGTGATTTACATCCTCTGGTTTGTACGTTAGAAGTGTTTGGTTGCTGTTGTCATATTCCAGTAGACCCTTTATCAATCCTGCAATTGGAGAGAAATCTGATATATGGTTGCTACTAAGATCAAGCATTTTCAGGTTTATCAAAGTCATGAGTGGCGACACATTCGAAATCCTGTTATCAGAAACATCAAGGATTTGTAGATTTATCATATCTTTGAGGTGGGTAATACTTGTAATTTGGTTGTCGTGCAGATCCAGTTCAACCAGATTTATCATGTTTTTCAGTGGAGAAATACTTAATATCTGGTTACCGTCTAAATCGAGTACAGTCAGATTTATCATATCCATAAGTGGAGATATATCCGAAATACTGTTATCGTCAAGATCCAATTCTGTAAGACTTGTCATGTTATTCAGTGGGGAAATATCTGATATTTTATTATCGTGAAGATCAAGGATTAGTATTTTTGTCATTTCTTTCAAAGGTGACACATCTACTATACGGTTTTCATCAAGATCCAGATTTCGCATTCTTATCATGTTTTTCAGTGGCGATATATCCTCTATCTTGTTGCCATCAAGGTCCAGCACTGTCATAAATACCATATTCTCAATTGGTGATATATCTGAAATCTCATTTTTGTGTAGTTTTAGCACTCTCAGATTTTCCAAATCTTTGAGTGGTGATATATCCGAAATCAAATTGTTATGGGCATCCAAACGCCAAAGTCTCGTCATTTCTTTTAGTGGCGACACGTCAGGGATCTGATTGTCATCAAGATCAAAATTCCCTATATTTATCAAATCCTTGAGCGAAGAAATATCTAATATCTCGTTGTCGGAAATATCCAGTACTGTTAGCTTTATCAAGCCTTTGAGTGGCGACACATCAGATAAACTGTTTTCATCAAGGTCCAATTCTGTGAGATTCGTCAAATCTTTTAGCGGCGACACGTCAGATACCATATTTGTTTCAAGATCGAGGTATGTCAAATTTGTTAAGTTTCTGAGTGGTGAGATGTCTGACAAGTTGAAATTGTATCCAAGACGCAGATATGTCAAATTTGTCATGTTTTTCAGTGGCGACACATCTGTAATACGATTACCTCTAAGATTTAGTACTTGCAAGTTTGTCAAAGCGCGGAGAGGTGACACATCGGTAATTTTTCGATATGTGCGAGTAAGATCGTGGCGGTAAAGATCGAGAACTGCCAAATTCGTTAGATCTTTGAGTGGCGACACATCGATTATACGGTTTCGAGCAAGATGTAGTTCAGTTAAATTAACGGCAAACTGCAGACCAGTTAGATCGTGAATTCCAGATTGAAACGCATCAAGTGTACGTAAACTTTCCATATCTTTCTGAGTTATATCGGCGCCAGCTTCTTTGCCTAATGCCAACTCAAGAACACTCCGGAGATTGTTGTCCGGTATGTCAATTATCCTTACAACACCATCACCGTTCGCGTCTCCCGGTTCAATAATTGCCTCTTTTTGGTTCTCGTTATAATATTTAACCAAGTTTCCTGTCAAGTCTGCTATCGGCGAGAAATCCAAAATATAATTTTCACTAAGATCCAAGTATGTCAAATTAATTAAAGTTTTTAGGGGAGATATATCAACTATTTGATTGTCATGAAGATCAAGTTTTTTGAGTCGGGTCAATTCTCTGATTGGTGAAACATCATTAATTTCGTTCGAAAATAACAATAAGGTGATCAGATTAGTTAGATTTTTGAGTGGAGATATGTCGGAGATCTGGTTTTCATGAAATCTCAGGACTTCAAGGTTTGTTAAACCTTGAAGAGGACTACCATCCGAAATTTGATTTCCGTGGAGATTCAGATTTGTTATGTTTGTCAAATTTTTGAGTGGAGATATATCTGATACCTGATTATCATTAATATTTAAAGAAATGAGATTAGTCAAATCCTTAAGCGGGGATATATCAAAGATTTTGTTGTCATCGAGGTGCAGTTCTGTCAGATTTGTTAGATTTTTGAGTAGGGATATATCCTGTAACTTATTTTGGTCAAGGTTGAGGAATGTGAGTGTTTTTAAATCTTTGAACGGTGTTATATCTGTTATTATGTTGTACCCGATATGCAGGTATGTTAGTTTTGGTAAGTCTTTTAGGGGGGACACATCATGAATCCGGTTGCCTCTAAGGGAAAGATGTGTCAAGTTTGTTAAATTTTTTAGTGTGGATATATCAGATATATTGCGATTACGATGAAGATCAAGGTATGTCAGCTTTGTTAGGTTTTTTAGCGGCGAGATGTCTGCTATCTGGTTGAGGCCGAGATGTAATTCCATCAGATTGGTAGCAAACCCTAAACCTGTGAGATCGCTAATGCCAGATTGAAACGCATCAACCGATTCTAAACTTGCCATTTCCGTCTGTGTTATGTCGGCACCAACATCTTTGTTTAAAGTCAATTCAAGGGTAGCACGGAGATTGGGATCAGGAATATTTACCTTTTGAGCAAATGCCATCTGATGATATTGAAAAAAGACCAAAAATAAAAAAAGAATCAGACTGATAATTGGGTTAAATCGAGAATTTAGCCATTTGTCCCATAGATGTATTGATCCGGAATGCGTCAAGAATCTCAAGTAATTCATCTCCCTTAGTCATAATTAGTAAATCAGTTTTATATTTAAAAAGACTGGTAAGAAAGGAAAATAACAATCTTGTCTCTTCCCATCTCCCAGTCTTATTTTTAAACTTAGTAGTTATTCTGCTCTATTTGCTTCACCTGGCGTTGGTAGTACAACTTGGAATTCGCCTGTTCCGTTAGGTAAACGTCCATAAGCTGTATCAGTTTCCTGTTCACCGAATACAACACTATCCAGAATTTCATTTCCTTCGGTATCGCTATCTACGAATAGTACGAGTTCCCCACTCTTTGATAGTTTGAAGTTAGCGTGTAGTCCTTCTGTTGCTTCTTCATCGTCGTGATCTTCATCCAACCATACAATCAAATATCCATTTGCAGCAATCTCAGTGTTATCAGGAAATTGCCATTTCGTTGGATTGTCTTCCTTATCAGACAGATATAACCCTGTTAATACTACAGGACTATTGGATGTGTTATACAATTCCAACCAATCGTCATAATCACCTTGTGGATCAGCGATAATATTGTCATTGTCAGCCATGAGTTCGTTTATGACTACGGGCATAACAGTCATCGGTGAATCATCTGAAGTATCCATTTCCATAGTACCATTTTCATCCATGGTCATTTCACCAGACATATCTTCACTGTCCTTGGTAGCATCCATACTAACCATATCCATTTCTTCTGGCGTTTGCATTATTTCATCATCTGATATAATGGTTTCTGTCATTTTAGGTATCTTCTCACAAGAGATTAAACTTATGCTACACAATAAGATAACTAATAGAAATAAATGATATTTATTCATTTTACCTCCTAATTTATAATTTCTAAACTACTTTGATAGAATGAAATATAAGGTTTATTCAAACACTCCATACCAAGACATAATATTGGTCATTGTAGATTTACTATCTAACACAACTAATATTATGCAATATATTCATTATATTTTCAAATTATTAAATTGGCTGTCATTCATTATAAGTCATCATTATAGAAATTTATTATAGACATCCATAATTCTCTTATAATGTATATCCGCATTGAATTCTTCTTCTATTTTTTTACGTCCTACTTTTCCCATTTCTATTGCTTTTTCTTTATTGTCAGAAACCCATTTAAGACAATCTGTTAATGTATTTTCATCAGCAGGTGGAATTAAAAACCCATCTTCTTTGTCTTTAATAAGTTCAGGAATTCCCCCAATATCAGTTCCAATCACAGCTTTCCCATAGGCATAAGACTCTAATACTGACATAGGACAATTCTCATACCATTCAGATGGTAGGACAGTACAAATACTATTCTGTATTAATTCTCTAAGTTCATCACCTTGTTTAAATCCTAATATATGAATATGATCACAGTCATTTTCTTCAATTAATTTCTTTATTTCAGTCATTGCTTCCCCATCTCCCACAATATAAAGAGGTAGCTCTTTTACATTAAGTGAAGCATTAATTAAGGTAAAAACACCTTTACTCTGATGTACTCTACCAAAATAGAGTATATATTTTCCGGCTGAAAAATTCGGTTCAAACAGAGAGACATTTGTAAAGTTGTGGATAGCTGTGACCTTATCTTCTGGTATACCGTACTGTATCATTTTTTTACGATGAAAATGTGAAACAGAGATAAAATGGTCGAATTTGTCCACATTTCCTAATATTCGTGAGATGTAAGATTCTGTAACACTCAAAGCAGTACGTGCCATTGATCCTCTATTACATTTTTTTGGTAATGCACGCCAGAAGTGTTTGCCTTCACAATCTTCACATATCTTGTCATTGGATAAATGACTATAAACAGGACAAGTTAATTTGTACTCATGAAGTGTTTGAATCATTGGAATATCTGCTTTATTAAGACTGTTAAGTATAGATGCTGTTAATTTGCCATAATAGATGTGAAAGTGGGCAATATCAACCTTAGTTTCCAAAAGGAGTTTTCTAATAGATTTATAGGCATTTGGATTATAAATGTACCTAATTATGTCAAACGGACTTGGATTCTCAAAATCAGCTCCACGTGGAAAATATTTCTCCCATTGTGATGGTTCGTTCTTAGGACTTGCTGCCGTGAAAGGTATGACATTATGTCCATGCTTTTCTAACAATTCTCCCATTGTAAAGAAATACCTATCTGATCCGCCTCGAATATAATGATTTTGAGATATATTTAAGATTGTTGACATTTAATACTACTCCCGTGGTCCAGCGTCAGGGTAATGAAAGGCGGAAATTGGTTGATAGGTAACAGTTCCAACGGGTTTTGTAATGAGATTCGAGTCTTGTGAATCAAGGATTATTTCATCAATTATATGATCGGCTGTAGTTCCCCACCAATTGTCTGGTATGTGAAGATCGAACTTTACTTGCAATCTAAGTGAAAATTCATTCCTTTCAAGGTTGTTTCTCCTAATTATGGATTGCACGTTTTCACAGATGATACCTGAATCATTTTCAAGAATGTTGTTCTTCTCAATACGAGGTCTTGTTTGTCGACCAATAGTAATTACGCCGACTTCATTATCAATTATTCTATTATGTTGTATTACTGAATTGCTTCCATCTAATGCTATTGCTGTTTCATTCTCTTGTAATGTACTATCCATTATAATAGGGGAGGTTGTCTTAATATCCAATGCGATCTTAGCATGTTGTATGACTACACCCCTGAAGAAACTATCGACATCATGTGTATGATCAAATAGGAATCCGCGCCAATCTCCTGAATTCGGTGAATCACTGTTCGAAGATAAGTAGACTAATTTATCCAGAACTGTTTGGGTTATAGGAGTTCCAATTTTTAACGTTCCCCTGACAACAACATACGCATCTACACCAAATTTCACTGATGTACCGGGTAATATTTCCAATTCAACAGAGGGTGGAACAAGCAGCTCTCCGTTTACTAAATAACTTTGTTCTGGTGTCCAAGTTTCATCTGTTGATAGCGTGTGATTGTTTAGGATGACTTGCTCTTTTTTATCAGGAACACCATTTAACTTATCTGCATCCCCACACCCAAATATGATAAGACAGAGAATACTTTGTATAAAAAATAAAGTGAGTAATGTTTTCTTCATATTAATCAGGACTTATACGGTATTGAAAGTAATTTAAGGATTTTAGATTAGTGAAATGCCATCGAATTATAGACCCTAATTTTATAAAGTAACGATAGATATTCTTTCTCAAATCCAGAAGTTGTTTTGTGTCGGTTGAATATCTATAAAACACACATTTAATCCTAATATCCAGTCAAGAAATGGGGTGCAAAAACAGGCATTTAATCCTAAATACTCATAAGGTAAATCGTGTCCATGTTTTATTCATCAATGTGTCAAAAATTTGAAAAAAGTTACACTTTTTGACACATTGTGTGTCATTGAAATTGGTGTAAATTACCTCCATAACCCCTGTCCCAGACTGACTTTAGGGCACTTCGAATTGACTTTTTAAGAATTTCTAAAAAATGGTATTTTGTGTTTTTGTTGTCCTACTTGATTTTGACATTTTCAACTGGCGAATATAGCCGGTTTTTTGACATAAATAGATTTTTGTATTTAGGATCGTTTTTATGGATTTTCATCATTTTTTATTCCTCATTATTTATTATTATAAGTATGTGTCAAAAGCATCATCACAATATCTCTATTTAATTGTGTGGTTTTTTATATATATGTTAGATGTTTGAGATTCATATTTCTTCAATTTATTTTTAACTATGAACATTTCAAATAGAAATGGTATTAAAATAAGGTTGTTATCTATGAATAAAAAAGTTCCTGAGTTTATAGAAAGTGATGAATATCAAAAATCACGGGATTCTTGTATATTATAAAAACTGCTAATGAGAAATAATTAATTGTAATTGGTATTATCTCATTAGCGGTTGTTAGGAATGAAACGGTAAAAGCACGAACTCACAGGTTGTAGTACAGAAAAGAGACGCATATATTTTAACACAGTTTAGGGTAAAAAAGAATGAATAATTGGCAATAATATACTACAGATATGTTGGTTGCTCAATTGGATGGAATTGTACGGAATGCACACAGGTACAACGTTGTCACACACACAAGAAAAGTAGATATCAACATTGGATATTCTTAGTAATTAGGGTTTTTCAACACTGTATCTTGTCTTCATATCTCCCCATTGTAGACCCATTTTTCCTTGTGGCGAAATAGGCAAAGGTCCCTCTACCCAATCAGGTAGAATGTTGTGATACCGACGTTTTGTTAATTTTCTCAATTTACCGGTAGCAATTTCATAACGATAGATGTCATGGAATCTTTCGTTATCGGGAACATCAAGTCGTCCGGCAGAAAATAGAATTGCCCGACCTTGTTCCATTAAAGTCGCTGCAGACCCAACCCACCTTCCACCTATTTTCTCATTTATATCAATTTCTTTTCTTAATCCGCCTTTATGCTGAATGACAAATCGTTTAACCCGTTTGTCTTGCTGTAGTCTTGATTCTATAAATAGGATTTGTCTTCCATCAGGCATCCACTGTGGATAGGATCTCAAAAGTAACGGTTCATCCTTTTCCGGGTCAGGTAAGAAAGGTCTTTGATTCTTTCCGTCTGCTGACATAACCCAGATACCTTTGTGAGATAACCCCGGTTTAACTATAAATCTCACAAAGACTATTTCTTCTCCATTTAGCGACCAATCGGGTCGGTGTGAACCGGTTTCTTCCTCAATTCCTGTCAACTGTTTTACTGCAAAGTTCTGTAGGTTAATGGTATAAATTTCGGATCTTCCACTTCGGTTGCTACTAAATGCAATGAATTGTCCATCTGGAGACCAAGCAGGTAATCCATTTTTCGACCCATCAACGTTATGAGTTAATTGCCGTTGATTAGTACCGTTTGCATTCATGATAAAAAGTTGGTATTTTTGAGAATCATTCTCAAGGTGTCTCTCAAAAGCGATTTGAGTTCCATCTGGAGACCAGCGGGGGTGTGATTCTCTAAACTGATTATCTGTCAATCTTTGTATCCCGCTGCCATTATCGTTCATGACGTAAATACTGCCGACGTAGACATAGACGATTTTTGCATTTGTCCTGCTTGGAACACATACAAGAAAGAAACAGAGAAATAAACAAAATAATATTTGAGACCTAAAATAAGTGTTTGAAAGTTTGAGGGGACTATACTTCATGATTATCCTTATAGGTTTAGCTTAATTATTGTCATAATTTTATAGCAAGTGCATTATGGTCCTATGCACTTGCTATAAGAAGGTAGATCTTAATAGTTAATACAGGATTATTCAGATTGAATAGACCAATCTGAACCATCCCATTTCCAATCAGTCAATACCTAAAGCTTCTTCATTGTGTTCGATATTTTCTAATACTGCCTCTGCGTCCCAACTTTCTATTTCCCTAATTCCGTCACCATTAAGGTCTTTCTTTACAGTTAGCTTTGAATCAGCAGACAGATCGTATTCCCCCCATTCTTCATTTACAAGATTATATTCAAGATGTATGTAATCCTCCCACGAATAGCCAGGGTTTCCATCAGTAGCATTAGACCAATATGAATCTACATCCCCTTCATCATTCCACTCTCCATTATCTTTAAAATCATTAGGACCTGTAATTTCGCTAGAGAAGTCAAAATAAAAGCGAACATTATTAATGTGGTTCGGCCAATCTGGTAATCCACCTGAATAATTACTAATGTATGCTGAATGAACACTTGTAGCGACTGGAAATTCGTAATGAGCCCATACCTCAACACGTCCATATACAAATCCGAAGGTATCTCCATACCTTTCATCAATATCGTATGGTTCAGGGTGCTGGAATTCACCATTTTCCCAACTGTGTGAGTAGAGATGTGTTGTTACGAAACAAGTAAGGACAAATGATCCAATAAGGACCGTTATAACTAAATATTTCAAAATTTCTCCTTTGACACATGAGGATTAAACCAAATGTCGGTCTTTGCGAAAGCCACGGTTAATACAGTTAGATTTTCCCTATCAATCTAAATTTAATATTTATACAAGGAGACATATATAATATATGTCTCTGTTTGTTATGAATAAAATTGTTAAATTTATACTAAAGTTTGTACAATTTCTACGATTTTCATTAGTATGGTCATGTTTGTTTCATACTCCGTTTGTGTATAGCGTATATGCTATTTTCTGTGAGTGCAGAACAAAATTTTACTTATAGAATAGAATACTTATTTTCGGTAAATAAACGATGCCTCTATTGACTATGCTATTGATTCTTATAATATTGTACAAATTTATAATTAAGTGAATAATTAATGAAACATTTCAACGTTTACGAAGAACGTCCATCGTAGGGGCGAGGTCACCTCGCCCGTTGTAAAATGTTCCATTAATTCAAAGTTTACTATAAGTAGTGATTATAAGACAATTTATAGTAATGTCAAGTAGTAACTAATTTTTAATGTATGATGTGTCTTACTAATTTTTACTTCATTTTTTTTAAACTATGTTGAATTTACAGAAATAAATTATGGTTATAGCCTCGGATCAACTGATTCACTTTCCAAAGCTAAAATTCCAAAGACACACTCATGTACTTTAGAGAATGGCTCATTCCTCACAAACCTTTCCAGTGCTTCAACACCTAAAGTGAATTCTCGAATTGCAAGTGACCGTTTTTTAGACAATCCTCTGGATCGAAGTCGCTCTAAATATCTTGGCATTGTGTATTCTGGTCCATAAATAATCCGTAAATATTCTCTGCCACGACATTTTACTGCTGGTTGAACAATACCTTTTTTTCCTTGTGTAATGAAATTCAAAGGTTTTACGACAAAACCTTCCCCACCCTTTTTGGTGAGTTCTACCCATTTTTCAATTGCAGTATTCACACTGCTTTCATCAGATAGTGTAACAGATCCATAAGTAGTTGAATAGAGTATGTCATCTTCAACAGCTCCACATAATTCCTGAAGCATTTCCATATGCCACAAATGGTCTTTATCGAAATATACTTTACCTTCTGTTGCCAATAGGTGGAAGGGGGCAAGTTTTAAATCAGATATTGATTCAACATCCCAACAATACTGTTGATACGATTTTATATATTCTTTAATAGCATTTTGGCGGTCAAGAAAATCGTCTAACATGTCAACTGTATCAATATCTCTGTTCTTTGCCATTTCAATTGAAGCCAATGCATCTGAAATGGATATGCTTCCAGCAATCCCTACAGGTGCATATTGTTGTCGTAACAGTTCTTGTGCCTTTACTGACCACGGCATTAATTCACAATCAAGACAGATCCAATCTGTATCCAATTTGTTCCAATAGTTAAGTTTATCTATAGCATGTCTAATTTGGTTTAGGAGCTGTGATTCAAGGTCAATATCATCGAAAAATGGTCTTCCATTTCGCGTATAACAGACACCAATAGACTCTGATGGAAAACCAAAACGTCTTTGTACAATGGTTTTATCTCTACAGACAATGACAATTGCCCTTGAACCCATATGTTTTTCTTGCCAAATTACGCTGGGTACACCTTGATTCCTATAATAATTGAAGGCATCAGATGGATGTTCAAGAAAATCTGGTTTTGAACTTGTTTCAGAAGGAGACATTGTAGGCGGGAGATAAATAAGCCATCTTGGATCAACTGCAAAACGACTGATAGATTCCAAGGCGGGTATAGTGTTTTCTTCTCTAATGGTAATACTACGATACAATCTTGTATTGATGATACGTTTTCCTAACACATCGTTTATATCTAATACACCTTCATTCAGATACGATTCGTGTGAACTTAGTTCGGTATCATCTTCAATTAACGGTTTTGCAGGTTCATAATATGTCATTTCTGCAGCAATAGATATCAGTTCTTTTTCTGGATATCGTAATGCTGTCAGGTTTCCGCCAAAAACACATCCTGTATCAATATTAATAGTACGGTTAATCCATTGTGGTTCGTTAACGGGTGTGTGTCCATAGACAACAGTTGCATCCCCTCGATATTCCTCTGCCCAGTCGAGCCGAATTGGTAGTCCAAATTCATCTGTCTCTCCTGTGGTTTCTCCATAAAGCGCAAATTCTCTAACACAACCGGAAGTCCTACCTTGGTATTCTTTTTTCATACCCGCATGGGCAACAACTAATTTTCCATCATCAAGTTCATAGTGACTAATCAATCCTTCTATGAAATCAGAAATTTGTTCTCTAAATTCATCGGACTCATTCTCTAATTGGGATAGTGATTCTGCTAAACCATGGGTGGTCGTAACATTTTTACCTCTAAGTGCACGGACAAGTTTGACATCATGATTCCCCGGAACACATAAGGCAATTCCATCTTGGTGCATCTTCATCACTAACTTCAATACATTTACAACCTTTGGTCCTCTATCAACGTAATCCCCAAGAAAAACAACTTTTCTACCCTCTGGATGTGAAATAGGTGTTCCCTGTTCTGATGGAATTTCATAACCCAAATCTACAAGTAATAAAATGAGTTCATCATAACACCCATGAACATCCCCAATTATATCGAACGGTCCGTGTTCTTCTTTCAGATTAGTCCATAAGGGTTGTCTTACAACTTTTGCATTTTCTGCTTCTTCAGGTGATGATAGTATAAAAACAAAGTTACGAAAACCTTCACGTCTTAGAGATCGGATTGACCGACGGAGTTGACTAATCTGTTTGCGTATGACATAGGGTTTAAAATTTCTATCCTCACGACTTTCATTTCTCTCTTGGCATAGTTTGGCAGGCATATTCATTACTATACCAACAGTAAGATAATGATACTGACGTGCCAAATCCTGTAATTTCTTCCTGGCTTCTACTTGTACATTTGTAGCATCAACTACCGTTAACCTACCAGCAGCAAGTCTTTTTGAAGCAATATAATGCAAGACATCAAATGCATCTTCAGTAGCAGATTGATCATTCTCGTCATCAGAGACAATCCCTCGACAAAAATCTGACGAGAGAATCTCAGTAGGTTTAAAATGCTGCTTTGCAAATGTGGATTTTCCTGAACCTGACGGTCCTATGAGTATTACAAGAGAGGGGTTGGGTATCTTAATTTGCATGATCTATTCACTATGTGTAAATACTGCCATCTGTGTTGGTGAACCAAGAGTTTCATCTATATCACCAATATTATGAAATTCAACAGTATACTTGTGTTCACTGCACATTCCAATTGACCATGTCTTAAATTCATCACGAGTCCATTCAAAACGGTGATCTCTATGGCGGAACTTCCCACCAGAAAGATTCTCAAATTTACGGTTATATTCAAAATTTGGTGTTGTCAAGACAATAGTCTTAGGAGATGCAAACTCAAAAATACATCTCTCAAATGCTCTAAGTCGTGATGGATCCAAGTGTTCTATTACCTCAATAATTGCTGCTCCATCATATCCTTCTAACCGTTTATCTCTATAGATAAGTGAACCGTGTATCAGATTTATACGTTCTTTCTGTTTATCTGGCATTCTATCAATATGTAGACGTTCATGCGCGATTTTTAAGGTCTGATGTGCCACATCTAACCCAACTATTTCAGTAAACTGTTTATCTGATAGGAGTTTTCTGAGAAGTTTTCCCTCCCCGCACCCTAAATCAATTACACGTTGTGCTCCTGATTCTTTTAGAACTTCAACAACTTTTGTTAAACGTTGCTCATTTAAACCTATCTTCTGCTCAACCTGCTCTTCATTTGAAATGAATGTACCTGAATCTCCCTCTTCAGAAATATCACCCAACTGTGTAAGTGCTTGACGGGTGAGTCTGTCTTGATGTTTTAAGAATCGACCCACAATAATCTCATGGTCAGGATGTTCGCCTAACCAATCTTGACCATATCTAATCAGTTTCTCAATTTCTGCTTCATCAACCCAATAATGTTTCTCGTCATCAAGTACAGGTATCAATACATACAGATGTGAGAGGAAATTGCTAAGTTTGCACGTATTTTCAAGAATTACTGTATAATATCGACTTTCACCCCATTGTGGATATTTCTCATCCAGTTGGTGCCGTTCTGAAATTACCTTGTAACCCAAAGGTTCAAAAAGTCTGTGAAGGAATTTCTCTCCACCCTTACAGGGTAGGATAGATAATCTTACCGATAATGGAAGGGGTGTATTAACAAGTTCAGGACGATCTTTACATTTACCTGATAAGGCAGAGTTAAAGACTTTAGCAATTGCAACACTTAAAAAAGATGATGCAACATAGGGTCTATCATTCACATATTCAGCAAATGAAATGTTCTCACCACTCTGTCCTGGATTACGTCTGACAAGTCCTACAGAGTCAATATCAAGCAACAAAGCTGCTGTACACCTATCCTCATTGGCTTCAGGATAGTATACATATGCATTTCCAAAATTTAGATTGAATGATTGAAATCTGTCAGGATGTTTATGTAAGAGATATCCAAGGTCTGTTGCTGGGGTGTGGGTTGTGGTGATTGTTAATAGCATTATTAGCAAGTATTCATAGATATGGTATTCCTGAAACATTTACCGACATTCATTATAACCAGATAACTTGACACTGTCAAGGGCTACTTTTACCATTGGGTATGTAAAGCTTTTGGGAATAAGTACAGATTCAAATGAAAGTGCCTATATGTTGTAGCATATACTGCCAGTTAGTGTAGTATTTCAACACATAAATATCACCAAATCAAAGGAGAATCATTTATAGAAATGGTATTACATTTCTTCCTCTTCTCTTCTGTAGGCGGGGAATGCAAAATGAAGATTAAGTTATTAATTCGGTAATTTTTTGACGGGTGATTCATTGCCCGTTAATTACCCAAAGTATTATTTAAACTTCATAAGGCATTCATACCCGGTGAATGTCTAAATGACATTCATACCGTTGATTTGACCGAATTCCATACGCGGATTCGGTGTTGATTTGGGGGAATGCTAAACAGCATTCATACCCGGGGGATGTCATTAAGACATTCATACCGTTGATTCCTTGATTCCTTGATTTGGTATCCGATCCCCGATTTTTACATTTCTATCCTCTTATATTCTGTGGGCGGGGAATGCCAATAAGGCATTCATACCGTTGATTCGGATTCCGATCCCCGATCTTATCTTATCAACACAAAACATACTTCAGAAAAAAATACCATTTCTGGTAATTAAAGTCCCAAAAATAAAATCTCTTTAATGTAGCACAAACTTTATGTAGTTTAAGAAAATCTTTCGGTAATCCAACCCATAAAATTATCGTAGGGACGGCCAAATTAAATATAAAAAAGCCCCGCCCGAATATTACCTAATTTAATTCTTAATCTTCATAAACCATAACATTTCAAAAAGACATTCGCCCATGCCAGAAATTATAGCACTTTTTACAGTTTTTGCACCACATTTATCAACAGCGACACTACGCCATTTTTCTATAGTTGTATTCGCACTCCTTGCGATGACAGGACGGGTCACAATGCTAAATATCTCTCGTTGGACACCAAAAGGGGGTAGCTACCGCACGATACAACGCTTTTTTTACACCGATCTACCTTGGGGATTACAAGATTCTATGAATGTCAACAAAACACCTGTGAATAATGCAGCAAACCTATCAATGTTTATGGTATCGGTCAGTGCGAAACTCAAAAACAGATTTGGTGGTGAGAATACACCCTATAGTGTTTTAGATCTGAAATCACACTATAGGGGTCTGAAATATATAGAGGAAACATTAAAAATACTTCCGCAAAAACCTGAACC